>NZ_JBVYOQ010000033.1:0-89729 GCF_056134165.1 Actinoplanes sp. 13 | reverse complement strand
CCCTCGGGAGCAGAGCCCTCGGGAGCAGAGCCCTCGGGAGCAGAGCCCTCGGGAGCAGAGCCCTCGGGAGCAGAGCCATCTGGAGCGGAGCCGCCAGCGGGAGTTTCGGAGGCAGCGGTGGCGGTGGCCGCGGCGCTGGGATCGTCCGCGGGCGCCTGGCCCGGTGGGTCGGTCGCCGCGGGCGCTGACGGGTCGTCGACGGTGAACTCGTAGGAGCCCTTGACCGTGTGCCCGTCCGTCGACACCACCTGATAGACCACGGTGTAGACACCGTTGGGGAGCGTGCCCTCCAGCGTGACGGTGCCGGTCCGGTCCTTCACCTCCGGCGCGGAGGAGGGCACCTTCTGCTTGCCGGCGTCGCTGACGGTGATGGTCGTGTAGTCCGGGTTCAGCTTCTGCAGGAACCGCAGCCGCACCTCGGTGGGCGCCTTCTTCAGCGTCGCCTTCTTGGCCGGCGACGCCTCGGCGAGGGCATTGTGCGCCCACGCCGGCGTGCCGGACAACGCGAGCCCGGGCATGACGAAGCTCAGCGCCAGAAGGCCCAGGGTCAGGGCGAGCAGGCCTGCTACGAGAGCACCTGCTCGCCGACCCAGCCGCCCTCGGCGCAGCCGGGCGGGATGGCGAAGACCGCTGATCCGATCGGTGTCGTCCATTCGTTCAGTAGATCCTTCTCGGCTAGGCGCCGTTGAATCGGGAGGTACTGCCGGTTGATGTCAGCTTGGTACGACGCGAGGACCAGCCCGCTGTCGGGACGGCCCATCGCGTCCGGCGCCTCGTCGTAGTTGTACGGCCGGCGCAGGATCTTGAACCGTGGATCGGTGACGCGGGCGCGGGTGACGTGCGAGAAGTCCGGCATCACCGGCAGGCCGGACTCGTCCAGCGCGGTGAAGTCCGGCTCGTCGTGCTCGGCTGTGCCGGTCAGCGGGGCGCCGGAGATCATCTTCCGGCCGATCGACGCCTCCTTGTCGGTGACGCTCAGCTTGTCCCAGGTCTCGATCTCCGCCCGGATCCGGCGTACGACCATGGTGGTGCTGCCGTCCGGGTTCCACACCGTGGTCTCCATGGCGGCGTCCCGCGGGTTCGCGGTGCCGTCCAGTTGCCCGAGCACGTTGCGCTGGGTGAAGCCGGCGGGGTGTACGCCCGGGCTGCGCCGGAAGCCGCGCTGTACCCAGCGGATCGCCCCGAACGGCCGGGCGTCCTTGATCATCATGCGCTGGGCGTGGGTCACGGTCAGCGGGTCGTCGGCACAGATCTGCAGCAGCAGGTCGCCGCCGCACCAGCGGTCCTGGAGCCGGTCGATGCGGAAGCCGGGCAGCTCGGCGACCGGCGAGCGCACACCGGCGGCCTGGTAGAGGCCGGGCCCGAACCCGAACGTGACGGTCAGATTCGCCGGGTGTACGGCCAGTTCGGCCTCGGTGTCGCCGAGCGCAGGCTCGCCCCGGGTCAGACGGGACGCGTCGTCGGTCAGCAGCCGCAGCATCCGGGCCAGGGTGGCGCGGTCGCTGCCGGCGGCCAGGGTGAACGCGACGAAGGCGGCGTGCGCGGGCGGCTCGGTGGTGACGCCGGCCTGCCGGGCGCCATGAAACGGCACCGTCGACGTGGCGAAGGCTGTGGCCGTACCCGAGCCTTTTGAAAGGTCGGCTGACGCGGGCGCTGGGGCAGGCGGCTCGCTGGTGATCAAGGTTGCGCCGGCCACCCCGCCGGCCACCCCGCCGGCCGCCGCGCCGGCCGCCGCGGCCGCGCCCAGACCGGCCACCGCCCCGCCGGTCAGCAGGGTCCGCCGGCTGACCGTCACGAGTGGGTGCCCGGCTCGTAGCTCTCCTCGGCGCCGGCGAACGGCTTGGCGACCGCCGTGAACTCCACGCTGTCGCCGCTGCTCAGCTTGAGCGTGAAGGTCAGCTCGTCGCCCGGCTTGACCGGCGCGGCGGGCTTCAGCAGCATCAGGTGGTCGCCGCCGGGCGCCAGTTCGTGGGTCGCGCCGGCCTTGACGACGAAGCCGCCGTCCTTGGGCTCCATCACCATCTTGCCGTCCTTCATGCTCATCGTGTGCAACTCGATGGGCGACGCCGGTGAGGTCGCCGACGCCACCGTCACGTCGGCGCCGGTGTTGTTGACGAGCGTGCCGAACGCCGCGGTCATGCCGGTGTCCGCCGCCTTCACCCACGGGTCCCGAACTGTCAGCGCAGCCGCCGGCGAGCCGGGAGCGGAGGTGGCCTGCGGGCCGGCCTGCTGCGCGGCCGGCGCGGCGGCCTCGGTGGCGCCGCAGCCGGTCAGGGCGAGCGCGGCGACAGCAGTGATGATGATGGCGACTCTGGACATGCCCCGTTAGTCGCCGGGAGTCCCGGATCAGTTCCCGCGATCTTCCGGGGAAAGCTCCACCCGGTCCCGGCCGGCGTGACGGAGCACCTCGGTGATCAGGTGACAGGTGGCGTCGTCGGGCAAAGTGTAGAAGACGTTGCGGCCCCGGCGGCGTCGCTGCACCAGGCGCGCGTCGAGCAGGTTGCGCAGGTGGTGGGCCACAGCGGTGGGGTCGGTCGGAACGGCGGCGGCCAGTTCGCCGGCGGTGCGCTCGCCGTCCTGGAGAAGGATCAGCAGGTGCAGGCGATGCTGGTACGCCATGCCGCGCAGCACGGTCACAGCCCGATCCAGTACTGCCTGGTCGAGCACCGCCCGATCAGGAACAGGCCGATCAGGAACCGCCGGGTCGGGCACTGGCTGGTGGGGCACTGGCTCGTGGGGCACTGGCTGCTTGGGTACTGCCTGGTGCAGTGCCTCCGGGGTCATGCCGCTCGCCACAGCCGCACTCCCCCCGGCCTGAACAATCGGGGCAGGGCGGTGAGCAACGCCGACAAGGCCAGGACAGCGGTGGCGGCCAAGGCGATGCTCGCGCCGGCGGCCAGGTTCCAGTGCGCGGAGGCCCACAGGCCGGCGAGCCCGGCAGTGACGGCGAAGACAACGGCCAGGCCGGTCATCGCCGCCACGCGGGTGGTCCACAGGCGGGCCGCGGCGGCGGGGGCGACGATCAGGGCGACGGCCAGGATCGTGCCGACGGCGGGGACCAGCGCGACCACGACCGCCTCGATCAGCAGCAGGAGCAGAATCGTCCAGGCCCCGATGGCGTACCCGGCGGCCCGTGCGCCGACCGCGTCGAAGCCGGTGAACAGCAGCGGGCGGGCGCAGACCAGCAGCGCCGACGCGACCAGCACGAGCACCACCGCGGTGATGAGCAGGTCGCGGACCGAGACGGTCAGGATCGAGCCGACCAGATAGGACGACAGATCCCGGCTGAACCCGCTGCGCGTGGCGACCAGTCCGGCGCCCAGCGCGAAGCCGGCGGAGAGCACCACGCCGGTGGCGGCGGTGGCGTTCTGGCCGGGGCGGCGGCTCAGCGCGGCAACACCGAGAACCACCGCCACCCCGGCAGCCATCCCACCGAGCAGCAGGTCCACGCCGATCAGCGCGGCGATCACCACGCCGGGGAAGGTGGCGTGGGTGAGCGCCATCGTCAGGAACGACAGGCGGCGCAGCACCACGTGCACACCGACCAGCCCGGCGAGCGCGCCGGCCAGCACCACCTCGGCGATCGCACGGTGCAGCGCGTCATCCCACCAGCTCATGCGGGGACCTCCTTCCCGGTGGCGGCGCAGGCGGCGAGCTGCGGCGAGGAACGAAATGCAAGAGCTCTCCGCGGACCAGTGCCCGGCGGACCAGTGCACCCAGAAGCAGCAGGATCAGATAGGCGGCGACCAGGAGCAGCACCACACCGGACGCCGAGGCGAGCGCGAACCCGTGCTCGACGGAGGCGTACCAACTGGCCAGCAGCCCGCCGTAACCGGCGGCCACGATCAGCCCGCTGCCCAGCACGGCCATCACCACGGGCCGGTGCGTGACCAGGCGCGCGGCGGCGGCCGGAACGATCAGCAGCGCCACCACGAGGATGGTGCCGACGGCGCGGACCGCGGCGACCACGACCAGCGCGACGATCACGTTGAGCCACAGGTCCAGCCAGAACACGCGGTACCCGGCGGCAGCCGCGGTGACCGGGTCGAAGGCGCGCAGCAGCATGGCGCGGGCGCCGAGGGCGAGCAGCGCGAGGATCAACGCGGCCAGGGCGGTGGTCTCGGCGATCTGCTGCGGGGTCACGGTGAGCAACCGCCCGAACAGGAAGGTCGTCAGATCAGAGGTGTACGACTGACGCCGTGACACCAGCACGACACCGATCGAGAACATGGCGGTGAGTACGACCGCCGTGGACGCGTCGTCGGTCAGTCCGCCGCCGCGGGTCAGCACGGTCAGCACGAGAGCGGTCAGGAGGCCGGCCACCAGGGCGCCGGGGAAGATCCCGTCGATGCCGCCGGCCACGAAACCGACCACCACGCCGGGGAAGACCGTGTGGGTGAGGGCGTCCGAGACGAAGGACAGCCGCCGTACGAAGACGAGGACCCCGACCGGCCCGCAGATCAGCGCCAGCAGGACGATCTCGGTGAGGGCGCGCCCCATGAAAGGCACGGTGAACGGTTCGATGAGCGGTTCGATGAGCGGCTCGATGAGCGGTTCGATGGCAAGCACGGTGGACGGTTCAATCATGGGTCGACCAGCACCGTCGCGCCGTCGGAGAGTTGAACCGCGTGCCCGCCGTACGCCTTGCGCAAAGAATCTGAGGTGAGCACCTCACCCGGCGTGCCCACCGCCCACTGCCGACCGTTGACCAGGCACACCAGGTCCGCGAGGTCCCGGGCCAGCCCCAGGTCATGGGTGCTGAGCACCAGCGCCGTACCGGCCGCGGTCAGGTCGCGCAGGACCGCCAGGATGGCCTCCTGACTGACCGCGTCCACCCCGTTGAACGGCTCGTCCAGCAGCAGCATCCGGGGCTCGCCGGCGATCGCCCGGGCCAGCAGCACCCGTTGCCGCTGGCCCCCGGAGAGCAGCCCGAACCGGCGGCCCGCCTGATCGCCGAGCCCGACCCGGTCCAGGGCGTCCCGGGCGGCGCGACGATCGGCGGCGCGGGTCGGCCGGAACCAGCCGATCCGCCGGTACCGGCCCATCAGCACCACCTGCCCGGCGGTGACCGGGAAGTCGGGGTCGAGGTCACCGACCTGTGGCACGTACCCGCAGAGGTGCCGGGCCCGGGCCGGCTCCCCGCCGAAGACGCGGGCGGTCCCGCCGAGCACCTCGGCGAGACCGACCACGGACCGGATCAGCGTCGACTTCCCCGCGCCGTTCGGGCCGACCAGCGCCAGGCGCCGGCCCGCCGGCAGGTCGAGGTTCACGTCGGTGAGAACCGGTGTGCCTTGGTAGCCGGCGCTGACTCCGCTGAAATGAAGGGCGGCCACGACTTCGGCACCTGGTTCGGCGCCCGGTTCGGGGCCTGGCTCGGCGCTTGGCTCCGTGCCCATCCCGGCGCCCACTTCAGTGCCCACTTCAGTGCCCACCTCGGCGCTGAACTCGGTACTCACCTCAGCGCTCAACTCAGTGCTTCGACGATGACCCGGGTGTTGTGCTCCTCGGCGCCCAGGTACGTGCCCTGCGGGGTGCCTTCGGCGCCGAGGCTGTCGCCGTAGAGAGCGTCCTCGCCCGCCACCACCTTGACGCCGGCCTGCTGCGCGATGGCCTCCGCGCTCTTGGCCGGCAACGAGCTCTCCGCGAAGATCGCCTTCGCGCCAGTCGACTTGATCTTGGCGACCAGGTCGTTGAGCTGCTTGGCGGACAGTTCGGCGGAGGTGTCCAGGCTGGGGATCACCGAACCGACGAATTCCAGGTCGTACCGCTGCACGTAGTAGCCGAAAGCGTCGTGGTTGGTGACCAGCTTGCGGTTGGTGAGCTTGGCGAACGCGGCAGCGTTGTCGGCGTCCAGCTTGTCGAGCTTCGCGGAGTACGCGCTGAGGTTGCTCCCGAACGTGGCGGCGTCGGAGGGAGCGGCCGCGGCCAGGCCCTTCTCGATGTTCGTCGCCATGATCTTGGCGTTGCGCGGGTCGTGCCAGATGTGCGGATCGTGCTCCTCCGCGCCTTCCTTCCCCGCCTCCTCCTCGGCGTGGCCCGGCTCCTCCTCAGCGTGCCCGGGTTCCTCAGCGTGCCCGGACTCTTCAGCGTGCCCAGGTTCCTCAGCGTGCCCAGGTTCCTCAGCGTGCCCGGACTCCTCAGCGTGCCCGGGTTCCTCCTCGTGGTGGTGGCCGCCCTCGCGCAGCTTCACGCCCTGGCTGGAGTCGACCACGGCGCCGGCGAAACCGGCCGCCTCGATCGTCCGGTCCAGCCACTCCTCGAGACCGACGCCGCTCTTCACCACGACCTTCGCCTCGCTGATCGCCTTGATGTCGGCGGGAGTCGGCTCGTACTCGTGCGGGTCCACGTTGGGCTTGATGATCTGGGTGACGTCGACCCGGTCACCGCCGATGTTGCGGACGAAGTCGGCGACCTCCGGCGTGGTGGCGACCACGGCGAGCCGGTTTGCGGCGGCCGCGGCCGAACCGGAGTCCGGCGAGTCCGCGTCCCCGGAGCCGCAACCGGCCAGGACGACGGCCGCAGCGGTCATGACGATGAATGGCGCTCGTTTCACGTTGAAAACGGTAACGGTTTTCAATAAATATCGTCTAATGACAAGATGACGATGTATTGATGTGAGCTACCGGCTCAGATCGTGCGCAGGTCCAGGGTGTGCCAGATCGCGGTCTCCTGGGTGCCGGTGGACCACCACAACATCCCGTCGCGGGTGGCGGCCAAATCCGCGGCCTTCGCCAGCTCGACCGTGCGACCGGTCTGCAGGTCGTGCACCACGAGCCCCGCAGTCCCGGTCAGGTCGGAGTCGGAACGCGGTTCGGAGAGCACCTCGAACCGGTCCAGCACCGCCACGTCGGTGACCGCGGACTGCGCGCCGGGCCCGGCGATCCGCCGCCGGTCGGAGCCGTCCGGGCGCATCATGTCGATCCGGGCCAGGCCCTCGCCGGACATCACCATCACCCGGCACCAGGCCGGGCTGCACATGCACCACTCGGCGCCGTTCGCCGTGACCCGCAGCTCCTGACCGTTCTCCATGCTGCGCATGGTGATCGTCCCGGCCTGCCCGCCGACGTCGTCGGTGAGCCACGGCCAGGCGGTCAGCGCCCACTTCCCCGCCTCCGTCCGCACCCGCACCGGGCCGCCGGTCAGCGCGACCGAGCGGATCTCGGTACGGTCGTCGTCGTCCGCGGCCGCCCAGTGCACCCGCCCGCCGGACACCACGAGGTCGTGCTGATTGCCGTAGAAGAGCACGTTCCCGGTGTCCGCCGTCAACCGCCGGGCCGGAGTCCGCTCACCCAGCTTGGCCGCCCAGATCTCGGTCGCGCCTTCACCGGCGGACTCGGTCCACAACAGCTCCTCATCGGTGGCGGTGAGGTTGTCGAAGCGGAACAGGTCACTGTTGGGCTTGCTGCCGTCGGGGATGCTGCGCAGCTCTCGCCAGCCGTTGGCGGACTCGACCACGAGCCGGGTCAGGCCCTCGCCGGCGACGGTACCGACCGCGGTGGTGGCGTCCAGGAACAGCAGCGGGTCGACGTTGAGCTCGGGCAGGTCGGCGCGCTGCGCCGCGGGCCACTCCTGGCCGGGACCCGGCCGGCCCGCTACGGCCGGGGCCTGAGAATCCGGGGACGGCAGCCCACCGGCGAGCAGAGCGCCCGCGGCGACCAGAGCGGTCAGCAACGCGATCCGGGAGCGAGCCGTCCCGCCGGCCATCCTCGCGGCCGTCCTCGCTCGGGCCATCCTGGCGGGGGCCGCCGTCGCTCGGGGCCCCATCACTCGTACTGCCGTTTCGGTGCGGCGACCGGCTGCCATTGGACGACCTCGAGATAGGCGATGTCCGCGTCGTTCACCGGATCCTTGCCGCGCCGGGTGCTGTGCTTGCCGGTGACCTGCAGCCAGGTGCCGGCCGGTACGTCGACCACCGGGCCGCCGGTGAGGCCCACCTTGATCGGGCGGCCGTCCGCGGCGCAGCAGCTCATCACGATCCGGGCCAGCATCGGGGCGCCGTCGTCACCGGTGGCCACGAAACCGGTCAGCTGCACCTGGCGGCCCGCGAGGCTGCGCCCGTCGTCGTAGAGGGCACGCACCGCGTAGTCGAGCAACCCGATCGGCACCGGATCACCGGAGGGCAGCGCCGGGAAATCCGAATCGGAGGCGCTGACCGGCAGGGTGCCCGACTGCCCGGCGGTGAACGAGCCGAGCGCGGGCGGCGCCACCAGCAGCAGCCCGAACACCGGCAGGATCAGCAGCCAGCCGACCCGCGGCTCATGAGAGTGCCCATGCCCGGCGTGATCGTCATGCCCGGCGTTTTGTTCGTGTCCAGCGTCCTCGTGCCCAGCGTGTTCGTCATGCCCAGCCTGCTCGTCGCGCTCCTGGTCGCCGGCCGGCCGTCGCGCCGGGCGGAATTCGTACCAGAGGGTGGCTACCGCCGTCGCCACCAGCACGGCGCCTGCCACCAGCAGGAAGGGCCGCAGGCCTTCCTTCACGTAGCGCAGGTAGAGGTCGGTCATCGACGCCTTCAGGACGGCGCCGCCGAAGAGCAGCAGTACGACGGCCTGCGCCTGCCGGTTCATCGCGGCACCTCGCCGCTGCCGGGCACCGACCGCACGATCGCCTCCACCCAGAACGCCCTCACACCGAGCACCCTCACACCGAGCACCCTCACACCGAGCACCCTCACACCGAGCGCCGTCACAGCAGGATCATCCCCGCGATCGAACCGGCCGTCACCGCTACCACGAACGTCGCCGGTGCGAAGCGGGCCGCGAAACGGCGCCCGAAGACACCGGCCTGCATCGAGATCAGCTTGAGGTCGACCATCGGGCCGACCACCAGGAACACCAGCCGCGACGTGAGCGAGAACTGGGACAGCGACGCCGCCACGAACGCGTCCGCCTCGCTGCAGATCGACAACAGTACGGCGAGCACCGCGAGGGCCAGCACCGACAGCACCGGCCGGCTGGCGAGGCTCTGCAGCCACGCCTCCGGCACCAGCACGTTGATCGTCGCCGCGGCCGCCGCGCCCAGCACCAGGAAGCCGCCCGCGTGCACCACGTCGTGGCGGCACGCCGACCAGAACGCGCGCCCACGGGAGGCGCCGTCCTCCGGCCGGCGCGGCAGCTTGATCCACTCGCTGCGGCCCAGGCGCAGCCACAGCCAGCCCATCACCATTGCCACGACCAGGCTCGCCACGCCCCGGCCCAGGACCATCTCCGGGTTGTCCGGGAACGCCACCGCGGTAGCCGTCAACACGATCGGATTGATCGCCGGCGCCGCCAGCAGGAAGGCCAGCGCCGCCGCCGGCGTGACGCCCCGGCGGATCAGCGACCCCGCGATCGGCACGCTGCCGCACTCGCATCCGGGCAGCACGATCCCCGCCGCGCTCGCCGCCGGCACCGCGAGCGCCGGATGCTTCGGCAGCGCCCGCGCCCAGAACGACCGCGGCACGAACACCGCGATCACCGCCGACAGCAGCACCCCGAACACCAGGAACGGGACCGCCTGCACCAGCACCGACACGAACACGGTCGTCCAGGTCTGCAACCGCTCCCCCGAGATCACCCCGGACAGCGGCCCGCGGAACGCCACGACGAGCACCAGCAGCCCGGCGAGCACCTCCACCGACCCGATCCCCCGGCGCGCCGCCTGTCGCGTACCCGCCTGCCGGCCGGGCGCCGATCGGCCCGGCGCCGGCTGATCCGGCGTCCGGCCGCTCTCCAGCTGGGCCGATGGGCCGGCCGGAGGGCCGGCCGGAGGGCCGGCCGGAGGGCCGGCTGGAGAGCCGGTCGATGGGTCGGCTGGAGGGCCGGCTGGAGAGCCGGTCGATGGGTCGGCTGGAGGTTCGCCGTCCTCACGCTCCACAGTGCGCGCCTCGGTCACGCTCGCTCCCCGCTGTCGGCTGCAGCGATGAAATCTACCGGCTGGGCGACGCGCTTCCGGCTCCGCGGAGGACCCTTCTGAGTGAAATCGCTTTTCGGGTACGGGCAATCGCCGTCACCGACCGCAGCCGAGACGCCCGGGACGACAGCGTGGCGGTTGTCGTGGCCGGGGGTCGGTAGCTCCCGTCAGGGGCTGGCGGCGAGGAAGAGGAAGACGGCCATCAGGCTCAGGTGCAGGCCGCCCTGGAGGATGTTGGCGCGGCCGGGGACGACGGTGAGGGTGCCGACCACCACGGTGAGCACCAGCAGGACCATCTGGGTGCCGCCGAGGCCCAGCAGCAACGGCCCGGGGAGCCAGATCATGGCGATGGCGATCGCAGGGATGGTGAGTCCGATGCTGGCCATGGCAGAGCCGAGCGCGAGGTTGAGGCTGGTCTGCATCCTGTCGCGCTTGGCGGCGCGGACGGCGGCGATCGTCTCCGGCAGCAGGACCAACAGGGCGATGACCACACCGACCACGGCGTGTGGGAGGCCGGCGGCGGCCACACCGGATTCGACGGCCGGGGAGATGCCTTTGGCGAGGCCTACGACGGAGATCAGCGCTACGAGCAGGAGACCGAGGCTGATCAGGGCGGTACGGGTGCTGGGCGGCTCGACGTGCTCCTCGCTGTCGATCACCTCGCCGGAGGTGGTGATCGGCAGGAAGTAATCGCGGTGCCGGCGGGTCTGCACGGCGACGAAGAGCAGGTAGAGGCCGAGCGAGACGACCGCGGCGAATGCGAGCTGGGCCGGTGAGAACTGCGGGCCGGGGCGGCTGGTGGTGAACGTCGGCAGCACCAGGCTGAGCGTGGCGATCGCGGCGACGGTGGCGAACGCGGAGCCGGTGCCCTCGGGGTTGAAGACGGCGATACGCCGGCGCAGCGCGCCGACCAGCAGGGAGATGCCCAGGATGCCGTTACAGGTGATCATCACGGCGGCGAAGACGGTATCCCGCGCCAAGGACTGGGAGCTCTCACCGCCACTGATCATGAGGGTGACGATCAGCGCGACCTCGATGACGGTGACCGCCACGGCGAGGATCAGCGAGCCGTAGGGCTCGCCGACCTTGTGCGCGACCACCTCGGCGTGGTGGACGGCAGCCATCACCGCGCCGCCGAGCACGACGGCCACGATCACCACCGCGGCGGGCGCCAGGTCACGGCCCCAGGTCAGGATCAACGCGACTACGGCGAGAATCGGGACGTAAAGGGTCCAGCTGGACAGATATGAGAGGATCTTCCGCATCACCTGTCACTCTGCCAGGGGTGCGGCCGGCGCGCTCACTTGTGCTCGTACTCCTGCGGCGCCGGCTCCTGGGGTCCTGCCTGTGGGTGCGCTGGATCTTGTGGCGCTGGATCTTGTGGCGCTGCCTCCTGCCGGCGGTCGGAGTGGCCCAGGTCGCGGTCCGGGGCGATGCGGTCGCGGAGGAGCCGCTTGAGGTGCGGCAGCTCCGGGAAACCGCCCTCGGCCTTGCGTGACCAGAGCGTCTCGCCGTCCAGCCGGACCTCGAATACGCCGCCGGTGCCGGGCTGCAGGGCCACCTCGCCGAGTTCCTTGGTGAACGTGGTCAGCAACTCCTGCGCGGTCCAGGCGGCCCGCAGGAGCCAGCGACACTGGGTGCAGTACTCGATCTCGAGGCGGGGCTGTCGCACGGGGGAGCATCCTCTCATGCATGATCACGAGTTGTGGAGAGTCACATGAGGCAACGGTGGTTCCGGGGTGGCGCGGCGGTGCTGTTGATGCCGGCAGTGCTGCTGATGCTGGGTGCGGCCGGCTGTTCGGCGAGCGAGGACGCCCCGCCCCCGTCCGCACGGGACTATGTGGCGCTCGGTGACTCGTACGCCTCCGGGCTCGGCGGCGGGAACTACCTGGACACCGAGTGCTATCAGAGCAGGGACGCGTCCTATCCGCAGCTCTGGGTGAAATCCCGGCCCGAGGGCACGCTCGGCACGGTCACCGACCGCACGTGCAGCGGCGCGCTGATCGAGACCGTCCGCTCCACCCAGCTCGACGCGATCAACGCCGGCACCGGGTGGGTGACGCTGACCGTCGGCGGCAACGACGCCGGCTGGGTCGGATCCCTGCAGCAGTGCATGCTCGGCAGCGACCAGACGTGCCGGTCGTCGGTGAGCCGGGCGACGGGCGCGGTCGAGTCGACGCTGCCGGACGAACTCGACGCGCTGTACACGGCGATCCGCAAGCGTGCGCCCGAGGCGAAGGTGTTCGTGCTGGGATACCCGCATCTGGTGGGCGCCGGGAACGGCTGCACGATGCCGCAGGCGCGCCGGGACGTGCTGAACGAGGGCTCCGACAAGCTGAACGAGACGATCGAGTCGACGGTGGCGGAGCACGAGGGGTTCACGTTCGTGGACGTACGGGAGGCGTTCGAGGGGCATGAGGCGTGCACGTCGGCGCCGTGGATCCACGGGGTGCGGGACACCCTGGCGGAGTCGTTCCATCCGAATGCTGACGGGTTCCGGGCGTACGCGAAGGCGCTGGGTGAGGTCACCGGCTGATCCGGGGTCCCTGCTCACCGGCTGTTTCCGTGTCGTACGCCTGGGTGGGGGGTGCTGTATGCCTTCGCGGGGTGCGATGGGCCGTGCACCACGCGAACCACTATTACGGTCATACGTACGTCCTGGCCCGGTACTGCGGGTATCAAGGCGCCGGGTCTGACGGCGGCGGATCTGACGGCGCCGGGTTTGATGACACCGCTCCGCCGCGGATCCGCGGATATCTGCAGCACGGGTGGAACATCGGGGACGGGCTGGCTCCGGACCATGAGTTCGTGCCGGGGATCCCGACGTTCGTGTGGAGTGAGCGGACGCGGCGGCGGGCCTGGTCGATGGGGCGGCGGCAGGTCTATGTGATCGGGTCGCCGTGGGCCTACCTGGTGGATTCCACGCCCGCCCCTTCCGAACTCGATGCCGGAGTCGATGCCGGAGTCGATGCCGGTCGGGAGGGCACGATCTGGTATCCGTTCCACGGCTGGGAAGGTCAGCATGTGGAAGGCGACCACGACCGGCTGATCGCGGAGATCCGGGACACCGAGCCGGGGCCGGTCACGGTCTGCCTGTACTGGCAGGAGTACCGGTCGGCGCGACTGCGGCGCCGTTACGAGCGGGCCGGGTTCCGGGTGATCTGCCACGGGTACCGGGGCGGATGGTGGCGGGATCTGGACCCGTCGTTCCTGGACCGGCAGCTGGCGGAACAGCGACGGCATCGGCGGGTGGCGTCCAATCGGCTGTGCAGCGCGCTGCTGTACGGGATCCTCGCCGGCTGCGAGCCGGCGGTCTACGGGGACCCGATGCAGCTGCAGGCGGAGAAGGACCTGTTCGGCGGGCGGCCGCGGATCCGGCGGCAGTGGGCGGCTCTGCACGGGACACAGGTCGACCGGGACGAGGCGTACGCGATCGCGGTCGAGGAGTTGGGCGCGGACCGGCTGCTGTCACCGGCGGAACTGAGCCTGCTGTTCGGGTGGACGGGTACGCGGGAAGGCCTCGTCGGCGCGGGCGGGGTGGCGTGATGACTCCGCTGTTCCTCGGTGGTGAGATGCCGCACTGGTCGGATCGGGGGCCGGTGGGCGGGGCGGTGCTGCGGGAGTTGGTGGCCTCGGCGCACGGGCACACGTTGATCGTCGGGCCGCATGAGGTGACGCTGATCGAGGCTGCGCTGGGTGAGGAGGCCGATCGGCACGTCACGGTTCTCGTGCGGGGAGTGCCGGATGCCGAGGCGCTGGCTTCGCGGTTCGGGGGGCGGCCGGGGTTCGAGGTGTGTTGCGGGAGCCTGGAGAAGCTGGCCGCGGTTCCGGCGTACGACACGGTGATCGCGTTGGACGGGCTGGACCGTACCGGGTCCACCGAGACCGGGGACATCTCGTGGGCCGCTGGGCTGTCGCTGTTGATGGCGGTGCTGCGTCCTGGTGGGCGGCTGATGCTCGGCGTCGACAATCAGGTGGGCCTGCACCGGCTGCTGGCGTGCGCCGCGCCGCCCGGCGGTTCTGAGCAGGGCGGTTCTGAGCAGGGCGGTTCTGAGCAGGGCGGTTCTGAGCAGGGCAGTGCTGGCCAGGGCAGTGCTGAGCAGGGCGGTGCTGAGCAGGGCAGTTCTGAGCAGGGCAGTGCTGGCCAGGGCGATGCTGGGCAGAGCGATTCCGGGCAGAGCGATTCCGGGCAGGGCGACGTGGATTGGGCTGGGCCGGTCGGTGACGATCCGACCCGGCCGACCGCCCCGTCGCGGCTGCGTGACCGGGTTCGGGAAGGAGGCTTCACGCTGCTGCGGACCTATGCCGCCTATCCGTCGCCGCAGCAGCCGTCGGTGCTGCTCAGCGATGCCGTGCTTGATGCGCCGGAGCTGGACGGGTATGTGTCGGGGGTGCTGCGGCGCGCGGGAACGGCGCGACGACCGCTGCTGGCAGATCCGCGGCCGGTCGCTGTGCAGCTGCTGCGGCACGGGCTGGCGGCCGATCTGGCGCCGGGGTGGGTGGTGGTAGCCGCTCAGCGTGGTGGAAGCGGACCAGTCCTGCCGGAGGCGCTGATCGCAGGCGGCGCGGACCTGCACCGCCTGCACCGTGTCAGCGATCAGCACCGTGTCGGTGACCAGCCCCGTGTCAGCGACCAGCCCCGTGTCAGTGACGGCGTTGGGCGTGGGCAGGGAATCTGGGCGCGAACGGTCGGAACGAGCGGGGCGGCGGAGCCGATTCCGGCCGGGCGAAACCTGCTCGACCTGCTGCTCGTCGCGGTTCGAGCTCGGGATACGCCGCGGCTGCGAACGCTGCTTCGCGTGTGGCAGCGCGGGGAGACGGCCGGGGTGGACGCCGATGCGGTGATCGTGGATCCCGAGGGCCGGTTGCATGCTGTGGCCGGGACGTCGGGCACGCTAGGGGATCCGAGTCAGCTTCGGGATCCGGGCATGCCTCAAGGGCAGGGCCGCATGGACGGTCTGGGTGCTCCACTGCGCCGCTTGGCGCGGGCGATCCACACCGAAGGACTCGCTCATCTGTGGCCATCGCCTGCGGACGAGGTGGGCACGGCTCGCCTACTGGCGGCCATGGCAGGCGTCGAGGCGCGGCCGGCGGTGGGCGATGCGGATCTGAGCGCGACCGCTCCGGGCGGGACCGGGCCGGGCGCGACCGAGACGGGCGGGACCGGGACGGGCGCGCCCGGGACGGATTTCGGGCCGATGCGGCCTGGGCCGGGGACTCTTCGCGAGATGATCGCGGCCAACGTCCGTCTGACGCGGGAGCTGAGTGAGGCGCGGGCTCAGGCTGATTGGTACGAGGAACGACTCGCCGCCCGGGATGCGGAACTGGCACGTGCCTACCGGATCATCTCGCTGCTCAAGGGGACAGTGCCGGGACGGGCGGCGACGGCTGTGCGGGGTGCTCTGCGTACCGGGAAGCGGGCCGCCCGCACCGCGCTGGGACGCATCCAACCGAATCGCTGACCCGCCTGAACGCAGAGGCAGACGCGCACGAGCCGGCGAGGTTGAGCCGTGGACGCGTGGAGCTGATCCGGGCGGCCGGGTCAGCCGGTCGTGGGTTGGAGGGTGGGCGCGGTCGTCTCGTCGTACAGCAGCTCCAGCTTTTTGGTCTGCTCCTGAAGGTTGAAACGCGCGGTGACGTGCCGCCGCGCCTGCGCGCCCAAGCGGCGGCGCAGGCCGGCGTCGCCGAGGAGGCGGGTCAGGGCGGCGGCCAGTTCGTGCGGATCTCCCTCGGCGCCGAGCAGGCCGGTCTCCTGGTGCACCACGGCCTCGGGGATGCCGCTGTGCCGGGTGGCGACCACGGGCAGACCGAGCGCCCCGGCTTCCAGGATTGTGGTGGGCAGGCCCTCGGTGTCGCCGTCGGGGGCGGTCTTCGAAGGCGCCACCAGCATCCGGGACTCGGCGAGGTGCCGCTGCACCGACTCGGGTGGCTGGCTGCCCATGAACGTCGCGTCGAGGCGCAGCTGTTCGGCGCGTTCCCGCATCTGCGCCTCCAACGGACCGTCGCCGATGAACAGCGCGCGCGGCCGCGGCGAGTGCATGCCGGCCAGCGCGGTGAGAAGGTCGTCGACGCCTTTCTTGGCGACGAACCTGCCGACGAAGACGACGTCCCAGCGTTTCGGGAGCATCGGCAGGGCCTCGGGCACCGGTACGCCGGTGTAGTGGACGCGTACCTTGGCCGGGTCGGCGCCGCACTCGACGGCCCGGTCCCGGATGACGCCGGAAACCGCGATGACGTGCGCCGCCCGGGCGAACACGGTGCGCAGGTTCCGGCGGTAACGCAGGCCCTTCAGCCCACCGGCGTTCGGCTGCCGGGTGACGTCGTGCCCGTGCACGGTGACGACCAGCGGAACGCCGAGCCGTCGCGCGGAGCCGCTGACCAGGAAACCGTCGCCGCCGAAATGGGCGTGCACCAGGTCGGGCCGCAGGCCGGCGAGCGCAGAACGCAGCCGGGGTGACTGGCCGGTCAGACGAAGACGCAGGAAAGAGGTGTCGGCGCCGGGGAAAGCGTTGCCGGGGGCCGGTCCTGCCGGGAAGACGATGGTGTCGTCGGCACGGGACAGCGCTGAGGTGACCCGGGTCGCGCCGATGTAGGCCGGGCGCCACCGGCTGAGCGCGTCGCCTTGAGCGCGGACGAACGTCTCCGAGCCGGGCAGCATGGCGCTGCGCCAGATCGCGACCCGGCGTTCAGCGGACATCGACCGACTCAGAGCTCTCGGGCTGGTCACGCTTCTCGGACTGGTCACGCTTTCCGAACTGGTCACGCTTTCCGAACTGGTCGCGCCCCTCGAACTGGTCGCGCCCCGCGGACTGCTCGGTGTTCTTCGGGGCGCCAACGGTCTCGGAGCGGGCGCTTCGCGACGAGCGGCCGACGATCAGGTCGCGCACCCGGTGCCGGAGGCCGGGCGGCAGCGCCCAGATCTGCGCGTGCGTCAGGTAGTCGAGGGCGCCCGGACGACCGTTGCGGCGGGCCTCGGCGAGCAGCTCACGGAAGTGTTTCGCCCGGCGGCCCGGCGCGGCCATCGAGCTGAGCACGCTCAGCGTGAAGGCGGCGTACGCCCTCGGCGTGAACAGCTCCCGGTTGGCGCGCAGCCACTCCAGCTGCTCGTCGTACGGGTTCTCCAGACTGATCCGCTGCCGGTTCTCGTCCTGATGCCACAGCACCAGCGGCTCCGCGGCGTAGACCAGCTCGGTGTCGGGCTCGCGGATCGCCCGCAGCGTCCAATCCAGCTCCTGCTGACGGCGCAGCCCGACGGTGAACGGCACCCGGCGCAGCAGCTCGGTCGGGGCCATGATGGTGGAGGTCTGGATGAAGCCGTCGCCGTAGAACAGGCCACGCCGCACGGTGAAGTACTCACTCAGCGGCTCCCCCGCGGCCGGCAGCCGGCGCGGCATGACCGAGTCGGCCCGGGGCGTCCGGTTGATCAGCCTGCTCGCCATGATCGGCAACTCCGCCCGGGCGCCGGCCGCCTGCTCCAGCTGGACGGCGATCTTCTCGGGCAACCACTCGTCGTCGTCGTCGAGCAGCGCGGTCCAATGACCGAGGGCCGCGCGCGCGCCGACGTTGCGGGCGTTCGGGGCGCGGCGCCGCTCCGGCAGCACGATCGGGCGTACCCGAGGGTCGCCGATCTCGGCCAGGGCCTCGAGGGTGCCGCCGCTGGTGCCGCCGCTGGTGCCGCCGTGTCCGGCATCGTGTTGGCCGGCATCGTAGGGGCCGGCATCGCGGTGGCCCGCATCGTCGGGTCCGTCCACCACGACTATCACCTCGCGGACCGGGTGCGTCTGGGCGAGGGCGCTACGAACGGCGCGGACAGCCAGGTGCGGGCGGTTGCACGTCGGAATGACGACGCTGACATCCAGCGCTGAGGGCATTTGTCGGCTCGCTAACGCAGGGCGACGCCAGAGGAGAAGGCGCGCAGCCGGGCGTGGTCGTGCCAGAGGCTAGGGACGGCGGGCGGCCACTCAGTGAATCCCAGGTTGTGCGTTGGCACCGCGCAGTCGAGCATTGCGCTCCGGTTGAGCGGGGCAGGCGCCGGCTGAGCAAAGATCGGGCGAAAAAGAGAAAACCACTCAACCGGTAAATGTACGGTGAAAGCGGAGCTGTGCTTACTTGGCGAGCGTGGTGGCTCGTACGGATCGAACCGGCTCTGTGGAATGTGCGGCCGGCTCAGCGGAGCGGGCGGCCTAGCCAGAGGGCTGCGATCAATGGATCAGGTGAGGCTCGCTCCGGCCGGCGGGCTCACCCGTGCGGAAGCCGAGGCGCGGCGCCGCCGGGGCGAGGCGAACACCGCGGTGCAGGGCGGGTCCCGTGGCTACGCCGAGATCCTGCGCACCAACGTCTTCTCGTTCTTCAACCTGATCCTGTTCGGGATCGGGGCGGCGCTGCTGGTGCTGGAGCGGTACAGCGACGCGCTGATCAGTGTGGGCCTCGGGCTGATCAACGCGATGATCAGCGCAGTGCAGGAGATCCGGGCGAAACGGAAGCTGGACCGGCTGCAGCTGCTGGACCGTGCCGGTGTGCTGGTGGTGCGCGACGGCCGGGAAGTGGAGATCGCGCCGGACCGGGTGGTGCGCGGCGACCTGATCCGGGTGCGGCCGGGCGACCAGATCGTGGTGGACGGGCCACTCCTCACCCACCCGGGCCTGCTCACCCACCCGGGCCTGCTCACCGACCCGGCCCTGCTCACCGACCCGAAGCTGGCTGACGACCCGAACCTGGCTGACGACCCGGGCCTGCTCGACGGTGGGCGTCTGGAGGCGGACGAATCGCTGCTCACCGGCGAGTCGGATCCCGTGGTGAAGCATCCGGGCGACGAGTTGCGCTCCGGCAGCCTTTGCGTGGCCGGTGGCGGGTACCAGCAGGCGCGTGACGTAGGGGCCAACAGCTACGCAGGGCGGTTGACCGCGGAGGCGCGGCGGGCCACCACGGACAAGACGCCGCTGCAGCGCAACATCGAGTTCATCGTGCGGCTCGTCATGGCGCTGACCGTCCTGATGAGCGGCGCGATCCTGGCTCAGGCCGCCATCGAGGGGTTCAGCCTGCTGCGGGTCGTACAGATCACCGCCGTGCTGTCCGGGCTCGTGCCGTACGGGCTGTTCTTTCTGATCGCGCTCGCCTACACCGCGGGCGCGGTCCGGATCGCCCGGCACGGCGCCCTGGCCCAGCAGGTCAACGCGGTCGAGTCGATGAGCAACGTGGACGTGGTCTGCACCGACAAGACCGGGACCCTGACGACTGGGCAGCTCACCGTCGAGGAGGTCGTCCCCCTCGGGGCGGCGGAGTACGGCGAGGTTGCCAACCTGCTCGGCAGCTTCGCGCACAACGTCGCGACGCCGAACCTGACGGCGCAGGCCCTGGCCGCGGCCCTGCCGGGAGACGTGTGGGAGGTGCGGGACGAGGTTCCATTCGCGTCGTCGCTGCGCTGGTCAGGACTGGTGACCGAGCAGGGGACGTGGGTGCTGGGCGCGCCGGACGCCCTGGCCGGGCGGATGCGGCGGCCGTTGCGCTCGGGTGAGGTGACTGCGCGGACGGAGCAGGGGTTACGAGTCCTGCTGCTGGCGCGGGCGGGGCTGCTCGACGACGGGTTGCGGGACGGCGGTACACGGGACGGCGGTACACGGGACGGCGGTACACGGCCCGGCGAGTTGCGGGACCGCGAGTTGCGAGACCGTGGGTTGCGAGACCGTGGGTTGCGGGATGCTGCGGGGCGGCCGGAACTGCCGATGCTCGAGCCGGTGGCGCTGGTGGCGCTCGCCGATGAGTTGCGAGCGGACGTGGAGGAGACGGTGCGGCGGTTCCGGGCGGACGGTGTCGAGCTCAAGGTGTTGTCGGGGGACGATCCGGCGACGGTAGCGGCAATCGCCGCCCGGGCCGGCCTGGATGCTTCGGTCTTGAGCTTTTCGTCTCCGGATGCTTCGACTCGGGATGCTCCTGTTCGAAATGTTCCCGCTCCGCCGGTGTCCGGGACTGCGCTCGACGCGCTTGATGACCGGGCGCTGGACACGCTGGTGGCGCGTACCGCCGTGTTCGGACGGGTCGCGCCCGAGCACAAGGAGCGGATCGTCTGCTCGCTGAGGCGCCAGGGCCGCTACGTCGCGATGATCGGGGACGGGGTCAACGACGCCCGTGCCCTCAAACAGGCGCATGTCGGGGTGGCGATGCGCAGCGGGAGCGCGGTGACCCGTGACGTCGCCGACATCGTTCTGGTCGACGACTCGTTCGCAGCGCTGCCGCCGGCCCGGCAGGAGGGGCAGCGGATCATCAACGGGATCGGGATCTCGCTGTACGTCTTCCTGGCGCGGGTGGCGAGCCAGGGACTGGTCATCCTGGCGGTGACGATGCTGGGGCTGGGCTTTCCGTACTCCCCCACACAGGTCGGGCTGACCATGTTCACGGTCGGAATCCCCACGGTGTTCCTGACGCTCTGGGCCCGGCCGGTGCCACCTGATCCCCACCTGGTGCGGAACCTGGTGCGCTTCGTGGCGCCGACGGCGGTCGTCACGGCCACGTACGCGACAGCGGTCTACACGTTCCTGTACGAGCTCGTGACGTTCGGGTTCGGGTCGGGGCGCACCCCCGAGCGAATCACCGACGAGTTCGAGCAGTTCACCGGACTCCAGTACGGGGCGGACTCGGACTTCACCGTCGCCTCGGCAACGATTCTGGCGCAGACCGGACTTTCGACGTTCTTCTGTTTCGCATCTTTCCTGCTGATCCTGTTCCTGCTGCCCCGGTCCCGGGCGTTCGCGGCGTGGACCAGCCCGACCGGGGATCCGCGGCCGGTGATACTGGTCGTGACACTGTGTGTAGCGTTCGCGGCGATCCTGAACGTGCCGGCGCTGTGGGACTACTTCGGCCTGATCCGGCCGTCGAAGCCGGTGTTCTTCGTGGTGCTGCCGGCCCTGCTGCTGTGGTGCGCGACGATGACGATCGTTCTGCGGTTGCAGCTGTTCGATCGGTTGTTGGGACTGGAGCCGCCGAGCGCTGAGCGTTGAGTTCTGACCGTTGAGCACTGACCGTCGAGCACTGACCGTCAAGCACTGAGCAACGACGAAGCGCACCGCCTTTGCTGCGGCGAGCCCGTGCCCTGTCGCCCAGGACGGGTCTGTCGTCAAGGACGTGTCTGTCGTCGAAGGTGGATCTGCCGTCAGGGATGAGTCATGATCCAGATGGGCAGCGGCGTGGTGAGTTCGCGATAGACGGACCAGCCTGCTCGGTGGTACATCTCCACGTTGGCGGGCGTGCTGGTCTCCAACATCGACGGCAAGCCGTCGGCGGCGGCTCGGTCAAGACCGGCGCGCATGACGGCGCGGCCCCAACGCTTGCCGGCGTGGGCGGGGTTGGTTCCCAGAACGCCGAGGTACCAGAACGGATGCTCGGGGAACGCCTCGTGCACGGCTTCGTCGTAGGCGTTCATGCGGGCGAGGGCATCGGACGGGAGCGCGGGTTGCTCCTCCACCGCGGGGACGGCGGGCGGCTCCCAGATTGCTACGGCGGCGCGGTCGATGGTCCAGATGGACTGGCGCTGCACCCTCTTGTCGAAAAGGTGGCCGAAGAACGCAGCGGCGTGATCCGCATAGGCGGTTTCGTCCGGGACGAGGTACCGCAGGACCGGATCGGCGGGGAACGCAGCGATCAAAGAGTTGACGATCGCTTCACGGTCCGAGACGGTGGCCACGGTAATGGCGGGCGCTGTGATGGCAGGCGCCGTTGTAGCAGGCGTTCCTGTGGCAGGCGTTGTCACAGAGCCGGACTGTAGTTCAGTCCCACCGAGTCGGCGTCCACTATTGCTGCGCTTACTTTGTTGCAGCATGCCCGTTGCTGGTCAGCGTCCGCCTCGGTTCGAGATTGGCGTCAACGTTGCACATCCCGCGAGGCATCCTAGGAGGCTAGGTGAGTGACCACGTCGCTCCTCACGTCCGCCGGTGGAATTGGTTGCGGCGTGGCACTTGCTTCGGATCCATCCAGGGCGGTGGCAGGTATTCCGGGTGCTCGCCGGCGCCCATCCGGACCTCCCATCCCTCGTTGTCGTGGATGACCTGGTGATGGTGCTCGCACAGCAGAGCCAGATTGCTCAGATCTGTGGGGCCGCCGTCGG
Organism: Actinoplanes sp. 13; assembly: GCF_056134165.1. NCBI lineage: Bacteria > Bacillati > Actinomycetota > Actinomycetes > Micromonosporales > Micromonosporaceae > Actinoplanes > Actinoplanes sp. 13. The sequence goes on along the minus strand of NZ_JBVYOQ010000033.1, from coordinate 67,744 downwards.
CCCAGGAGACGATGTGGTGGGCATCGCACCAGCGTGAGGGGCGGTCGCAGGCCGGGAACGTGCACCCCTGATCTCGCACTGCCAGCGCCCGCCGCAATGGGCCGGGAACGAGGCGGCGAGCCCGGCCGGCGTCGAGAATCTGGCTCTCCGCGCCCAGCACGTAGGGCACCAGCCGCGCGTCGCAGGCCATCTTGCGCACAACGGCGGCGGAGACGGGCTCGCCGGTGTCGGTCACACCGGCACCCAGCTTCTGGTGCAGCACGTCGAACGGCGCGGTGACCGAGAGCTGTGGACGATCGCCGCCGTTGTCGGGTAGTTCGCCGACAGCCATCGACAGACGGCAGATCTCGACCAGCGCGTCGGCCCGGCGCTGCCCCGGAGTACGCACATCCAGAATGCGGGCACCCGAAGCGCCGAAGTCAGCTGCGTGCGCGTCAGGAGCGTCGGCGTCGGCGTCAGCTCCAGCAGGGTGGGTGCCGGGGATGTCAGGAGCAGCGTGGGCGCCACGAACGTCAGCGCCATGAACGTCAGCGCCACGAACGTCAGCACCACGAACGTCAGCGCCCGGAGCCTGAGTGCGGGGGAAGTCAGTAGCAGCGTGGGCGGCGGAAACATCAGCGCCAGGAGTGTGGGCGCCCGGCCGGCACAGTGGGTCCAGGGCAGCGGAGACGATCGCTCCGGCCTGCGTGTCCAGCAGCCCGCGGACCCGGACCCGGCCGTCACCGAGCGGCACCACGCTGAGGAACCGATGCTCACGGGCGGAGCGTTCGGCGTCGCGCAGACGGGCTTCCTCCGCGGCCTCGTAAGCTTCCGGGGCGACGTGCGCGAGGATTCGTCCGCCGAGGCGGCGCAGGTCGACGGGATCCAGCTCGCGCGTCCAGTCGACCAGCGCGGCGCTTGCCTGGGCTCGGATCTCGGGGTCCAGGGCGTACGGCAGGTCGCCGAGGGCGGCCGCGATCGCGCCGAGCTGCTCGGCGTTCATCTCGCCGCGGGACACGGCGGCATCGAGGTTGGGGTCGGCGTCGAGCAGCTTGGCCTGGCGTAACAGCCGGCTCGCCTCACTCGCGCTGATCCGCAGGCGGCCCCGCAGCCAGACGTTCGGCGTGGCGGCCTTCTGCGCCTTGGGGATGCCCCGGCCGTCGATCTCTCGCACCGCGTGCAGCACGGCCGCGCGGGCCAACTGCTGCACGCGGTGCATCTCGGTGAGGAACGTCAGCAGGTCATCCTCGGAGAGTTGCCACGTCGACGTGGCGGCGCACTCGGCAGCCAGCCCGCTCAGTTCCTGCAATGCCTCCCGCATGACAAGCATCATCGAACATGTGTACGACAAAATTGCCGCGCGGAGGAGCCGCAGCACATCTGTCGCCGCGGTCGCTTACGCACCGTGAGGACAGGCCCCGAGATGCACGCTGCGGGTCGCACAACGGGTCGGGTACCGGCAAAGAGGACGATGGGAATGCACGGAGCAGTAGCAGACCGGTTCGACCTGAGGTGCCGAGCCGGGACCGCGAGTCAGGTAACGTTTCGCAACCGAAGTGAAGCAGGTGGCAACCGTGGTTACCTTCAAGGTCGGTGGGGACCGCCCGATCCGACAGGCGTGAGGCCGCCAGCCGGGCGGCCGCCGAACGTAGGGAAGCCACCGTGGAGCAGCTCAAGCTACTCGCCGGACACATCCGCGCTCAGCACAGGTCGGACGAGGGCGCTACTGCCGTCGAATACTCGCTGCTGGCAGCCCTGACCGTCAGCGGCATCATCGCCGTCGTCGGTGGTCTCCGCAGCGAGATCGAAGCCTTCTTCACGAACCTGACCAACAACATCTGAGCAGCGGACAACATCTGAGCAGCGGACTGATCAGGGCGTACGGCGTCGTCCCCACGCATCGCGGCACGCCCGGCGACTCACATCGCAGCGCGCCCGTGCCGCCAGTACCCGATGAAGTCGACATTCTGCTTCGGCACGCGGTGCTCCTCCACCAGGTGCCGCCGACCGCCGGTGACCAGCGCCGACTCCCCCACCAGGTAGGCGTGGATGCCGCCGGACGGCAGCTCGGCCGCCCGCAGCCGGGCCAGGGCGAGAGCGCCCGGCACCCCGCCGGCGCCGTTGCGGGGCACCCAGTCGACATGAACGCCCGGCGGCACCCGGAAGTCCTGCCGGTCCTCGATCGACGGCAGCTCCACGATGGCCGGACCCCGGGCGTCGTCAGGCAGTGACCCGCAGATCCCGGCGATCGCGGGCAACCCGGTCTCGTCCGCGACCAGCAGCGTCCAGTCGTGGTCGTGCCGAGGGTTGTAGCCGATGCCCTGATCGAGCAGGCCCTAACCCAAGTCCGAATCGGCGCGACGCCGAGGCGACGCTGAGCCGACCGAACAGCACCGGACGCGAGCACACAGCGGCGGGGAGCAGCACACTCACGCAGGCAGCACACTCACGCAGGCAGCACACTCACGCAAGCAGCACACTCACGCAAGCAGCACAGTCGCGTGGGAACGCGGAGAATGGTGGGATGGAGCGGATGCTCGTGCGCGGTGCTCTGGTCGTACTCATCGTCCTGGTTCTGATCCTGACGCTCGCGTGGGCCGCGCAACGCAGGCTGATCTATTTCCCGGACCGCGACACGCCGCCGCAGCCGGCGCAGGCGGTGGACGTCACCTTGCGCACCGCGGACGGGCTGCGGCTGGGTGCCTGGCTTTTCCCACCCTTTCCGGGTACGCGTGAACGACCGCTGTCCGTTCTCGTCGCGCCGGGAAACGCCGGTAGCCGGGACGGCCGGGTCCCGCTCGCCACGGCACTCGCCAGGCTCGGGCTGACTGTGCTGCTGCTCGACTATCGGGGGTACGGCGGGAACCCGGGCAGCCCCAGCGAGCAAGGCCTGGCCGCGGACGTGGACGCCGCCCGGGCCTACCTGGCCGAGGAGGTGGAGCTGCCGATCCTTTACTACGGGGAGAGCCTGGGCGCCGCGGTCGTCACCGCGCTCGCCATCCGGCACCCGCCGGCCGGGCTGCTGCTGCGCTCGCCGTTCGAGAGTCTGGTGGCGGCGGCACGAGTGCACTATCCCGTGCTGCCGGCCGGTCTGCTGCTGCGCGACCGATTCCCCGTGGCGTCCCTGATCTCGCAGGTCAGCGCACCTACGGTGGTGGTCCGCGGCACCGCCGACGAGGTCGTCCCGTCGTCGCAGAGCGCCGCGGTGGCACAGAGCGCGGCCAACCTGCTGCGGGAGGTGGTGGTCGACGGCGCCGGCCACAACGACCGGGTCCTCCTCGACGGGCCCCAGCTGATCGACTCGGCAGCCGCCCTGGCCGACCACGTCTCCCCGCCCCCATAGAACGCCCACCACAGCCGGCTGCGGGCCTACAGCAGGTGGGCTCTACAGCAGGTGGATCAGTTCGGTCAGGTGGGTGACTTGGATGTCGGCCTGGACGCCGCGCACTCCCACGGTGCGGGCGCCTGCCGCGCGGCCGGCCTGGACGCCCACCTCGGCGTCCTCCACCACCAGGCAGTGTTCCGGTGTGACGCCCAAGGTGGCGGCGGCCAGCAGGTAGCCGTCGGGGGCCGGTTTGCCCTGGGCGATGTCTTCTACGGTCACGAGGACCGGCGGCATGATTCCGGCGGCCCCGAGGCGCGCTTTCGCCAGCTGTACGTCGGCGCTGGTGACCACGGCCCAGGGCACCTTCTTCGCGGTGAGGGTGGCCAGCAGTTCGTGGGCGCCGGGGATGGCCGTCACGTCGGAGAGGTCGTCGTACTGCAGGTCGAGCTGCCGGGCGGCGGCCACGGCGAGGGTCGCGTCGTCGGCGTCGGGAAGGAACTTGCGGGCGGTGGTGTGGGCCGGGGCGCCGTGTGCCACCGCCAGGACGGCGTCCGGGTCCACGTCGTGCTCGCGCGCCCACGTGCGCCAGGCGCGCTCGACTGCGGCGTGCGACTCCACCAGCGTGCCGTCCATGTCGAACAGGACGGCCTCCACCCGGAAGCCGTCCGGCAGAACGGCGTGGACCTGACCGGTCACGAACCGCACCTCCTCAAATCACGTCCTCAAATCACGTCGAGCTCAATCACATCGCCTTAATAAGGTCGCCGTAAGAGCATAATCGTTAGGCTAGCCTCTCCTACGTCAATAGGCCGGTGCGCTCACCGCCGACGAGAGGTAGAACGATGAACGCCGTGCCGGCCCGGGCCGCCGCGTCCTGACGCCTATGAGAGATCCACTTCTGCGCCCGGCGCTGCGCCGGCAGCGGGGCCGGCTGGTGGGCGGTGTGGCGCTGCTCTGCCTGCACCAGGCCACCGAGGCGATGGTTCCGGTGATGATCGGCGTGGTCATCGATCAGGCAGTCGCCACCTCGAACACCAGGGCGCTGCTGCTGTCGCTGGCCGGGCTCGTCCTTCTCTTCACCGTGCTCGCGCTGGCCTATCGCACCGGCGTCCGGCTGTCGTTCGCTGCCGGGGAGCACGAGGCGCACGGCTACCGGGTGCGGATCGCCGAACGAGCCCTCGACCCTCGCGGCCGCCGCCCAGGTCATCTGCAGGCCGGTGAGCTGCGTGACGGGGAACTCCGCGACGGCGAGCTGCGTGACGGCGAACTGCGCGACGGCGAACTGCGCGACGGCGAACTGCGCGACGGCGAACTGCTCAGCATTGCCGCGTCCGATGCTGACCAGAGCTCGGAAGCGATCAGGCTGGTCGGAGTCGCGATGGCGGCGTGCACCGCGCTGCTGGTGTCCGCGACGGCTCTGCTGCTCGTGGATCCGGTGCTCGGACTCGGCGTGCTTCTGGGCGTACCCCTGGTGCTGCTCGGTCTGCAGCGCCTCGCGCCGCTGCTCACCCGCCGCAGCGACGCCCAGCAGGCGGCCCTGGCCGACACCTCCGCGCTCGCCGTGGACCTCGTCGCCGGGCTGCGCGTGCTGCGCGGCATCGGCGCGCAGCACCACGCGGCCGGCCGGTTCGCGGAGGCCAGCCGCACCGCACTGACCAACACGCTGCGTGCCGCCAACACGAAGGGTCTGCATCTCGGGCTCACCACCACCGTCAACGGGTTGCTGCTGGCGGCGGTGACCGGCGCGGCGGGCTGGCTCGCGCTGCGCGGCCGGATCACCGTGGGTGAGCTGGTCGCGGTGGTCGGGCTGGCGCAGTTCATCGCCGAGCCGGTGCAGACGCTCGGCTGGTGCGTGCAGCGTTTCGCCACCGCCCGGGCCTCGGCGGTCCGGGTGGCCCGGGTGATCGACGCGCCGCCGGCTCTGCACCCGGGCGACGCGGGTGCTCCGGCGCCGGCTCCGGAGCGGGTCGTTCTCACCGATCTGCGGTACGCGACGCTGACCGGCCTGGACCTGCGGATCACCGCGGGCGAGACGGTCGGGATTCTGGCGTACGACCCACGCGATGCCGAAGCGCTGCTAGCGGTGCTGGCCGCCGTCGTGCCGCGGGACGACTACCGCGGGTCGGTCCGGATCGACGGCGTGCCGGCCGAGTCGCTGCGGCTCGAGGCGGCCAGGGGCGTCGTGCTGGTGGAGCCGCATGACGTGGCGCTGTTCGAAGGAACGCTGCGGGACAACCTGGCGGCGGGCAGCGCGGCGGCAGACTGGGCCGACTCGGTCGGCCCGATCGATTCGGGCGGCTCGGGCGGCTCGGGCGGCCCGGGTGGCTCGGGTGGCTCGGGTGGCTCAGTCAGCGACAGTGATCTGCTCAAAGCGGTCCGGGTCGCCGCCGCCGAGGACGTTTTGGAGACGCACCCGGACGGTTTGGACCAGGTGTTGCTCGAACGCGGCGCCAACCTCTCCGGCGGGCAGCGGCAGCGTGTCGCGCTGGCCCGGGCGATCGCGGCCCAGCCGTCGGTGCTGGTCCTGCACGACCCGACCACCGCTGTGGACGCGGTGACCGAGGCGCTGATCGCGGAGCGGCTCATCGCGGCGCGCGGGGTGGACCCGCGGGCGACCGTCGTGGTGACCAGCAGCCCGGCGCTGTTGCGAGCGGCGGACCGGGTGGTCGTGCTCGACGGCGGGCGGATCGCCGCGGAGGGCACCCACGAGGAGCTGGTCGTACGCGAGTCACGGTATCGAGAGACGGTGCTGCGCTGATGAGAGTGCCGTGCTGATGAGGAGCGCCGTGCTGATGAGGAGCGCCGTGCTGGTGAGTGCCGTGCTGGTAAGAAGTGCTGCGCTGATGGGGAGCGCTGCGCTGATGGGGAGTGCTGCGCTGACGAGGAGTGCTGCGTGAGCGAGCGCGTCCTTCTGCCGACCGCGGGCCCGCGGGAGACCTGGGCGACGATCCGGGCCGAGTTCCGCCGGCTCCCCGGACTGAGCACGGCCGCGGCGACGCTACTGGTGGCGGCGTCGGCCACTGGGCTCGTCGCACCGTGGGTCCTAGGGCGGCTGGTGGACGACGTGATCGCCGGCGCCGGCACGGAGCGCGTCGTGTACTGGGCCGCGGTGATCGCGGCGGCGGCCCTGACCGGCGGGGTGCTGACCGCGGCGGGCGCGGCGGTGGCGGCCCGGCTGGGTGAGACGGTTCTCGCCCGGCTGCGGGAACGGGTGATGGACCGGGCGCTGCACCTGCCGTCGGCCACCTTGGAACGGACCGGGACAGGCGACCTGGTCGCGCGGACCGGTGACGACGCGACGGTGGTGGCGGCCGCGATCACCGGCGGTGGGCCGCTGTTCGCCGGTGCGGTCCTGGCCATCGTGCTGACGGCGGGTGGCCTGTTCGCCCTGGACTGGCGGCTCGGGCTGGCCGGGCTGGCGGCGACGCCGGCGTACGCACTGGCGCTGCGGTGGTACCTGCCCCGGTCGGTGCCGTATTACGCCCGTGAGCGCATCGCTTCGGGTGAGCGGTCACAGGCCCTTGCGGGTGCGCTGCGGGGGGCGCCGACCGTCCGGGCGTACCGAATCGAGAAGACGCACGTCGAGCACGTCGCCGCACGGTCCGCGGCCACCCGTGACCTGGCGTTGGAGGTCTTCCAGATCTACACGCGGTTCGGGTTCCGGATCAACCGGGCCGAGCTGATCGGCCTGTCGACGGTGCTGATCGCCGGGTTCCTGCTGGTCCGCGAGGACATGGCGACCGTCGGCGCGGCGACGTCCGCGGCGCTGTATTTGCACCGGCTGTTCAACCCGATCGGTCTGCTGCTGATGGAGTCGGACACCGTGCTGCAGGCCGGGGCGAGCCTGGCCCGGCTGGTAGGGGTGGCGACCCTGCCCGCGACAGCATCTGCTGAGACAGCACCTGTTGGGACAGCACCAGTTGGAACAGCACCAGTTGGAACAGCACCTGCTGAGCCGGCACCTGTTGAACGAGCAACCGCCGGGGAGCTCGAGGTGGTGGTGGCCGAGCACCGCTACGACGACGGCCCGGTCGTGCTCGCCGGAGTCACGTTGCGGCTGGAACCGGGATCCCGGGTGGCCCTGGTCGGGGCCAGCGGCGCCGGCAAGACCACGCTCGCGGCCATCGCCGCCGGAATCGTCATGCCGACCGACGGCACGGTACGCCTCGACGGCGTGCCGCTGACCGAGCTGGGCGAAGTGCGTACCCGGCAGCGGATCGCGCTGATCAGCCAGGAGGTGCACGTCTTCGCCGGGCCGCTGCGCGACGATCTGCGGCTGGCCCGCCCCGAGGCCGGCGACGACGACCTGCTCGCCGCGCTGGAGCTGGTCGGCGCGACGCGCTGGTATCGGGCACTGCCCGCCGGGCTGGACACCCACGTGGGCGAGGGTGGGCACCGGCTCACCGCGGCGCAGGCCCAGCAGCTCGCCCTGGCCCGGCTGTTCCTCGCCGCCCCGGAGGTCGCCGTCCTGGACGAGGCCACCGCCGAGGCGGGCAGCGCCGGCGCCCGGGACCTGGAGCGGGCGGCGGCCGCCGCGACCGCGGGCCGCACCACGCTGATCGTGGCGCACCGGCTCACCCAGGCCGCGACGGCCGACCGGGTCCTGGTGCTGGACCACGGCCGGGTCGTCGAGGAAGGCTCGCCCGATGAGCTGCTCAAGGCGGGCGGCCGCTACAGCGAGTTGTGGGCGGCCTGGAGCGGCTGACATCCCACAGCGGCGATCGGCGGACGAGTCCGGCAAGTGCAGGCGTCATGGGCGGCCCGGAGGTGCGGGCGGCGGGTCGGGATAGCCGGGATCGGGATAACCCGTAGCGCCGGGCGGGGTGGGGTAACCCGTAGCGCCGGGCGCGTCGGGGTAACCCGGACCGTAGCCAGGATCGGCGTAACCGGCGGCGCCAGGCGCCGGACCGGGCTGCGCGGGCTGAACGGGTTGCGGCTGGAGGGTCGCGGTGAGGGCGTCCAGGATGGATCGGATCTGCGGCCTCAGCATCCGCCAGTCCCGCCCGGCGGCGAGCGCCTCGTTCTCCGCGTCGACGGCGACGACCAGGTCCCGCAGCAGCACCGCGGCGCCGCTCGCGGTCGCCTGCTGGGCGCCGTCGACCGCCCGTTCGGAGTGGGCGCCCCAGCGTGCGGAGAGGCTGAGCAGGTCGTCGCGCACCGGCGGCCAGACCCGGTCCCGCTCGACGGCGGTGACGGCGGTCAGCACCGGCGGCAGGCGTACTCCCGTGAGGTTCCGGGTCTCGCCGGCCAGGCTGGACGCCTGGGCGTCCCAGACCGCCACCCGCCGGGACCGGCTGATCAGCACGACCGCGATCCCGCCGCCCAGCAGGACGAACAGCAGCAGCCAGCCGAGAAAGCCCCCGGAGTCCTCCTCGGCGACCGGCACCACCGCCGCCGATGAGGTGGCAGCAGGAACAGTGGTGGCAGCAGGAACAGTGGTGGCAGGAGGAACAGTGGTGGCAGGAGGAACAGTGGTGGCAGGAGGAACAGTGGTGGTAGCGGTGGGCTCCACGGTCCGGGTGGGTTCCGGCTCCTGAGTCCGCGTCGGCTCGGGATCCTGCGTCCGGGTCGGCTCGGGATCCTGCGTCCGGGTGGGCTCGGGATCCTGCGTCCGCGTCGGCTCCGCTTCTTCGGTGGGATCGGTTTCGCGGGTCCGCGTAGGTTCCGCCTCGCGGGTGGACGTCGGGCGCGTAGTCTCCGCGGCCTCGCCCTCCGTGGTCCGGTCGTCCGGCGTGCGCTCCGCCGTGACGTCGACCGACGGCCTCGCCGACGGCAGGCTGACTCCCTCGCCGTCACCGTCGCACGCCGCCGTTCCGAGCAGCGCGGCCACCGCCACCACGGCGAGCGACCTCCCCGGCCGGATCCCGTTCACGCGACGATCCGGAGTCCGCGGCTCGTGTTGTTGAGGCGCCGGCCGCCGTCCTCGGTGACCGTCACGATGTCCTCGATCCGCACCCCGAACCGTCCGGGCAGATAGATGCCCGGCTCGATCGAGAAGCACATGCCCGGGACCAGTGGCCGCCGCTCCCCCGTCACCAGGTACGGCGGCTCGTGCGTGGTCACCCCGATGCCGTGCCCGGTCCGGTGGATGAAGTGCTCGCCGTACCCGGCGTCCGTGATCACGTCGCGGGCGGCCCGGTCGATGTCCTCGCAGGCGACGCCGGGCCGCACGGCTTCGAAGGCGACCCGCTGGGCGCGCCGGACGATCTCGAAGACCTCGCGTTCCTCGGCGGTGGGCTCGCCGACGTGCACGGTACGGGTCGTGTCGGAGCCGTACCCGTCCAGCAGCCCGCCGAAGTCGAGCACCACCATGTCGCCGGGTTCGATCACCCGGTCGCCCATCTCGTGGTGCGGGTCGGCGCCGTTGGGGCCGGAGCCGACCACGGTGAAGTCGACCTGCGAGTGCCCGTGCTCGCGCAGAAACGCGGCCAGCTCGGTGCCGATCTCCCGTTCGGTGCGGCCGGCGAAGCGTACCCGGACGATCTGTTCGTAGGCGGCGTCGGCGGCCGCGCCGGCGGCAGCGAGCCGGTCCACCTCGGCGGCGTCCTTCACCGCGCGCAGCATCGGCAGGGTGACGGTCATCGACGTGTAACCGGATTCCGGCAACGCGGCCTGGAGCCCGAGCAGGTGCATCGCCCAGGCCGAGTCCGAGACGGCGTAGCGGCCGCGCGGGTCGAGCAGCCGGGCGGCGACCGCGTACGGGTCCGAGCCGTCCGCCCAGTCGGTGATGGCGACGGCGACGGCGCCCGCGGCGGCCTCGGCGTCCGGTCGTTCCAGGGCCGGGACGATCAGATGCGGATCGTGGTCGGTATCGAGCACCAGCAGGGTGAGCCGCTCGGTGATCGCGGTGGGCCGGTACCCGGTGAGGTAGACCAGGTCGGGGCCGGGCGTCACGAGGAGGCCGGTCAGCCCGGCGTCGGCGGCCTCGGTCACGGCCCGCTCCATCCGGCGGGCGAAATCCTCGGAGCCGAAATCCTTGGAGGCGCAATCTGTGAAGACGCGATCGGTGGAGGCGCGATCGGTGGAGGCGCGACCTGTGGGAGCGCCATCCTCGGTTGTGGACGGGCGGACCGTCATCGTACGACTCCTTCAGAGGCTGAGGCCGACGCCGCGGCCGGGACCGGCTGGGTGGGGACGGTGTGACTGGTGGCGGCCGCCGCGGCGGCCAGGTGAACCGCCTGCGGCCGCTCGGCGCGGTGCCGGCTCATCAGCACGACGAGCGCCACCCCGGCCGCGCACATGACCGTCAGCAGCAGAAACGCGCCGGAGAGGCCGGCCGCGAGGGCGTCGGCAGCGGTGGCGCCCGCCTCCGTGCGGGAGTCGGTGACCGACGTGGAGACGGTCGCGGCGGCTGCGACGGCGAGCGATCCGCCCACGTACCGGGCCATGTTGGAGATGCCGGAGGCCTGGCCGACCTCCGCGGCCGGGACCGAGGAGGTGGAGGCGGACGAGGCGGGCCCGTTGGCGAAGCCCAGCCCGACCGCGATCGCGATCAACGGAAGGACGAAGGCGGCGTACGCCCAGGACGACGTCACGAAGATCAGGCCGAGCGATCCCGCCGCGGCCAGCCCGAAGCCGAGCGCGACAGCGTACCGGGGGCCGATCCGCACCGCGAGCGGAGTGATGAGCGGGGTCACCGCGATCATCGCCGCCGCCGCGGGCAGCGTGGCGAGGCCGGCCTGCAGAGGCGTCATGCCGAACGTCGCCGGGTCCTGGAAATAGAGGCTGAGCAGGTACATCAGGGCGTTGATCGCCCCGGCCACCAGCAGGATCGCGATGGTGGCACCGACCAGGACCCGGTTGCGCAGCAGCGCCAGGTTGACCAGCGGGGCGGCGGCTCGCCGCTCGGCCGCCACGAACCCCACCGCGCCGGCCACGGACAGCAGCAGGCAGAAGATGGTGGGTACGGAGATCCAGCCCCAGTCGCCGCTCTCGGTGAGCGCCAGCACCAGCGGGACCAGCGCGACCGCGACCAGGATCGTGCCGAGGACATCGATCGAGCGGGGCGCGTCCGGGTCGCGGGACTCCTTGACCGTGATCAGGGTCAGCGGCACGCAGGCGGCGGCGATCGCGGCATCGATCCAGAACAGGCCCTGCCAGCCACCCCTCGCCGGCGAGCGCGATGAGGGCGCAGGAGGCGACGAACAGGACCAGGCCGGCGAGGAATATCCGGCGCCGGCCGAAGACGTCGCCCAGCGCGCCGGAGGTGACGATCACCGCGGCGCCGACCAGCATGTAGCCGGTCACCGCCCATTGCAGCTGGGCCACCGGTGTGCCCAGGTCCTCACTGATGGCCGGCAGCAGGATGGTGACCGCCGAGGTGTTGGCGTTGACGACCAGCGCCGAGACGCAGGCGGCCAGCAGCACTCCGAGACCGGCCACCCGGTCGGTACCCGTCGTCGACATGGGCGGCTCCTCACCGGCTGATCGATCTGGACGCGCCCAGACTCGCCGGTGCGCCGGGCGCGGGGATCCTTCGCGCCGGATGATTCAGGCGCGGCCGGGAGCCCCTAGCTTGCTGGTCTATGGCTCCTGTCCCGGAAAGCACGACCGCCGAACGCGAGCTCCAGGAGTTCCTGCTCTATCTCGGCAGCGCGCTCACCGTGGCCGGTGAGGCGGTCAACCAGATCCAGGACCGCCTTAAGCGGGTCGCCACCGCGTACGGCGCCCCGGAAGCCCGGGTCAGCGTGTTCCCCACTTTTCTGGTGGTGTCGCTGGACGCGTCGCGCCCGACCACGCAGGAGCCGACCCGGCAGCTGGGCGGCGGGTTGCGGCTGGACCAGACGGCCACGCTCTACCGCTTGCTCTACGCCGCCGAGCACGGCCGGGTCGAGCCGGCCGAGGGGATCCGGGAGGTACGCCGGCTGGTGGCGATGCCGGCGCGGTTCGGCCCCGTGGTGCGCGTGCTCGGCCACTCCGTGCTGACTGTGGGCATCTGCATGATCTTGAAGCCGGCCTGGGGTGACATCCTCCTGGCCGGGCTCTTCGGCCTGCTCATCGGTGTTCTCAAGCTGTCCGGCGCCCGCTGGCCCAGCCTTCAGATGATCATGCCGGTGATCGCCGCGTTCATCGTCGCGGGGATCACGTTCCTGCTCACCGGAAGCGGCTGGGGGGAGGCCGACCTGCGCGCCATGGTCGCCCCGCTGTCGACGTTCCTGCCCGGCGCGATGCTGACCATGGCGGTGGTGGAGCTCTCCGCGTACGAGATGATCACGGGATCGAGCCGCCTCGTCGCGGGCATCCTGCAGCTGCTCCTGCTCACCTTCGGGATCATCGGGGCGGCGCAGGTGGTCGGGGTGCCGGCGCCGGCAGCGGGCGTCGGGAACGGGCCGGACGCTCTCGGCGCGTGGGCCTCGTGGCTCGGCCCTCTGGTCGTCGGGGTGGGCAACTATCTGATGCTGGCCGGTCCACGGCGCTCGCTGGGCTGGCTGTGCCTGGTGCTCTACGCCGGCTGGATCGGCCAGAACCTGGGCAACCTGGTGCTCGGCGGCTATCTCAGCGGCTTCACCGGCGCCTTCGTGCTGACCCTGGTCGCCTATCTGGTCGAGCGGATGCCGTCCGGCCCACCCGCGCTGGTCTCCTTCCTGCCAGGGTTCTGGCTGCTGGTGCCCGGGGCGCTGACTCTGATCGGCCTGACCGAGTATCTCGGCCAATCCAGCGCGGTCGGCGCCGAGGACCTGATCGGGGCCACCGGGTCGATGGTCGCGGTGGCGCTGGGCGTGCTCTGCGGCCACCCGTTCTACCGGGCCATCGAACGCTCGATCGCGAGGAGCCGCCGTGCCTGGCGATAAGCCTGCCTCCACCGGCCCTGTCACTGCCGGCCCTGTCACTGCCGGCCCTGTCACTGCCGGCCCTGTCACTGCCGGCCCTGTCACTGCCGGCCCTGTTGCCGGCGGCCCTGTATTTGACGACGAGCAGGTACTCGGCCTGCTCGGTCCGTTGACGGAATGGCTGCTCACCTCGAGTTTCGAGGGCACCGTGCGCTGCGAGGCCATCGTCCGTGACTCGCCGCCTGCTACGGCCGGACCGTCGAGGTCACGTTCCTCGCCGACTCCGCGCTGCTGACGCTCGGCACGCGGACCCTGTCGTACGGGCGGGAGCCCGGCGTGCCACCACTGCACCAGGTGTCCCGGATGAAGACGTTGCTCGCCGAGATCCACCGGCACGACCTCACGCCCGGGGAGGCGTCCCGGCGGCTCGCCGCGATCCGCGCCCTGCCGCCCCGCTGGAACCGGCCGTGGCAGGTGCTGGGCCTGGTCGCCTTCACCGTCGGTTTCGGCATCTCGGTGCAGGCCACCTGGCAGCAGGTCGGCGTCTCGGCGCTGACCGGGCTGCTCGTCGGTGTGCTGGTGGTGGCCGGCGCCGGGCATCGCCGGCTGGTCCTGGTCTCGCCGTTCCTCGCCTCGCTCCTGGTCACCGCGACCGTGCTCCTACTGGACGAGCGGGGTCTGCTGGCGGGCGGCCCGATCCAGTTGATCGTGCCTGCGCTGTTCTACTTCATCCCCGGGGACGCCATCACCGCGGCCGCCCTGGAGCTGGCGAACAACCGGATGACCGCCGGGGCGGCCCGCCTGGTCTACAGCATGGCGGTGCTGTTGGTGCTGGCCTTCGGCGCGCTGGCCGCCACGGTCGTGGTGCGGGTGCCGCAGAGCGCCCTGTTCGACGTGCCGGTGCAGGCGAACCTCGGCCCGGCCGGTGTCTGGGGCGGCTGGGTCCTTCGCTGTGGGGGTGATGCTGACCTTCTCGATGGCGCCGCGGGACTTCGGGTGGGCGCTGGCGCTCGGGCTGCTCACCGTCGCGGCGACGGAGGTGGCGGTCCGCGCGTTCGGCGATCCGTTCGGCACGTTCGCCGGGGCGGTGGTGATGATGGGCACCGCCCTGCTGCTCGGCCGCCGGCCCGGTCTGCCGCCGTCCTACGTGCTCTATCTGGGCGCGTTCTATGTGCTCACGCCCGGCTCGCACGGGCTGCGCGGCCTGGAGAGCTGGGTCGGCGGCCATCCGATCCGGGGCCTGGCCGGCGTGGTGGACATGGTGGGGCTGCTGGTCGCCATCGCCGTCGGCATGCTGGTCGCGGCGGCTGCGGTCGGCCCGGGCCGGCGGATTCACCCGGCAGGGGACTGAATCACCCGCGTGGGGCGATCCCCGGCGGTGACCGGCGTACCAGGCTGGATCGGTCCGGTCATCGTGCCGTCCGGCAGGGGGAACCGCCGCATGCAGAGCCCACGGATGCAGAGCCGACTGCCGCAGAGCCCAGGGGTGCAGAGCCGACTGCCGCAGAGCCGACTGCCGCAGAGCCCACGGCTGCAGAGCTGACAGATGCAGAGCCGACAGATGCAGAGCCGACAGATGCAGAGCCGACTGCGACTCGCGGGACAGGCGGTGCAACCGCTGCTGCTGATGTTCCCGCTCGGACTGTTCGCGATGGCGCTGATCTTCGATCTGGCGACCGTGCTCGGCGCCCCGCAGCTGCTCGGCACGCTGGCGTTCTGGAACGTTCTGGCCGGTCTGATCGGTGGCGCCCTGGCCGCGCTGGCCGGCGGTTACGAGGCGGTGCGGGCAACGGACGCGGTCACTGCCCGGATCGCGTTCCTGAGCCTGCTGATCGACGTCGGCGTGCTGATCCTGTTCGCGGTGCTCACGCTCATGCGGGTGCGCAGCCCGGAGCGCGTCGTCGATGCCGGGCTGCTCGGCGTCGAGCTGCTCGGCCTCGGGTTCGCCGCGTTCGGCGCCTGGTACGGCGGCCGCTTCGGCGACCCGCGGGCGCCGATGAACAGCCCGCGACCGCCGGCGCACCCGTCCCGGTATCAACCTCAGCACCAGCCGCGGCAACGTGAGCAGCCCAGGGACCAGCCCAGGGAGCAGCCGCGGGGGCGGCCCCGAGACCGGGAACCGCTCTCCAGGGATGAGGCGGGCGCTCTCCTCGAAAGCTGATGATGCCGCCGGATCACTGATCAGTGAACGGGAGGCGGCATGAGCGCAATGGACGTGCCCGCCCAGCGGCCGGCGACATCGCCGGCCCCGGCGGCAGACAAGAGAACCACCCCGGTGGCGCAGACCGGACGAACCGCACGGTGGCCTACATCTCCTGGGTCGCCCTCGCCCTGATGACCACGAGTTCCGTCGCCAGTCTGCGCCCGGCGCCCACCATGGCGGTCTACGGGCTGGCGAGCATCTTCCTGTACGTCGTACCGGCCCTGGTCTTCCTGCTGCCGACGGCGCTCGTCTCGGCGGAGCCGGCCTCCGGCTGGGAGGGCGGCGTCTACAACTGGGTGAGCCAGGGGTTGTCCAAACCACTGGGATTTCTGGCGGTCTGGTGCCAGTTCGCCATGACGATCTTCTATTACCCCAGTCTGCTCGGGTTCGTGGCGAGCACGCCGGCGTACGTCATCAATCCCGATCTGGCCTCCAGCGGCGTCTGGACCGCCATCGTGATCATGGTCTGTTACTGGACCGGGGTCTGGGTCTCGTCCCGCGGCACCAGCGGTGTCGCCGGCCTGGCCAGCGGCGGCCTGATCATCGGCACGCTGATACCGGGCACCCTGCTGGTCATCCTCGGTGTCGCGTTCCTCGGCCAGGGCAACGAGTCGGCCGCGCCGATGACCGCGAGCAACCTGCTGCCGGCCTGGGCGGGTCTGTCCAGCCTGGTGCTGATCGTCAACAACTTCCTGTCGTACTCCGGCATGGAGATGAACGCCGTGCACGTCGGCTCGCTGAAGAACCCGGGCCGCGAGTTCCCGCGGGCGATGTTCATGGCGATGGGCCTCGTCCTGCTCATCTTCATCCTGCCCGCGCTGGCGATCAGCTGGGTGGTGCCGGCCGAGCAGCTGTCGCTGACGGCGGGCGTCATGCAGGCTTTCGACGCGGTGTTCGCGGCCTTCGGCTCAAAGTGGCTGACCCCGATCCTCGGCGTCATGCTGGTCGCCGCGTCCCTGGGCGGCATGCTGACCTGGTTGGCCGGTCCGTCCCGGGGCCTGCTGCTGATCTCTCGCCAGGAGGGCTACCTGCCGCCGTTCCTGCAGCGGCTCAACAAGCACGGCGTGCAGCAGAACATCCTGGTGACCCAGGGGCTGATCACCACGCTGATCGCACTGGCATACGCGTTCATCCCGGACGTCTCCAGCGCGTACTGGATCTTCTCGGTGATCACTACGCAGGTCTACCTGATCATGTACCTGCTGATGTTCGTCGCGGCCGTGCGCCTGCGCCGCTCCCAGCCCGACCACCCGCGCGGCTACCGGGCGCCGATGCTCACCGCGCTGTGCGGCGTCGGCTTCGCGGCGTCCCTGGCCGCCCTGCTGATCGGCTTCGTCCCGCCGTCGCAGTTCGGCGCCGGCAGCGTCGGGATCTACCTGGCAGTCGTCGCCGGCGGTGCGCTCGGCCTGGGCCTGTTCGTCCCGTACCTCTTCTACCGGCTGCACAAGCCGTCCTGGAAGAACGCGACTCCTGAGGAGGTTCAGGCATGAGTCACCGGGTTCTCTACATCACCTCCCTCGTCGTGCTGGTCGTCATGGCCGGCATCGCGCTGCTCACCTTCGGCAGCGCCCGGGAGACCGCGCAGGCGAACGAGAAGGCCGAACAGCTGATCGCCGAGACCCAGGCCGCCGGGCTGCGGGCGCCGCAACAGGACCAGATCGTCCGGGCGCTCGGTGACGACGGCGGGGCGGTCTGCGACGAGCCGGACGACGCGCTGCGCCGCTCGATCCTGAACGGCCAGCTCACGAACGGCGCGGCCGGGCCCGGGCAGCGGCCGGTCATCGCCGACAACAAGGTCGTCCAAGGCCAACTGCTGATCATGAAGGTCTACTGCCCGCAGCATCTGGAGGCTTTCCAGCAGGTCGTCGACGACCTCAAGCTCGAGGAGGTGGCGTGATGAGTCTTGCCGATCGGATCGCCGGGCTGATGGACCAGGCCCACGCGGACCTGTCCGAGCTGGTCGCCATCCCGTCGGTGGCCGACCCCCGGCAGTACCCGCCGGAGGAGTGCCTGCGGGCCGCGAACCGGGTGGTCGGCCACTTCGCCGAGCTGGGTTTCACCGACCTGGGACTGCACGAGACCAGTGACGGCAGCAGCGCTGTCTTCGGCGTCCGCCGATCGGCGACCCCGGGGGCGCCGACCGTGCTGCTCTACGCCCATTACGACGTCCAGCCGCCGCTCGACGAGGACGCCTGGCGCACCCCGCCGTTCCAGCTGACCGAGGCCGGCGGTCGCTGGTACGGCCGGGGGGTGGCCGACTGCAAGGGCAACATCGTCATGCTCCTCACCGCGCTGCGGGCCCTGGGCGACGACATCCCGGTCAACCTGAAGGTGATCGTCGAGGGCTCCGAGGAGCAGGGCACCGGCGGCTTGGAGGACTTCGTCGAGCATCATCCGGACCTGCTGCGCGCCGACGCCATCCTGATCTGCGACACCGGCAACGCGGCGGTCGGTGTGCCCGCGGCGACCGTCACCCTGCGCGGCATGGTCAACGTCGTGGTCGCCGTCGAGGCCCTCGACGGCGAACTGCACTCCGGCATGTTCGGCGGACCGGCCCCCGACGCCCTGGCCGCGCTCGTCCAGATCCTCGCCACGCTGCGCGACAGCGCGGGCAACACCACGGTCGCGGGGCTGGAGAACGGCCAGACCTGGACCGGTGCGCCGTACCCCACCGAACAGTTCCGTGCCGACGCGGGCCTGGCCGGCGGGGCGGGGCTGCTCGGCGACGGCACGGTGTCGGACATGCTCTGGGCCCGGCCCGCCGTCACCGTGCTCGGCATCGACTGCCCGCCGGTGGTCGGCTCGGCCGCGGCCATCCAGCCGCACGCCCGGGCCCGGCTCAACCTGCGTGTCCCGCCGGGCACGGACGCGGTCAAGGCACAGGACGCGCTGATCGCCCACCTGCACGCCGCCGCGCCGTGGGGGGTGCGGGTGACCGTCGAGAAGGAGGCCCTCGGCCAGCCCTTCGAGGCGCACACCGGCGGCCGTGCCCACCGGACCCTGGCAACCGCGATGCGGGAGGCGTACGGGCGGGAGATGGCCACGCTGGGGCAGGGCGGCTCGATCCCGCTGTGCAACGTCTTCGCCGACACGTATCCGCAGGCGGAGATCATCCTGATCGGGGTGGAGGAACCCCGGGCCCTCATCCACGCCCCCAACGAGAGCGTCGACCCCACCGAGATAGCCGGCGTCGCCCACGCGGTAGCCCTTTCCTGCAGCGCTACGGAGGATGACCCGTATCTGATCCGCTACAGCGGGCCCGGCGCCGAAAGACGTCGGGCCCGTTTCCGTGGCAGGGCCGCCGGCGGTCAGTCCTTCCGAGTGTCGGGCCGGCGTGCCGGCGCCCGGGGAAGGTCGCTGAACGCGGCGGCGACGAACGGGCCGACGAGGCCGGTGCGATCCGGCTCGGTGGCGGCGACCTCGATCATCGATCCGTCGCCGACCAGCAGCCGGACGGCTATCCCGTCCCGCCCGCAGCGCCGGGCGTCCCGCGGCCGGAGGGTGTAGACACCGATCGGGGAGACCTCGGCGGTCAGCCGGCGGATCCGGTCCAGGACCGGGCCGCGGCGGATCTCGAGAACCTCACCGCGCCAGCGCGCCCACATCGGCCGGGACCAGCGATGGCGGAACAGGCGCCGAACGCGGGCGGGTACGCGGACAGCCAGCCGGGCAGTGACTCGGCTCAGGAATCGCGCCCGGCGTGTCCTCGGGGTGCGGCCGCGGACGGTGCGGACACGGCACCGGAACGCGCCGCCGGTCTCGGCGAAGAGCCGCCGGCGACGGCGCTCGCGCGACACCGCGGTGAGCAGCAGGAGCAGGATGAGGAACAGCAGTGGCGTCATGTCCGGTCCTCCGTGGTCGCCTGCCAGTTGCGCGGCCGCCAGTTCTCCACCACCTTGGCCACCGCGGTGACCAGGAATAGCTGGCCGAGCAGGGCCTCCAGGACGGCGATGCTCTGTGCCGGATTGGTCACCGGGACGAGGTCGCCGTACCCGGTGGTGGTCATCGTGACGAAGCTGAAGAAGAGGGCGTCGGCGAGCGACGGGTCGCCGTCGGCGCCGAACAACGGGCCGGGCTGGAGAACGGCCACGCAGGCGTACGCGAACCCGAACGCCATCCCGATCAGCAGATAGGCGGAGAGCGCCCCGAGCAGGGTCTGCCGGTCCACCTCCCGGCGGCCGGCCAGGTCGCGCAGGATCGAGAAGGGCGCCAGCAGGTACAGCGTGCTGGCCGCCAGGAACGTCCATCCGGTCAGCGGCGACTTGGGCACGATCAGGTCGCCCACCGCCGCGAGCAGGGCCAGCACGAAGACCAGGGCCGCGGTGAGCCGGACCCCGGGCCGGGCCGAGGACACCCGCAGGACGTGCCACACGGTGAAGGTCTGCACGAACAGCAACACCGCGATGATCCAACGTTCGTCGGCGGACAGCGCCAGCACGTAGGTGATCCCGATCAGCAGCAGCACCGCGCCGTAACCACCGCGCGCCGGACGGGCTCGCCAGAGCCGCTGCCTCAACGGGACTCCTCCGGACTGTCCTGCGGGCCGTCCTCGGCCGGCAGGCGGCGCACCTCGATGAGCCGCAGCCCGAGGCCGTGGATCCGGGAGATGAGGCCAACCACGGCCGACTGGTCCGGCAGCGACCCGTGCAGCACGGTCTCCGGCGGCTCGACGCTGACCGTGAGGTCGCGCAGTTCCGCCAGAACCTCGTCGGGAATCATGCCGGACACTCTGAGCTGATATGACGCCTCGGGCACGATGATGGCCTCCTCACCCGGCGAACTTGCCGCTGCGCTCCCGCTCGGCCTCCATCGCGGCGATCTCCTCGACCCCGGGCACCACGATCGCGGGGTCCGGCGTGAAATCCAGACCGGGATCGCGTCCCTTGTAGTCGACCGCGTTGAGGATGACCTTCATGGTGTTCAGCCGGGCCTGCCGCTTGTCGTTGGAGCGGACGATCAGCCAGGGTGCGGCCCGGGTGCCGGTGCGGTGGAGCATCTCGTACTTGCGGTCGGTGAAGTCGTCCCAGCGGTCCTGCGCCTGCAGGTCGATCTCGCTGAGCTTCCACTGCCGCAGCGGGTCGGTGCGCCGGCGGTCGAACCGCCGCGCCTGTTGCTCACGGGTCACGCTGAAATAGAGCTTCACCAGCACGGTGCCCTGGCGGACCAGGTCCTTCTCGAAACCGGTCACGCCGCGCAGGAAGTCGCGGTACTCCTTCTCGCTGCAGAAGCCGAAGACCCGCTCGACCATCGCGCGGTTGTACCAGCTGCGGTCGAACAGGACCATCTCGCCGCCGGCCGGGAACTGGGCCACGTAACGCTGGAAGTACCACTGGGTGCGCTGTTCCTCGGTGGGCCGGCCGAGCGCGACGACCCGGTAGTGCTTCTCGTTCATGAATCGGGTGACCCGGCGGATGGCACCGCCCTTGCCGGCCGCGTCGCGACCCTCGAAGAGCACGATCATCCGGAGCTGTTCCAGCTCCAGATGCCGCTGCAGCTTCAGCAGTTCGACCTGCCAGGGGCGCAGCTCGCGCTCGGCGTTCAGCTTCGCAGCGGGTTCCATGGCTCCACCCTCGCTACGGGCCCGGCAGCGCACGTCATCCCAAGCGGATGAGGACCGGCCGCCGGGGCCGCGTGACGCTGACGACATGACTGAGCCGGCTGACCAGATGACTGAGCCGATCGAAGGGTCCCGGCGCTGGCTGGCCCGGCTGTCGTTCGCCACCGCGGCGATCGCCGTGCTGCTGGTGCTCGCCGTCGCGGGCCTGGCCCGGAGCCTCGCGTTGCTGCTGACCGGCGCGCTGGGCACGGCGGCGGGGCTGGCCGCGGCGTGGTGGTTCCTCACCCACCGGGGCGTGCTGCGCTGGCTGGCCGGCGCCGTGGTGGTCGTCGCGCCACTCGTGGTGATGACGCTGTTCGCCCGCGCGAACCTGGTCTGGGTGGTGGTGGTCTTCGGGCTGCTCTGGTCGGCCGCGGTCGCCGCCGGGCGGCATGCGCTGACCCCGGCCCGGCCGGACGAGGCGGTGGAGCACGAGACCACGGCGCCGCTCCGCCCGTACCTGATCATGAATCCTCGCTCGGGTGGCGGCAAGGTCGAGCGGTTCCGCCTGGCCGAACGGGCCCGCGCCCTCGGCGCGGAGGTGGTGTTGATGGACGGCCCGGCGGTGGACGTCGGCGCGCTCGCCCGGCAGGCCGTCCGCGACGGCGCCGACCTGCTCGGCGTGGCCGGCGGCGACGGCACCCAGGCGCTGGTCGCGGGCATCGCCGCCGAGCACGGGCTGCCCTTCCTGGTGATCTCGGCGGGCACCCGCAACCATTTCGCGCTGGACCTGGGCCTGGACCGGGAGGATCCGGCGAAGTGCCTGGACGCGCTCACCGACGGCGTAGAGATCCGGGTCGACCTGGGTCTGATCGGTGACCGGACGTTCGTCAACAACGCCTCGTTCGGCGCCTATGCGGCGATCGTGCAGAGCCCCGCCTACCGCGACGACAAGGTTCGTACGACCCTGAGCCTGCTGCCGGAAGTCCTCGCCGGAGAGCGTGGGCCGCGCCTGCAGCTGGACGTCGGCGACGTCTGCGTGACCGGGCCGCAGGCCGTGCTGATCAGCAACAACCCGTACACCGCGGACGACGTGGCCGGGCTGGGTGAACGGCCGCGACTGGACAGCGGGGTGCTGGGCGTGTTCGCGGTGAGCGTGCGCGGCGCCGCCGACGCGGCCGGCCTGGTCAGTGGGCGAGGGCGGCGCCGGTCGCTGATCGCGCGGACCGCCGGTGAGGCGGTCGTGGACGCCGACACGCCGACGCTGGCGGTCGGCATCGACGGCGAGGCGGTGAGCATGCCGACGCCGGTGCGGTGCGCGATCCGGCCAGGGGTGCTTCGGGTCCGGGTGCCGCGGGATCGTCCCGGGGTCCGCCCCGCCATGGACTGGGCCCGGCTCCGGCGGCTGGCCCGGTTCACCCGGCACACCTGATCCACGCCGCACTCTGATTCACCCAGCACCTCAGATTCACCCAGCACCTCAGATTCACCCAGCACCTCAGATTCACCCAGCACCTCCGATTCACCCCCCACAGATGACGCGCACATCCCGCTGCGGCGGGATCGTCAGGGCATGAGAATCCTGATTGTCGTGACGGCCATGGGCGTCCTCGCCGCCGGTGGGTGCGCCGGCCAGGACGAGCCGCAGGTGCCCGCCGTCTGCGAGAGCTGGGCCGCGGTGCAGAACACCGTCGGCCACATCCGCGAGGTGAACGTCTCGGAGAACGGCCTGACCGCGCTCCGTCCCTATGTGAGCGAGCTGCTGAACGAGCTCAACCAGCTGGTGCTGGACGCGAAGGCGCAGTTCGGCACGCAGGCGGACCAGCTGCGGACCACGGTGGAGCAGCTCCAGGCGAGCGTCGGCCCGGCACGCGAGGATCCGAACGTGACGAACCTGGCCGCGGTCCGCACGTCGGTCGCGGCCGTCCGGTCCAGCGCGCAGACCCTGCGTGAAGCCATCGCCGGGGTCTGCTGATGGCGGGCCTGCTGGTGGCGGGCCTGCTGACGGCGGGCCTGCTGGTGGCGGGCCTACTGACGGCGGGCGAGCAGAGCTGACCCTGCGCCGCCTGGACGAGCTGCAACGTCGACGTCCGGCGCTGGGCTTCGGGTACGCGGTGGTCCGCAAATTCCTGGACGACGGCGGGATGCGCGAGGCCGCCCTGATCACCTACTACGGCTTCCTCAGTCTGTTCCCGACCCTGCTGCTGGGTGTAGCGATCGTGTCCGAGGTACTGGCCCGCCGGCCGGAGCTGCGGGCCGAGGTGATCGCCGCGATCGTGCCGCCGGTGCTCCAGGACGGCATGGAGAGCGCGCTGGCCGGCCTGTCGGCGTCGGCCACGGCCTTCGTGGCGGGTGTGATCGGGCTGGTGCTGTCGGGGATCGGGGTGGTCGTCTCCGCGTACGAGACTCTCAACCACCTGGCGCACGTCCCGTTCCGGCTGCGGGCCGGCGTCGTCAGCCGTTATCTACGGGTCACCGTGGGCCTGACGGCCATCCTCACCGGCGCCCTCACCGCCGGCGGGCTGACGGTGGCGGCCGCCGCCCTGCCGATGCTGCCGATGCTGTCCCGGACCGGCGCGGTGCTCGGATCGTGTGCGGTGGCGTTCCTGGTGCTGCTGGCCGTGGCGTGGATCCTGCTGGCGCGGCCGGCGCCGTTCGCGGCGCTGTGGCCGGCCGCGGTGATCGGCGCTGTGGCGGTGACGCTGACCCTGAACCTCGGCGCGTTCGTGCTGCCCGGCCTGGTCCGCCGGGCCGGGCGCGTCTACGGCGGGTTCGCGACGGTGGCCGGGGTGTTCACCCTGCTCTACCTGTTGAGCAACCTGCTGGTGCTGGCGGCCGAGGTCGCGGCGGTCCGGCACGGGCGGCTGTGGCCGCGGGCCCTGCAGGAGAGCCGGCCGACACCGGCCGACGCGCGGGCCATGGAGCTGCTGGCCCGGGAGCAGGAGCGGTTGCCGGCGTCGACCATCGACTACGTGCTGCGCGACCCGCCGTCCTGATCGCTGACCCTCGCGCCGGGGAAGGCGGCCGGGTCGGAGACGGCAGCTGGATCAGGGACGGCAGCTGGATCAGGGACCGCAGCAGGATCAGGGACCGCAGCAGGATCAGCGACGGCAGTCTGGTCAGGGACGGCAGCCGGGCCGGTGCGGGGCAGGAACCACGCCGCGACGAGGCCGATCACTCCGGCGCCGGCCACAGCGATCATGGCCCAGACGTACGCACGACCCGGCGCCGCCCCGTCCACCCCCGCCACCAGGATCGTTCCGGTGAGCGCGGCGCCCAGCGACGAGCCCAGGTTGGACACGCTGCGCGACAGGCCGGAGATCTCCCCCTGCAGTTCCGCCGGGAAACTCGACTGCACCACGTTCACCGACGGTGTCAGCATCACGCCCAGCCCCAGGCCGATCACGAAGAGGCCGGGAAGCATCGCCACGATCCCTTCGGAGCCGCGGCCGAGCAGCAGGAGCAGCGCGATGCCCGCGATGGTGGTCGCGAACCCGGCGAGAATCAGGGTGCGCTGCGGCCGCCGCTTCGCCATCCGCTCGGCGAACAGCGACGAGATCAGCACCCCGATGGTGGTGGCGGTGAACACGCCGCCCGTCTCGATCGCGTTGTAGCCGCGGACCACCTGCAGGTAGGTCGACACCACGAACGAACACCCCATGACCATCAGCCACTGCGTGTTCTGCGTGACGAGTCCCAGATTGGAGACCCGGTTGCGGAACAGCGCCGTGGACAGCAGCGGCTCACGGCCGGTCCGTTCCTTCGCCCGCACCGTGGCGAAGAACCAGATGAGCGCGAGCGCACCGGCGACCACGAAGCCCAGCGACGCGAGCGGTTCGTCGTCGACGAGCAGGATGCCCAGCACGATCAGGATCAGGCCGGTCGCGGAGAGCACCGCCCCGGTGATGTCGAACGGCATCGACTTGTCGGCCGGCAGCGGGTCCCGCACCGCGCGCCGGCTGAGCAGCACGATCGCCAGGACGATCAGGGCCTGCAGGACGAAGGCGGCACGCCAGCTGATCGCGGAGGCGATGAAACCACCGATGAGCGGGCCCGCCACCGCGCCGATGCCACCCATCGCGCTGATCGCGCCGAAGGCGCGGGCCCGCGAGCCGATGTCCCGGAACAGCAGCGTGGTGAGGATGTAGACGGGCGGGATGAGCAGCGCGGTGCCGACACCCTCGAGCACCGAGTACCCGATGATGAGCACGCCCAGGTTCGGGGCGACGGCGCTGAGCAGCGCGCCCGAGCCGAACAGCAGCAGTCCGAGGATGAGGCACCACTTGCGACCGAACCGATCGGTCAGCTTGCCGCCGGGGATCATCAGGGCCGCCATGACCAGCAGGAAGAGCGTGATCGCGAACTGGACGCCGGCGACGGTGGTGTCCAGTTCCCGGCTGATGTCGGTGATCATCACGTTCATGTTGGAGCCGGCGAAACTGCAGATGAACTGGGCCAGCGCGAAGGCGGTCAGCGCCTGCCGCAGACCGGTCCCGCCGGTCATCGCTGGTCCTGGTTCCACCGGGGGCCGACCTCGAGCCATTCACGCTGCCAGGCCAGCGCCCGGCGCCGGTCCAGCAGGGCACACCCGGCGGCACGCAGGCCGGCCAGCGCGGCGGCCATGCAGAGCAGGACAGCCGCGACCACGAGCGCGGCCTGCGCGAGCGGATCGCGTTTCTGCGGCGGCGCGTGCAGCGCCCCGCGGTGGTCGGTCCAGATCAGCATCTGATCGCCGCGCCGCGCTTCCGGGGCGACCTGCATGATGCCGGTGCGCGGGGTGCCGTCCGGCGCCCGCCAGGTGGCGTTCGCGCCGCGTGGCGCGACTGTCCGCGACTCGCCCATGCCGACCGTCTCCGGCTCGGCGACCAGCACCGCCTCGACCTGGCGCAGGTGGTCGCGTTCCCACGTCGTGGCCCGGTCGTCGGCCAGGTAGCTGGACCGGGCGGCCCACCACCCCAGCAACGGCCCGGCCACGACGAACAGCAGGATCAGCGTGAGCGTCATGCCGCTCTCGATCCGGTCCGAGCGCCGGCGCAGCGGATTGTCCATGCGGCCAGCATCGGGCGCGGGAGGCGGCCGCCGGTTCATCCCGGCGGGATGAGGAGCCACCTCCCCGGCTCGGCGAGCCTGGATCCGGCCCAGCTTTCCCCGGGAGGTCCCACATGGCCGGCTCGATCCGCGTACGTCTGGCCCGGGAGACCGAGGAGGAGACCGCGACCGGCATCTACGGCTTGATCGTCGGCGCCGCCGTGGTGGTCGCCTCGCACGCGAAGACCGTGGTCGCGGTGGTCGCCGCCGTCCTGATCACGCTGACTGTCTACTGGGCAGCCGAGCGTTACGCGCGGATCGTCGCCGAGCGGATCCACACCGGACGGCGGCCGGCGTGGCACACGGTCCGGCACCACGTCACCCACGGCTGGGAGCTGGTGACCGCGACCTTCCTGCCGCTGCTGGTCATGCTGGGGTTCCGGCTGTTCCGGGCGGGACTGCTCGCCGCCGAGATCGCGTCGCTGGTCTGCACGACGGTGCTGCTCTGCGCCGCGGGGTGGCAGATGGGCCGGAACGGCCGGCTCAGCCGCACGGAGCGGCTGGTGTCGGCGATGGTGGCCGGCGCGTTCGGCGCGGCCCTGGTCCTGTTGAAGACCCTGCTGCACTGAAGACCCTGCCGCACTGAAGACCCTGCCGCACTGAACGCGCAGCAGGGTCAACCAGCGGGCAGCGTGACGATTCGCGCGGTGTGCCAGCCGGCCGGGCCGAACCGCCGCTCCCGGACCACGACACCGTTGCGATCCACCGTGATCAGGCTCCAGGAGCAGCCGGCCCCGCGCACCCGGCGGCTGGTCGCCGTGCCCGCGACCACGAAGACCGGCCGGGCCCGCCCGTCGGTCCGCACGTCCGGCACGTGCGTGTGCCCGGCCAGCACCAGGTCGACCCGGGCGGCGCGGACCGCGGCGAGCAGCCGGCGGCGCCCGAGGATCCGGGCGGTTCCGGTGGCGAGGGGCGGATGGTGCAGAGCCAGCAGCCGGACGTCGCCCGGCGGCGCGCTGCCCAGCACGCGGGTCACGGTGCTCACCTGGCGGGCGGTGACCCGGCCGTTCTTCCAGCGCCAGGGCGGCATCGACTGCAGACCGAGGGCGGTGAGGCCGGGCACCCGGCGGACCGGGTCCAGGTCAGTGTCGATCCAGGCTCGGTGCCGCCCGTAAGGGTCGACGACCCGCCGGAGGCTGAACAGCGGCACGTCGTGATTGCCGGTGACCGTCAGCAGCGGATCGGGCAGCCGGTCGAGGAGGTCCCGGACCAGGCGGAACTCCCGGGTCCGGGCCCGCATCGTGTTGTCGCCGGTGACGACCGTGAGCGCCGGGCGCGCCGCGGCCACGTCGGCGGCGAGGCTCTCCACAACCTCCGGGTGGTGCGCCCCGAGATGGAGATCAGACACGTGCGCCACGATCACCGGCCCGGCCGCGACGGTCACCGGAGGCGCGGGGCGGACGGGCCGCCGTGGTCGCGCGTGTTGCGGCTGGGTGGGAGGGAGCTGGGTGGGAGAGAGCTGGGTGGGAGAGAGCTGGGCGGGATGTGGAAGGCGACGCCCTCCTGGACGGCGTCGCGTTCGATCGGGCAGGTCAGGCACCGGGGACCGCCCCGGCCCCGGCCCAGCTCGCTGCCGGCGACGGTGATCACTTCGACGCCGTGCCGGCGCAGGAAAGCGTTGGTGGTGACGTTGCGCTCGTACCCGATGATCACGCCGGGCTCGACCACGAGGAAGTTGTTGCCGTCGTCCCACTGGTCACGCTGGGCGGCCCGGATGTCCTCGGTGGTCTCCAGCACCTGCACCTTGTCGAGGCCGAGGTCCTCGGCGATGGTCGCGAACAGGTCGTCGTTGCGCGTCACGCGCAACCGGTTCGGATCGTCGTCCGGCAGCACGGTCCAGGATCGTAACGCTTCCCGAAGGTACGGGTGGACCACGAAGGTGTGGCTGTCGATCATGGTTACAACGGTGTCCAGGTGCGTCGCGACAGGTGAGTTCATGGTGTGCGACCGCGGCAGCTCGACCGCGATCACCCTGGTCGCCGCCCCGGCCGCGAACAGGCTGCGGGCCAGGTTCTCGACGCCCATCGCAGTGGACCGCTCGCTCAGCCCGATCAGCACCGCGCCGCCGCCGAGCACGTGGATGTCGCCGCCCTCCGGGCCGACCGCCCGAGTGTGATCGTCACCGCCGTGCCAGACAGCGAAGTCGGCGACCGTGAACAGCGGATGAAACCGGTAGATCGCCGCGGTGTGCACCGACTCACGCAGCCGGCCCGGTATCGCCATCGGGGTGATGCTGACGCCGCCGTGGATCCACGCCGAGCCGTCCCGCTGGAACAGGTGGCTCGGCAGCGGGGGCAGCACGAACTCGTCGGCGTGCATCAGCTCCCAGCGCAGGCTGTGCACGGTGAAGCCGGCCAGCTCGCTCTTGAGCACCCCGCCGATCAGATATTCCGCCAGCCGCTCGCTCTCGGCCTGCTCGGCCAGCCGGCGCAGCGGACCGACCAGCGTGGGACCGACGGTGTCGTCGGTGACGACCCGGTCCATGACCCAGGCGCGGGCCGCCGGGATGTCCAGGACGTCGGCGAGCAGCCTGGCGAAGTAGTGCACCTTGACCCCCCGCTCGCGCAGCACCCCGGCGAACGCGTCGTGCTCCTCGCGCGCCCGGCGGGCCCAGAGGATGTCGCCGAAGTGCAGGTCCCGCACGGTGTCCGGGGTGAGCCTGCTCAGTTCGACGCCGGGCCGGTGCAGCACGACCCGGCGCAGCCGGCCGATCTCGGAATCGACGTGCAGGCTCATGCGCAGCTCCCGGGTGAGCGCTCGTGGGGTGGGACCGAAAGAGGGAGCGCCCCGGTCACGGCACCGCCGGCTCGAAGTGGCCGAGCTCGTCGTCGCCCTTCTGGATCACGCCGTAACTGGACTCCGGCACGGCCTGCCAGGCGCCCTCCAACTCGCCGAGGGGCTCCGAGACGACCAGCCGGGTCTCGTCGGACAGCCGGCGCAGCACCTGGTTGTCCGGGTAGAGCTGATGCAACGCGGTGATGTTGGTGCTGTAGTACAGCGATCGGCTGCGTCCCTCGCTGGAGTAGCGGAAACACCAGGTGCGGTCCCCGTCGGTGGTGGCCACGGTCATCTGCAGCGGGTGCGGCACGCCGTGCGCGCGGCCCACCGACTCGACCAGCCCGGCCATCCGTTCCACCGCCGCCACCGGCCGGTCCCGCAGGCCGAAGGTGAGCGCGAGGTAGAACATCACCTCGGAGTCGGTCGAGCCGGCCAGGAACGGGTACAGCTCCGGGTCGACGGCGAGGACGAGGTCCCGCTTGAGGCGCGCGAAATCGCTGATCGCGCCGTTGTGCAGCCACAGCCAGTTCTGATGGCGGAACGGGTGGCAGTTGGACTGTTGCACCGGTGTGCCGGTGCTGGCCCGGATGTGGGCGAGGAACAGCGGCGACATCGTGCAGCGGGCCAGCTCCCGCAGGTTGCTGTCGCTCCAGGCGGGGCCGACGCCGCGGAACAGGGCGGGCTCACCCGGCCCGTCCAGGGGGTACCAGCCGACTCCGAAACCGTCGCCGTTGGTGGTCTCCACGCCGTACCGGGAATGCAGACTCTGATCGATCAACGAGTAACGAGGCTTGTAGAGCAGCTCTTCGAGCCGGATGGGCGTACCGGAATAGGCCAGCCAGCGGCACACAGCGGATCCCTTCCCCAGCGGATGTTGCACGTCATCGTGTCCCGCCCGGTCATCGGCCGGACTCACCCCGGACGGATGAGGTCGCGCCGTGCGGATCGGCTGCCGGCCAGCTCCAGCCATCCGCAGAGGACGCGGTGCACGTGGTCCGCGCCGATCAGGTGTACGGGTGCCGGCCAGTCGCGCGGGTGGATCAGCAGCGGCCGGTTCTGCCAGCCGCCCATGCCGCCGTGACAGCCGATCAGGTCCTCGAACGCCGCGACCTCCTGGGTGATCGGATCCCAGAGGCTGTTCACGACCAGGTCGCCGGTGTTCGCCAGCCGGTCGTGCCGGCGCAGGTCGCCGGCCGCCTGCGGGCCGAACCCGAGCAGCGGGTCCAGCCCCTCCACCCGGTCGTCGCCGAGCCGGCGGCGCCCGGCGCGGCCCAGCACCATCGCGCCGTGCGCCTGGGAGCGGACCATCACCCAGCCGACGCCCGGGTGACTGGTCAGGCCGGTGAGCAGGGCCGGATACCGCTCCTCGAGTTCCTCCAGGGTCACCCGGCCGGGCATCCGGGCCAGATAGATCAGCGCCAGGTTGCCGGAGGACGCGATCACGATCTCGGGTCGCTCCGGCGCGGCGGCCGGGCCCACTGCCCGGTCCTTCTTCTCCACCGGCGGGGTACGGGTGAGCCCGGCCCGCAGCACGCCGGTCCGGCCGGCCTGCTCGTCCTCCTCGGTGGCCAGCACCGCGCCGGTCGCGGTGAGCCGCTCGACCAGGTCCTCCAGGCGCTGCCCGTAGCGCTGCTCGAACGTGTCGCCCTGGCTCTGCCCGTGGTCGGAGAGCACCACGAACCGGTAGGGCCGGGGCGCCGCCGCGGCCACCTCCTCCAGGGTGGCCAGCACCGCGTCGATCCCCTCCAGGGCGGCGAGGGACTCCGGCCGGGCCTGTCCCGCGTGATGGGCGATCTCGTCGTAGTCCACGAAGTCGCAGAAGACCGAGGGCGCGCCGCGCATCATCTGCTCGGCCACGACGGCCAGGTTGAGGTGCCGCAGCAGCACGTTGGTGACCCCGCGCAGCAGCACGTACGACCAGGTGCGCCGCATCCGTGGGCGGACACCGCGGATCCGCTGCCGGCGGGCCTGGTGCCGCTCCTTGACGATCTCGCCGACCGTCATCACCAGCGACCGGGTGAGGCCGAACGGGTCGAGCAGATAGGCGCTCAGGTAGCGGGCCGGGCCGTGCTCACGGGCCGGCAGGGTGCTCATCGTGAGCAGCGAGGTGGCAGCGTCGCCGGAGAACACGTTGGAGACGCTGACCCCGCCGTCGGCGAGCAGCCCCCGCCCGTCCGAGCAACGGGACTCGACCAGGGCGCTGTCGCGGGGGTGGTTGGTGACGACGAGGCGGCCGGTCGCCTTCTCGTACCACCGGAAGGCGGGCACCTGGTCGCTCGCGCCGTGCAGCAGCCCCGCCTGGCTGGCCGGCGTGGTCGCCGGCAGCTGCGCGTGCCACTCGGTCATCGTGTGGCTGCCGTCGCGCAGCCAGCGGCCGAGAGTAGGCAGGTTGCCTGCCTCGATCGCCCAGCGGGCCAGCGGCGCGGAGAGCCCGTCGATCTGGATCATGATGACGCCGGGCACGTCGCTGGGCGGCACGCTGCGCCGGAAGTGCCGGTTGACCCGGAGCAGGTGGTGGGTGACCGCGCCCGGCTGCCCGGCGGTGACCAGCCAGAGGCCTGCGCTCATCAGGACGGCGCCGAGCCAGGACGCCCAGAACGCGGCCCAGAACCCGTCCACGTGGATCCCCGGGGTGAGCAGCAGCGCAGCATAGACGAGCAGCGCCTGCACGACCAGCCATCCCAGCAGCACGCCGGGCCAGCCGATCGCGGTCAGCACGGTGATCAGCAGGGGGCGCAGCACGGCTCCGAAAACGCCGAGCAGCCCGGCCGCGACGAGCACCGACCATCCGTCCTCCATCGTGACGCCGGGTGAGAGCCAGACGGTGAGGTACACCGCGGCGGCGCCGAGGAGCACCGGGACCACGGTGGACAGCACCGGCCGGGGGCGTGGATCGATCGTCGGCATGCGGCCAGTGTCGGCACGGCCGGGCCCGGATACGCCATCCGCGCCGGATGATGCTTCCTCGCCACCCGGCCGCCCACCATGGCGGTGTGACCGAGCCCGACCGGCCCTTCGACGCCGGCAGCATCCTGGCCGCGGTGCCACGCCGGCTCCGCCCGCGGGCCGCGCTGCTTCTCGGCCATCGGGCCGGGAAGACTGTGCTGAACGCCGCGAGCGAGCTGATCCGGGTGCAGATCTTCGACCGCTCGATGACCCTCGCCGCGCAGGCCTTCACGTCGATCTTCCCGCTGCTGATCATGCTCGGCGCGCTCTTCGGCCATCAGGCGCGGGAGCGGCTCAGCGAGCTCGTGACGCTGCCGGACAGCAGCGTCCGGCTGCTCAGCGAGGCACTCAGCGGCAGCCGCAGCAACGCCTTCGGCGTGCTCGGCAGCCTCATCGTGCTGCTCTCGGCGACCGGGCTGGCCCGGGCACTGACCCGCGCGTACCGGGCGATCTGGTCGGTGCGCGGCCGTTCGGGTGGCGCGGCGGCGACGGCCTGGCAGATCGGCACCGTGGTGCTGCTGGCGCTGTTCCTGATCACCGCCCGGGTGCTGGGATGGCTGACCGGCATGCTGCCGGCGCCCCGGCTCTCCGGGGCGGTGGTGGTCATGCTCGCCGATGTGGCGCTCGCCTTTCTGCTGCCCCGGATCCTGCTGGGGCCGGGGCTCCCCCGCCGCCGGCTGTTCCTCGCCGCCGCCCTCTTCGGGGTGGCCATGGTCGGTGTCCGCGCGGCCGGCAGCGTGTGGCTGCCGGTCGCGCTGCAGTCCAGCGCCGACCGGTACGGCACCATCGGGCTGGCCTTCACCTACATCGGCTGGCTGTACGTACTGTCGTTCTGCCTGCTCCTGACGGCGGTGGCCGGCGGGCTGCTGGCCGAACTGTGGCCCGGCCGGCCCGCGGCTCAGAGCAGACCGAGCTGACGGGCGATCACCACCGACTCCCGCCGCCGCGCGGCGCCCAGCTTGCGATAGATCGACCGCATGTGCGCCTTGACCGTGTTCACCGAGATGCCCAGGTTCTGGGCGATCTCGCCGGCGGTCAGCACGGTCGGCAGATATTGCAGGACCTCCAGCTCACGTTCGCTGAGCGGCCCCGCGGTGTGCGCCGCGCCGATCGCCGGCAGCTCACCGGTGATCTCGCCCAGCACGCCGTCCCGGATCGTCGGGTTGCGGACCTCGTTCAGCCACTGCTGCCGTTCGACCAGGGCCAGGACGCGTTTCGCGTCGAAGGTGCGGAACGGCCGGCGGATCAACTCCGGCTCGGCGTCGGCGAGCGCCCGGGTGAGCGCCTCACCGGCCACGGCGCCCCGGCCCTGCGCGTCGGCGGCGAGCGCGGTCAGGAGCCAGGCGGAGACGGCGGCCACCCGGTCCGGGCTCTCCCGCACCCGGGCCAGGATCAGCTCGGCCGCCGACTCCCGGCCGACGGCCAGGTAGGCACGTGCCAGGCAGATCTGTTCCGCGGGGAGCAGCGCGGGCACGGCGGGCCGCCGGGCGTACCGGGTCACGACAGCGGCCGGGTCGCCAAGCGCGAGGTCCGCCTCCGCGTCGCCGAGTCCCATCAGCCGGTCGAGGTGCGGGGCGCACAGCTCCGGGCCGCCCTCCTCCCGGGCACGCTGCAGCGCGGCCCGGGCGGCGAGCGGCTCGCCACGATCCAGCAGCAGGCGGGCCCGGACCAGTGCCGCCAGCACCGCGGACGCCGTCTCCGGCAGGTCGTCGAGGGCGTGCAGGCCGCGGCGCAGCGCTTCCTCGGCCTCCGACTCCCGGCCGCGCTCCGACTCGATCAGAGCCTCGGTCAGATGGGCGCAGGCGACGACGGGCCGGGTGACGGAGTCGATCCGGTGGGCGACGTCCAG
The DNA here is from genome assembly GCF_056134165.1 of Actinoplanes sp. 13. Lineage (NCBI taxonomy): Bacteria > Bacillati > Actinomycetota > Actinomycetes > Micromonosporales > Micromonosporaceae > Actinoplanes > Actinoplanes sp. 13. The sequence goes on along the minus strand of NZ_JBVYOQ010000033.1, from coordinate 34,270 downwards.
AGCCGCGGTCACGTGCTCCCGCGCGCCGCTCAGCGAGCCCTGGAGCAGGATGAGCAGGGCCAGGTGGGAGAGCGCGCTGCACTCCACCAGCGGGACGCCGGCGGCCCGTGCGCCGGCGGAGGCAGCCCACAGATAGCGTTCCGCGTGGTCCAAACGACCCGACCAGAGCAGTGCGGCCCCCTTGTTGTTCAGGGCGATCGCGCGGTATTGCAACCGGGCCGGCACCTGTTCCCAGCCCAGCGTGGCGAGCTGTTCCAGGATGTCGGTGGTGACCGCCGCGAGCCGCGGCATGTCGCCGTGCCGGCGGATGACGGCGCCGCTCTCCAGCACGGCAAGAGCCAGTTCCACGACCGCCCGGCCCCCGGGGCTGCGCCCGGCCAGCAGTGCGCGGGCCCGGGCCAGCCGCTGCGGCAGCCCCTCCAGGTCGTCCTGGGCGTAGGCGAGGATCGCCGCGCAGAGCCCCATCTCGGCGTTGTCGGTGAGGCGTTCGACCGGGATCCGGCGCAGGATCTCGTTCAGTTCCGCCGCGTCCGCCGACGCCACCAGGTGAAGTCCCCGGTCGACGGTCAGCCGGGCAACGAAGCCCCAGTCCTCCGCGGCCGCGGCGTGGGTCAGCGCGGCCAGCCCGTTGCCCTTGCCGGCGAACCACTGCGCGGCGAGCAGGTGCAGCCGCGGCGCGTGCTCCGGCTGGGTCAGCGCGAGCTGGTGGCGCAGCGTCGCACGGAAGATCTGGTGATACCGGAACCATCGCCCGGGCCCGATCCGCTCCACGAACAGGTTGGCCCGCTCCAGGTGCTCCAGGATCCGGTGGCCGTACCGCTGGCCGGTGAGCGCCTCGGCCAGCTCGCCGCAGATCCGGTCCGGCACGCTGGTGCGGAGCATGAAGTCGCGCACGTCGTCCGGCTGCCCGGCCAGAACCTCCCGGGCCAGGTAGTCCTCGGCCGCCTCTCCGGCGCCGAGACGCAGCCCGGCGCCCCACCCCTCGGTACGGCGTACCAGTGCCGCCAGGTCCGCCGCCGGAGGCCGGCGCCCCTGGAGCGCGAGCAGCTCGCCGGCCTCCTCGACCCGGAACGCCAGATCGCCGGCCCGGATCTCGGTCAGGCCCCCGGCCGCCCGCAGCCGGTACAGCTGGGCCGCCGGGTCGGTCCGGGAGACCAGCACGAACCGTAGCCGTTCCGGCAGATCCTGGAGGAGCACGGTCAGCCCGCCCAGCACCCGTTCGTCGGTCACCCGGTGCAGGTCGTCGAGGACGACCACGGTCACCGCGGTCAGCCCGGACAGGGCAGCGGCGAAGCGCTGACGGAAGTCGGCCTCGTCGACCACCGGCGCCGGGCCGAGCGCGGGCAGCTCGTCGTGCGGGGCGACCCCGGCGGTGCGCAACGCCAGGATCAGGTCGGACCAGAACGCGAACGGCTCGTTGTGGTGCACGTCCAGCGTCAGCCAGGCGATCGGCCCGGACACCGAACGGGCGCCGGCCCACGAGGAGACCAGGGCCGTCTTGCCCCACCCCGGTCCGGCGCAGAGCGTCGTCACCGCACCGCGGACACCGCTGTCGAGCGCCTCGGCCAGACGGGGACGCCAGAGCACCCCTTGAGGGACACGCGGGCGGGCCACGTGCCCGGCGGCTGTCGGTATGGATGGGCTGTCGGTCCTGAGCTCCCACATACGGCGTACCCCCAACCGCGCCGTGAGGTGGGCCGACCCGCTCGCGGAACGGGAGACCTCTCGCGGTGCTCTCCTGTGAAGCCGTCCGGCCCCTGTGCCGAGCCCCCGATCGGATCACAGGCCGCCACACGATCGACAACACGTAACGTCACCCTCAGCGGCATTACTGGCCCTGGAATTACCGCCGGACGTTCGAGCGCCACCAAGGGTGCGATGGTGGGCCCTTCAACGTCACCGAAGCACAGCAGGTAGGCAGGCGGCAACCCCCTGTATTGGCTTCCCGCGACAGGCACCGTGCTCAGAATGCAACTTGCAGGTTTGGCCATCACGTCCGATCACGAGATTGGTGCGAGACGGCTCAAGTCGCACAGGCCGCGCTTCATCCGGCCGGTATGAGGCGGCCGGTCACTACTCGGAGTCTGCTGAACGCAGTCACGAGAAGGGACCGAAGATGCAAAGCAGTTACGCGAGTGAACGTCCGGCCGAGACCGGTGCGGCGCCGCCGATGGCGCCGTGGATCGAGGTTCTGTCGTTCGCCGGGATCATGATGCTGGTGCTGGGCGGGTTCCAGATCATCGAAGGCTGGGACGCGCTGGCCGACCAGCAGGCCTACCTGGTGACCGCGGACAGCGTGATCGAGGTGGACGCCGCCGTCCGGGGCTGGACCCATCTGATCCTCGGCCTGATCACGGTGGCCACGGGCGCGGGCGTGCTCCTCGGGCAGATGTGGGCCCGCATCTTCGGCATCATCATCACCGCCGGGGCCGTGATCTCCCACTTCGTCTTCCTCGCCCAGGCGCCGCTGTGGATCAGCATCCTGATCTGCGTCGAGATCATCGTGATCTATGCGCTCGCGGTGCACGGCCGGGAGGTCCGGTCCCGGCCGTGATCCGCGGAGCAGATGCCTCGATCAGAGGAGATCGAGCGCCCGCGCCCGGCGGACCGCCTCGTTGCGCCGGGACGCGGAGAGCTTGCGCAGGATGCTCCGGACATGGGTCTTCACCGTGTTGACCGAGACGAAGAGGGTGGCGGCGATCTCCTCGGTGGGGAGCATGGCCGCCATTCCCCGCAACACGTCCATCTCACGCTTGCTCAGCCGCTCCACCATCAGCGGCTCGGCCACGGGGCCCGGCACGGCGGCAGCCGCGGTAGCGTTGCCGGGCCCTTCGACAGGCGCCGCCCCTCCGTACTGAATCGCCAATTGGTCGTCGTCGCGCAACATCCGGCGCAGCTGGCTCCACACCTGGTGCACCGGCCGGCGGTACGCCTCGGTCTGCGCCACCCGCGACGCCCGGCGCAGAGCCTCCCGGGCGCCCGCGGTGTCCTCCGCGCCGGCCGCGAGCATGGCCAGCAACAGCCACGCGTCCAGGGCGACCGGCGTCGGCACCCCGGTCGCGTCGGCCACGGTCCGGGCGACGTCGTGCGCCCGGACGACGTCGCCGCGGGCCATCCATAGGGCGGCCCGCACCACGGCGACGTCCGGCGACCCCGTCTCCGGCCAGCGTTCGAGCAGCTCGGCGGCCTCGTCCAGGTGCCCAGCAGTGATCAGCATCCGGGCCCGGCCGAGCGTGACCTCGCGGACCAGCCACTGCGGGGCGGCCGGGACCGCGTCGGACTCCGCCGCGGACCGCAGGGCGTTCGTCGCGCCCCGCAGCTCGCCGCGGATCTGCAGCCGGCGGGACCGCACCACGGCGTACGCGACGGAGGTGAGCCCGTCGCCGCAGAGTGGCTGCGCCGCTCGCAGATACCGGTCGGCGGCCTCGATGTCGTACCGCTCGAGGGCCACCCAGGCCAGCGCCACCTCCGCGGCGCCGGGCCGGCGTTCTCGCTCGAAGCCGGCCTCGGCCGCCAGGTCGAGGGCCTGCCGTGCGAAGGCCTCGGCCCGGCTCAGCCGTCCCCGGTACGCCTCCACCAGCGCCAGCCGCCGCAGGCAGTCGATGCGCAGGCCCGTACAGCCGGGCAGCACGTCGGCGACCGCGGCGGTCAGCACGTCCGCGGCGGCGTCCACCGTGCCGCCGTTGCTGAGCGCCACCCCTTCCGCGGCCCGCAGCAGCAACCGCAGCTCGGGATGGCGGGCCAGCTTCTCGGTCGGCGCCACGGCCAGGAACGCCTCGGCGACCGCCACCAGCTCACTGACCCGCGCCGGCTCCGGGCCGTCGGCCAGGAGCAGCACCTGGATCAGGAAGCCGGCCAGCGTCAGGCCGTCGCCGCAGGTGCTGCCGCGAACTCCCAGGAGCTTCCCGGCGTAGGCCAGCCGTTCGCCCGCCTCGTCGCGCCGTCCGTCGCCGTAGGCCAGGGCCGCCCGGATCATCGCCGCCTCCGGCAGCTCCAGGTGCTCCGGCATGCGGGCGAGCACCGTGCCGAGCCGGCCGGCGCTGCCCTCGATCATCAGCTGCCCGACCGCGTAGTCCTCGATCACCATGGCCGCCGCGGCGCCCCAGTCACCGGCCCGCGCCGCATGGCTCACCGCCTCGTGGAGGCGGCCCTGCCCGGCGAGCCAGGCCGCGGCCCGGCTGTGCAGGCCGGCGACCTCCTCCGGTTCCGCCCAGGCCAGCTGGGCGCGGAGCAGCTCGGCGAAGAGCGGGTGATACCGGTACAGATCGGAGCCCGGGCCGACCGGCTGAATGAAGGCGTTCTCCCGGGTAAGCGTGGTGAGCAGCCGGTACGCGTCCGGCCGCGCGGTGACCACGGCCGCCAGCTCCGGGCTGAAGGTGCCCAGCACGCTGGTCTCCAGCAGGAAGCGGCGCACCTGCGGCGGCTGCAGCCGCAACACCTCGCCGATGAAGTACTCGGCGATCGTCGAGTCGTCGCCCGAGATGGTGCCGACCAGCCGCTTCACGTCGGTGCTGGTCTGCAGCGCGCAGGCGCAGAGCCGGATGCCGGCCGCCCACCCCTCGGTGTGCTCCAGCAGCGTGGTCAGCTCGGCCTCACCGAGGGACACGCCGTGCAGCGCCATCAGCCGGGCCGTCTCGACCCGGGTGAACGCCAGGTCGGCGGTGCGCAGCTCGCGGAGCCGCCCGGAGAGCCGGTAACGGTAGAGCGGAAGCGGTGGGTCCCAGCGGCCGGTGAGCACCACTCGCAGCCGGGTCACGTGGCCGAGGAGGAACTCGAGCCCGGTCGCCCAGTCCCGGCCGGGAAGCTGGGACGCGCCGTCCAGGACCAGGACGACGGGGGTGGGCAGGGCCTCGACGGCCGCCGCCAGCCGGCCCAGCACGGCCCGGCTCACGACGCCGCCGGGCACCGGGGGCACCGCGATGCCGGCCCGGCGCAGGCCCTCCATGACGTACGTCCAGAACGCCGTCGGCTCCTCGTCGTCCTGTTCCAGGGTGATCCACGCGACCGGCCAGTCCACCGCGCCGCTGCGCGCCCAGGAGGCCAACAGTTGCGTCTTGCCGCAGCCGGCCAGCCCGGTGACCAGGGTGATCGGGCCCTGCACCCCGTCGGTCACCCGCTCCAGCAACCCGGGCCGGGCCACCATGAAGGGCGGCGGCGCCGGAACCGCGAACTTGGAGGCGAACAACGAGCTGTCCGGCGATTCGCCGACCAGTGCTTGCGTGACCAGGTCTGACCCCGTGAGTTCGACAGACACGTTCCAGCACCTCCGTGAGCCCGCCGGCGATCGATCTCCGTTCAGACTCGTCCCGGCGACTCATCCGCGCATCGTCCGTATCGGATAGTCGTGACCCACGGTGTGGCGATCATTACTCCACCGCGAGAACGTGCGTTCCCCACGGCGGCAGGTCGATGTAGAGCCCGTTGTGGGCCAGGTCGTCGCCGCCGCGTTCGAAGACCCGGCCGTCGAGCAGATCGGTCAGCCGCCACGCCTGACCGGCCAGCTCCGGCCACGGCAGCACCACCCGGCCCTGCGAGGCGTGCCCACTGAAGTTGATCACGACCACGTGCCGCGGGGTGTCCCCCGCGTACCAGGCCCAGGACAGCAGATCGTGATGGCTGGGGTTGTCCGGCCAGCCGTGACAGTCGAGCAGCCACCACTCACCCTGCCGGACCGGAGCCGTGACCTCGATCAGCCGGCGGTAGAAGTCCCGCAGGTTGAGGTCGGGGCGCTCGTCCGGGAACCGCCCCAGGAACACCGGGAGGTGCGTGCGCCGGCCCTCGAACTGCCCGTCGTTCCAGAGCGGTGCGCCGGGCAGGGTGGCGATCGCGGTGGCCGCCGCCCGGCCGCGGTCGTCCGGCACGGCGTGGGCGGCCCGCGGCTCGTCGTGGTTCTCCAGGAAGCGGAGCAGCCGGTTCTGGTAGTCCCGGCCGGCGGCCAGATGTTTGCGCACCGCGCCGGCGTCCTCATGCGCCAGCCGGTCGTAGAGCCGTTTGTCGTAACAGAAGTCGAAGCCCTGCTGCTGCAGCTCCCACTCCATGTCCCAGTACGCCTCGGCGACGAGCACCAGGCCGGGGTGGGCGGCACGGACCCGCTCGAGCACCCAGGGCCAGAACTGCTCGGCGGGCGCCGGGCCGGCCCACCGTCCCCAGGTCTGCCCGAAGATCTCGTTGGTGAGCAGCATCGCCATGTCGCAGCGCACGCCGTCGCACTGCTCGCCGATGCCGGTCAGCGCGGTCACCGTCGCCTCTCGCAGCCCCGGATCGAACGCGTTGAGCTGGGCCACGTCCGGCCACGGCGGGAAGTACGGGTCCCGGCCGCGGGCCAGCACCCGGTCACCGGCGGTGAACCAGCCCTCGGGGTGGCCGGCCAGGTCGCCGGCGGTGCCCTGGACGAACCAGTTCGGGTGCTCGACAGTCGCCGGGTGGTCCGGCGCCACATGGTTCGGTACGTAGTCGAGCAGCAGCCGCAGCCCGCGGCGGCTCAACTCGGCGCGCGCCGCGGCCAGCCCGTCCGGGCCGCCGAGCCGGTCGTCCACCCGGTAGCGGCGCACACAGTACGGCGAGCCGACCACGTCGGCGGGCTCGAGATCGGGCAGGGCGTGCCGGAACGCGCGCTGCAGGTCCTCGTTCGCCCGGGCGACCGCCAGGCCGGCCGGGCTGCGCTCCCAGACTCCCATCAGCCAGACCGCGTCCAGACCGGGCGCGGCCACCTCGTCCCAGATCTCGCCGGGCACGTCGCCCAGGGTCACCGGGCGGCCCAGCCGCCGGCTCACCTCGGCCAGCCAGGGCCACGTGCTGATTTCATAGATCGCGGGCGCGGACGGCCATCCGCTCACTGTTGATCCTCCTGTCCAGGCTTGCGGTGGAAGACCCCGGCCATGCCGTGCTCCAGCAGATCCCGCCCGCTCAGCCCGGCGAAGAGGTTGGGGAAGACCGCCACGAGCCCGGTCCAGCCGGTCTGGTGCGCGGCGCCCAGGCCCGCCCCGTTGTCGCCGTGGAAATACTCCGAGAAGAGGATCAGATCGCGCCAGTGCTCGGTGGCGAACGTCTGCTGGCCACCGTAACAGGGGCGGCGTCCCTGCGCGTCGGGCAGGAAGATGCGGGTGAGCCGCTCGGAGATCTCGTTCGCCACCTCGAGCAGGGTCATCTTGACCCCGGAGCCGGTCGGGCACTCGACGGTGAAGTCGTCGCCGTACCCGACGTACAGGTTGACCAGCGATCGGATGATCATCGCGTTCACCGGGAACCAGATCGGGCCGCGCCAGTTGGAGTTGCCCCCGAACATCCCGCTGTCCGACTCCGCGGGCCGGTAGGACACCTGGTAGGCGCGGTCGCCGACGTCGAACTCGAACGGGTGCTCGGCATGGTGACGCGACAGCGAGCGGATGCCGTACGGGCTGAGGAACTCCTCCGGGTCCAGCAGCCGGGTCAGGATCCGCCGCAACCGGCTCTCGTCGAAGAGCGCGAGCAGGTGCTCGCCATGGCCGCCGAGCGCGCCTCCCCGGGTCAGCACCGAGCTGACACTCGGATGCCGGTCGATGAAGTCCTGTGCGTTCCGGATCAGCTGCGGGAACCGGGTGGTCACGGCCGGCTCGATCACGGTCGCCGCGGCCAGCGGGAGCAGCCCCACCATGGAGCGCACCCGCAGCCGGGTGGCGTTGCCGTCCGGCAGGCGCAGCAGGTCGTAGAAGAAGCCGTCCTCCTCGTCCCACATGGCCGCGCTGCCGGTGGCCCGGTTCACCGCCACCGCGATCCAGGCGAAGTGCTCGAAGTACGTCTGCGCCTGCTCCAGATAGACCGGGTCACGCAGCGAGAGCTCCAGCGCGATCTGCAGCATGCTCTGGCAGTACAGCGCCATCCACGCGGTCCCGTCCGCCTGGTCCAGGCTGCCGCCGGTGGGCAGCGGGGCGCTCCGGTCGAAGACGCCGATGTTGTCCAGGCCGAGGAAGCCGCCCTGGAAGACGTTGTTGCCGTCGGCGTCCTTGCGGTTCACCCACCACGTGAAGTTGCGGGACAGCTTGTGGAAGACCGCCTCCAGCCAGGCGTGGTCGCCCACGCCGTTACGGGCCTTGTCCAGCTCGTACATCAGGTGGGCGGCCCACCCGTGCACCGGTGGGTTCACGTCGCCGAAGTTCCACTCGTACGCCGGGATCTGGCCGTTGGGGTGCAGGTAGCGGCGGCTCAGCAGCAGGTCGATCTGGCCCTTGGCGAACGCCGGGTCGACCAGGGCCAGCGGGATGGCCTGGAAGCCCAGGTCCCAGGCGGCGAACCAGGGGTACTCCCACTTGTCCGGCATCGAGATCACGTCGTGGCAGATCATGTGGTACCACTCGCCGTTGCGGATGTCCCGGGACTCCAGCGGGTCCCGGCCGTGCTCGGTCAGCCAGCGTTCCACGTCGTAACCGAAGTACTGCTTGCTCCAGAGCATCCCGGCCAGGGCCTGCCGGACCACCTGCTGCGCGGGCTCGCCGAGCCGGTCGGCGAGCAGCCTGGCGTAGAACTCGTCGGCCTCCGCCCGGCGCCGGTCCACCAGCGCGTCGAAGGACGCCTCGTCATGGTCGGGGTCCGGCTCGCCGGCCAGCCGCACCCGGACCACGGCTGAGCCGCCGGCCGCGACGCTCAGGGTGACGTCGGCGGCGGCCTTGGTGCCCAGCCCGCCCGGGTTCACCGCGCTGGTCTCACCGTGCACGACGTAGCGATCGAAAGCGTCCTTGGCGAAAGGCCCCGCACCCCGGGAGTCGTTCTCGGTGAACAGCAGCGGCGGCCCGCCGAGGCAGGACCACCAGCGGGTGCCGGAAATCGGGTGCGAGACCTCGACCTGCGCGGCGCACGACATGCCGGGCACCGAGCGCAGCAGGGGCCGGGGTTCCGAGCCGCCCCACGACCACGTGTTGCGGAACCAGACCGTGGGCAGCACGCGCAGGCCGGCCGCCTCCGGGCCCCGGTTGTGCACGGTGATCCGGGCCAGGATGTCCTCCGGCCCGTCCTTGGCGTACTCGATCACCACGTCGAAGTACCGGTCCTCGTCGAAGATCCCGGTGTCCAGGAGTTCGTACTCGAAGTCCTCCCGTCCGCGGCTCCCGTTGGTCGCCACCAGGTCCGCGTACGGGAACGCGCGCTGCGGGTACTTGTAGACCATCCGCTGGTAGGAGTGCGTCGGCGTGGCGTCGACGTAGAACCAGTACTCCTTGGCGTCCTCGCCGTGGTTGCCCTCGCCGTTGGTCAGGCCGAAGAAGCGCTCCTTGAGGATCGGGTCGGCGCCGTTCCACAGCGCCACCGCGAGGCAGACCGACTGCTGGTCGTCGCAGAAGCCGCCGATGCCGTCCTCGCCCCAGCGGTACGCCCGGGATCTGGCCTGGTCGTGGGTGAAATGACGCCAGGCTTCGCCGTCCTGGCTGTAGTCCTCGCGGACCGTTCCCCACTGCCGCTCGCTGAGATATGGTCCCCACCGCCGCCACGGCACAGCGCCGGTGTCCGCGTCCTGCAGGCGCCGTCGCTCGGCGCCGGGTTCAGTAATGGCCATGCCGTCAGGCTGGTCCCGCCGCGGCCAGCACGGCGTCGCCCGGCGCGGATGAATCAGGATGCGCCAAAGGATCGGGGTGTGACCCGGTACGCCTCCACGGCCTCCTCGACCGTCGGATAGAAGTGTGCCGGATCGATGGTCCGGGTCAGCTTGTACCTGTCGATCTTCTGCCGGACCGGGTCCTTCATCTCGGCGAAGACCAGCGAGATGCCCTTGCGGTTCAGCTCCTCGTCGAGGTCCTCGAGCATGTCCGCGGCGGTGGTGTCGATGTCGGTGATCGGTTCCGCGGCGATGATGATCCACCTCGGCGCCGGCTCGGCGTGCGAGAGGTGCCGGATCTCCTCGCGGAACGTCCGGGCGTTCGCGAAGATCAACGGCGCGTCGAAGCGGAACAGCACGAGGCCCGGGATCAGCTCGGCGTCGGGGTAGGAGCGCAGGTCGTGGTAGCCCGCCACGCCCTCGGCCCGGCCCAGCTCCGCCCGGTACGGCAGCCAGACCCGGCGGAACACGTTCAGCACCGACAGGCCCACCGCCACCGCGATGCCGGGCAGCACGCCGAGCAGCGCGACACCCAGGAACGCCGCCACGGCCAGCGCGAACTCGACCCGGCGTTGCCGCCACAGCCGTCGCATCCCGCCGAGGTCGGCGAGTGACAGGGAGGCCGCGATCACCACGGCGGCCAGGATGGGCTGCGGCAGGTTCTTCAGCAGGCCGGGGGCGAGCACCAGCACCAGCGTGATCGCGGCGGCGCCGACCAGGCCGGTGACCTGCGAGCGCGCGCCGGCTTGCACGGCCACCGCGGTCCGTGAGCCGCTCGTGCTGACCGGGAAGCCCTGGAACAGGCCGGCCGCGAGGTTGGCCGCCCCGATGCCGGCCATCTCCTGGTTGCCGCGCACCTCCTGGCCGGTGCGCTCGGCGAACGCGGACGCGGTGGAGATGGTGTCGGTGACCGAGACCAGCGTGATGCCGAGCGCTCCCGCCGCCAACAGGCCCAGGTCCGACCAGTCGATGACGGGGATGGTGAACGGCGGGAAGCCCTGCGGCAGCGGGCCCACCACGTCGACGCCGCGTTCCGGCAGGGCGAACAGCGAGACCGCGACGATCGCGGCGACCACCGCGATCAGGATGCCCGGCACCTTGGGCAGCCACCGCTGCAGCACCAGGATGGCCAGCAGACCGCCGGCGCCGACCACGAGGGATGCCGGCACGGTGTCGCCGGCCGCCACCCCGCTGACGAAGCCGGCCAGCTCGTCGAGCAGGCCGTCGGCGTCCACCGAGAACCCGAACAGCTTGGGCAGCTGACCGATCAGAATGGTCAGCGCCAACCCGTTCACGTACCCCAGCTGGGTGGGATGCGACAGCAGGTCCGCGACGAAGCCCAGCTTGAACGCCGCGGCAGCGGTCATGAACAGGCCCACCAGCAGCGCGAGCACCGAGGCCAGCGCCACCGCCTTCGCCGGATCACCGTCCGCGGCGACCAGCGGCAGGATCACCGCGGCGATCATCGGGCCGAGCGAGGAGTCCGGGCCGAGGACCAGCACCCGGGAAGGACCGAAGACCGCGTACCCGAGCAGGCACAGGATCGAGGTGTACAAGCCGGTGATCGCCGGCAACCCGGCCAGCTCGGCGTACGCCATGCCCTGCGGCACCAGCAGCGTGGTCAGCACGATCCCGGCGACCACGTCCTTCGGCAGCCAGGCCGGCCGGTACTCGGCGACGGCCCGGACTCCCGGGATCCAGTCGGTGTTCGCCATCGCCCCTCCCCAGGACTGCCCTCACCCACGACGGACGCCGCCCGAATCCTCGGGCGGCGTCCCGGCCACTGTCGGCGAGACCCTACTTCGCGCCGCCGCCGTGCAGCGCTTCCTGCAGCTCCGCCTCGGTCTCCTTCGGCAGCGAGGACTTCAGGACCGTGCCGCCGAACTTGCTCAGCGCCTCGACCGCCTTGTCCGGGGTCACCGCCTCGACGATCAGGAACAGCGCCGAGGTGCCCGGCTGCAGTTCGTCCCGGATCCGCTGCTGGAACTCCTTGCTGATGGCGTTCTTGGTGAGCTTGCCGGTCAGCGCGCCCAGGCCGGCGCCGATCGCCATGCCGAGCACCGGGATGAAGAACAGCATCCCGAACAGCAGGCCCCAGAACATGCCCCAGCTCGTGCCGCCGGCCACCGCGTGATGGTTCGTCGTGACGTGGAACTTGCCCTCCCGGTCCCTGATGATCACCGCGATGGCGTCCGGCTGGATGATCAGATCCTTTGCCAGCCTGCCTGCTTCCAGCGACGCCGCCGTCGCCGTGGTCTCGTCGGGATACCCGATGGCGACCAGAGTTGCCATGGTTCGCTCCTTCTCCACGCTCGTGCACGACTGCGCCGTGCTCGTCTGCCGCTTGGGGCGGCGTCGCAGACCAGTGAGCCACGGCGGGCCACCGGCCTTCCTCATTCCGAGGGGATGAACTCCGGGTCGATCCCGGCGGTCCGGTCGCGCTTTCGGCAGCCCTTTCATCCGGTACGGGGGACGCGGGCCGGCCGCCGGTCGGCGAGGGTCGGGAGTCTCCGGTACCGCCGAGACGAAGGAGTCCGGTCATGTCCGAGCGCTACGAGTTCCGGGTCCACGGCTTCCTCGGGCCCGTGCTGCGAATGGCGTTCAAGGACCTGCGCTGCCGGACCCTGCCGTACCAGAGCACCATCCGCGGGCGGCTCTCCGACTCCGATCTGGAGCAGTTGCTCACCTGGCTGGACCACTCCGGCGTGGAGGTGGTCTGCCTGAACCGGGTGGGCGCCGGGTCATCCGCCACGGATGGCGTGCCGGCGCCGGCACCGGACCCACGATCGGACCGCAGCCGCACCGGCTCGGACAAGGGAGAGGGAACATGACCGACACGGAATCCACGGCGTCCCGGCGCACCTACGACGACCCGCCGTACACCCCGCCGGCCCGGCGCGAGCCGAGCGGCTGGGTGGGCATGGTCGTCTTCGCCGGCGTCATGCTGCTGATGCTCGGATCGTTCCAGGCGATCGAAGGGCTCGTCGCGGTGTTCCGCGACGACTTCTATCTGACCACCGCGAGCGGCCTGGTCATCTCGATGGACTACACCGCCTGGGGCTGGATCCACCTGGTCATCGGCGTGATCACCGCGCTGGCCGGCTTCGGCGTCCTCAACGGGCAGATGTGGGCGCGCGTCGTCGGCATCGTCATCGCCGTGATCAGCGCCCTGGCGAACCTGGCCTTCCTGCCCGCCTACCCGGTCTGGTCGACCATCGTGATCGCCCTCGACGTCCTGGTGATCTACGCGCTCACCGCCCACGGCCGTGAGGTCCGCTACTGACTCCCGCCCGGCCGGGACCGTTCGAGGAGGCGGTCCCGGCCGGAGCGGGCCCTCATGAACCGTCTGACGGCCCGTCCGCCCCGGCATCCGGTGCGGACGGGCGGCGGTGCCCCGCCCGGTCTGCCGCGCGGGGTGATCGTCCTGCTCGGCACCGCGAGCGGCGTCGTCGCCGTGGCCGGCATGCGGGGGGTCGCTGAGCTGCTCGGACCGATCTTCCTGGCGCTGATGCTGACTGTCACGGTCAGCCCGGTCACCGGCTGGCTGCGCCGCCACGGCGCGCCGGTGTGGGCGGCGATGCTCGCCACCATCGGGGTGGCGAACGTGATCCTGATCGGGCTCGGCGCCGCGCTGGCAGTCTCCCTCGCCCAACTCGTCACGCTGCTGCCTGACTACGCGACCGAGTTCTCCGCCCTGCGCGACGACCTGGTCGCCGCCCTCAGCGGGCTGGGGATCGAGACAGCGACCCTGCGCGACGCGGTGGCCGGCGTGGACCCGAGTACCGTGCTCGGCCTCGCTCAGGCGTTGTTCGGCGGTCTGGCCGGTCTGCTGTCCAACTCCTTGTTCCTGCTCGCCACGCTGCTGTTCATGTGCGCCGACGCGGTGCACTTCCCGGCCCGGCTGACCGCGGCCGTGTCGCAGCGCCCCGAGGTGGTCGGCGCGTTCCGGTCGTTCGCCCGGGGCACCCGCCGCTACCTGCTGGTCTCCACGGTGTTCGGGCTGATCGTGGCGGTCGTCGACACCGTCATGCTGTGGGCGCTGGGCGTGCCGCTGCCACTGCTCTGGGGGCTGCTCGCGTTCATCACCAACTACATCCCGAACATCGGCTTCGTGATCGGTCTGGTGCCGCCGGCCCTGCTCGGCCTGCTCCAGGGCGGCCCGGAGCTGATGCTGACCGTGATCGCGCTGTACTGCGTGGTCAATTTCGTGATCCAGTCGATCATCCAGCCGAAGGTGGTCGGCGACGCGGTGGGCGTGTCGGCCACCGTCTCGTTCCTGTCGCTGGTGGTCTGGGCCTGGATCCTCGGCCCGCTCGGCGCGCTGCTGGCGATCCCGCTCACCCTGCTCACCAAGGGCCTGTTGATCGACATCGACCCGTCCACCCGCTGGCTGGGCGGCCTGATCTCCGGGGGTGCGCCCGCCGAATCCCTCGCGCCGGATGAGGCGCCCGTGTCCCGCAACGGCAGACGATGGCCGGCGAGGAACCGATCCGTGAGGAGCATGCGATGACCACATTCACGGTATGGAAGTTCGACGATCCCGACCGCGCGGAGCAGGCGGCGAAGATCGTCCGCAACGCGGCCGCCGACGGCCTGGTCCGGATCGTCGACCACGCGGTCGTCACCTGGCCGCGGGGCGCCGACCGGCCGGAGACCCACCACGAGCACGACTCCTCGTGGCGGCACACCGGGTGGGGCGCCGCGTTCTGGGGCGTCGTGATCGGCGGCCTGTTCCTCATCCCGGTCGCCGGCGGCGTGATCGGCGCCGGGGTCGGCGCCCTCGCCAAGTCGACCGAGGGCACCGGCATCGACCGGGAGACCCTGGAACGGATCCGGACCGAGATCACCGAGGGCACCTCGGCGCTGTTCCTGGTCACCGACCATGGCGACCTGGACCGGCTCGGCGAGCGGATGCACGGCCTGCACAGCCGGCTGGTGGCCACCAACCTCACCGAGGCCGAGCGGGACGTGCTCCTCGAGACCTTCAGCGACCACCGGCCATGAGCGACTCGGCCACCATCGCACCGACCCCGAGGAAATCGGCCATGGACGAGCGGGCCGGGCCCCGCGATCCCGCCGCACGAGCCGCCGTGGGACGCGCCGCGCGTAAGCGCACGCCGCTCGACAGGCACGCCGAGTGCCCGGCGGCCCCCGGACGGTCCGTGGTCGACGACATCGTCGCCGAGGAGGCCGACCGGCTGCCCGAGCTGCTGCCGATCCGGCACGGGCGGATGGCCGCCTCCCCGCTCGCGTACCTGCGGGCCACGGCGGCGGCGATGGCCGGCGACCTCGCCGCCGGCCCCTCGTCCGGGCTGGACAGCCAGCTCTGCGGTGACGCCCACCCGTTCAACTTCGGGCTGTTCGCGTCACCCGAGCGCCGGCTCGTCTTCGACCTGAACGACTTCGACGAGACCTACCCCGGTCCCTTCGAGTGGGACGTGAAACGGCTCGTGGCCGGTCTGGCCCTGGCCGGGCGCGCCAACGGTTTCCGGCGCCGGGAACGGGTCGCCGTGGTCCGTGCCGCCGCCGCCCGGTACCGGGAGGCGATGATCGCGTTCGCCGGCCTTCCCGAGCTGGCGGTCTGGTACGCCCGCGCGGACGTCGATGAGCTGCGCGAGCAGATCGGCAGCCGGCTCGGCAAGGACCGCAGCAGACGGCTGCTGAAAGCCGGCGCCCGGGCCCGCGCCCGGACCAGCCTGCAGGCGTACCGCAAACTCACCACGGTGGTGGACGGCCAGCGGCGCTTCGCCGCCGACCCGCCGCTGCTGACCCCGGTCGGCGATCTCGTCCCGGACGTGGCCCGCAAGCAGCTGGAGAGCCGGATCCGCAAGCTGCTCGCCGGTTACCGGGAGAGTCTGGCCGACGATCGCCGGCGCCTCTTCGACGCGTTCACCTTCGTCGACCTGGCCCGCAAGGTCGTGGGCGTCGGCAGTGTGGGCACCCGCTGCTGGGTGGTGCTGCTGACCGGCCGCGACGACGGCGACCCGCTGCTGCTGCAGGTGAAGGAGGCCGGGCCCTCGGCGCTCGCCGGCCGCGCCCCGGCCGGCGAACACGAGGGCGGGACCGCCCTGCCGAACGGAGGCGGCAAGGCCCAGCAGGGCCGCCGGGTCGTCGCCGGGCAGCGGATCATGCAGGCGGCCAGCGACATCTTCCTCGGCTGGCACCGGGCGCCCGGGTTCGACGGGCGGACCCGCGACTTCTACGTGCGCCAGCTGCGCGACTGGAAGGGCGGCGCCGAGATCGAGGAGATGGATCCGGCGGGCATGACGGCGTACGCCCAGGTGTGCGGCTGGACCCTGGCACGGGCGCACGCCCGTGGCGGTGACCGGATCGCGATCGCCGCGTACCTCGGCAACAGCGACCGTTTCGAGAAGGCGCTCAGCTCGTTCGCCGAGTCCTACGCCGACCAGACCGAACGCGACCACGCCACGTTCGCCGCCGCGGTCGGTGCCGGCCGGCTCGCGGCACAGACCGGCATCTGACCCCGGACAGAACGCTCCCGGCCGACGTGACGTCGGCCGGGAGCTTTCTGCCGTGGTACTACACCGGCCGGGGACTCGGGCCCGGAGCCGCACCGGCCAGGGGCTCGTCGGCAACCGGGCGCTCGTCAGCAGCCGGCGGCTCGTCAGCAGCCGGCGGCTCGTCAGCAGCCGGCGGCTCATCGGCGGCCGGGGGCCGGTCCTCGACGTACCGGCTGGCGATCAGGGTGACCGCCACCTCGAAGAGCGCGAGCAGGACCACGATCACCAGCAGCGACGTCCACGACGACAGGATCAGCGCGAGCACCCCGGCCACCACCACGCCGGCCACCCGCACCGGATCCAGGTACCGGGTGATCAGACCGGGTCCTCGGCGGGCCGCGATGCGCGTACCCCGGCCGATGCCCTTGCCCGCCAGGACCGTGCCGCGCCGCACCTGCCCGCGCCCCCACACCGGCAGGCGTCCCGGACCCACCAGCCAGGCGACCAGAGCGAGCGTCGCGCCGATCCAGATGATCTGCGTGCCGCGCTCCCGGAGCAGGCTGAACACCGTGGTCATGGCGGCGTCCACACCGTCGTGATAGGTGCCGGCCGGCACCTGGGCGAGGATCTGGCGGCGCACCGCCCGCAGCACGGCGGTGATCGTGACCGCCGCGACGACCAGCCAGATACCGAGTTGAACAGCGGTGCGCCGGCGGCCCGGCGAGATCGCGAAGGCGGCGATCAGCAGCAGCACGGTGGCGCCGACATAGAGCGCGAGATCCCGCTTCGCGGTGGCCACCGCCTGCTGCGCGGCCCACAGCTTCCCGGAGTCGTAGACGGTGAACTGCGCGAAGTTCGCCGGCAGCGCGACGCCGAGCTGCTCCTCCACCCGCAGCCGCAGGTTCTCCGGGATCGCGCCGCTGCTCAGGTCGGGCAGCGTGATCTGCTTGCCGAAGAGGGTGGGCAGCTGCGCGCTCAGCTCCCGCAGCACCTGGTTGATCAGGGGCAACAGGTCGATCCGGACCTGGTCCGACTCCGCGGTGATCAGCGTGCTGGTGCCTTCCAGGACGGCGAGGATCCGCTGGTGCAGCCGCTGGTTCAGCTCCACCCAGACCACCTGGAAGCGGTCGCTGGCCAGGACGTCACGCACCGTCTTGCGGACCTGCTCACGCAGCTGGCCGGTGATCGGGCCGGCGACGAAGGCGGCCTGCGCGGGCAGCACCTCGCGCAGCCGGGTCTCGACGTCGAGGACGCGGAACACCTCGGTGGTGGCGTACTCGGCGACCGCCGCGTTCACCCGGGGATCCTGCGGCAGCGGCGCGACGGTCGCCACCCAGCGATCGGTGTTCAAGGTGGTGCGCGCGGCCCACAGGCCTACCACGCTGGTCACCAGCGCGAACGCGGCGAGCGCCACGAGCACGGCGGCGAGGGCCCGCCGGAACGTGCTGACGCCGGACCGCCTGCGGCGCCCGGACCCCAGTTGGGCACGCAACGCCGCCACTTCGGCCCGGAGTCGCTCCACCTCCACGACGTCATCGGGTACGGGTGTCGCGCTCTGGTTCGCCGCCGGCTGTGCCGAGGTCTCCGCCGGGATCGTCATGCGGCCGACGCTCCCCGACCCTCGGTCGGGTCGCCTCATCCGGCGCGGATGAGGTTCCCCCCGGCCGTTCGGAGCACGCTGAGGCCATGGCATTCAGGCCGCTGAACAGGCCACTGAACAGGCCACTGAAACCGGGCCGCTGGAGCAAGGGAGTGCGATGAGAAGAGGACACAGCACACGGCAGCGCGCCGTTCAGGCGTACGGCGTGCTGCGCGGCCGGCCGGTCCGGCCCGACTACGGCGTGCTGGTGGTGCTGCCGCTGGTGGCGGCCGCCGGTGGCGCGCTGATCGGGCTGAGCGTGGAGTCCGCCGTCAGCCGCCGGAGCACCGCCGGACCGGCACGGCAAGTGCCGGCCGCGAGTTAGGAGGCGTCATGCGTGAACTCGAGGAGATGGGCCCGATCGACTATCTGTGCGTGGAGTTCCCGGACGGAAGCCTGAAAGGCACCGCCTTCCCGCTGCTGCTGGACCTGGTGGACCGCGGGACCATCCGGCTGCTGGACATCCTGTTCGTCCGCAAGGGCCACGACGGCACGGTGACCGCCCTGGAGGGCCGCGACGTGGAGCTCGCCGGGCTCGGCGCCTTCCACGGTGCGGAGTCCGGCATGCTCGGCGGGGACGACCTGCGGGAGGCCGGCTCGGTGCTGACGGCAGGCTCCGCGGCGGTGCTGGTGGTGTACGAGAACGCCTGGGCGGCGCCGCTCGCCGTCCAGCTGCGCAAGAACGGCGCCCAGGTCGTGGCCGGCGGGCGGATCCCCGTGCAGTCGCTGATCGCGGCCCTGGACGAGACCAAGCCGGAGGCCGCGACGGCCTCCACCGGGGGGCGGTGATCGCGATGCCCGGTCTTCTGAGAGGGATGGCCCGCACCGCGGTGGTCGCCGGAACAGCGACCGCGGTCTCCAACCGGGTGTCCCGGCGGCAGGCCGGCCGATGGTCCCGGCAGGCCGACGAGGAATACGCCCAGCAGCAACAGCAGGCTCCGCAGCAGCAGTACGCCGCGCCGCCACCGCCGGCCGCGCCGGCGCCCGACCCGATGGCGGCGAAGCTCGAACAGCTGAAGCAGCTCGGTGAGCTGAAGCAGCAGGGTGTGCTGACCGACACCGAGTTCGAGCAGCAGAAGGCCCGGATCCTGGGCGGTTGAGAGTGGGCGGTTGAGAGTGAGCGGTCGCGCCGGTCATCCATGCGGTGACCGGCGCGACTGCCGTCCGGTCACCGTTGCGGCGCCGGCGTCACCTCACCCACGGCGGGCGCGACCCGGATCACCGCGGTCCGCGCCACCTTGTCGTGCAGGGCCTGATGGCGGCGGTCGACGAGCAGCCAGAGCGCGCCGATCGGGAAGTACGCCAGCAGCAGGCCCCGGATCAGGGCGGCGAGCCAGCGCACCGGGCGGCCGCCGGCCGTCGTCACCCGCAGGCCGAGCACCGCCATCCCCGGCGTACGGCCGGCGAGCACCCAGAACAGCGCGCAGTAGAGCGCCATCACCGCCGGCAGGCAGATCAGATAGGTGGAGAACAGGAACCGGGCGATCTCTTGGGCCCCGGTGCCGGCCACGGAGGCCACCAGCCCGAGCACGGTGACCGAGGCGCCGGCCAGCACGGCGACGGTCAGCGCGTCGAGGAAGTACGCCAGGGCGCGGCTGATCAGCCCGGCGGAGATCACGGCGGTCCGGCGGCACCGCCCCGCCGGGTCATCCGCAGAGTGATCCGGTCCACCGCCGCGTCACCGGCTGCCGCACCGGACCGGACCCGCCCGACGACCTCGCCGACCATGGTGTCGCGCTGTCCCCGGACCAGCACCCGGATCCGCTCCGGCTCACTCTCCAGCGAGGCCAGCACCCGGTCCGCCTGAATCTCGACGATGCGGTTGACGACGGGCGAAGTGGCTATCGCGGTGATCGCGGCGTCCAGCCGGCGTGCGGCACGGGTCTGTCCCTTGACCCGTTCCGCCGCGCCCCGCTCGGTCAGCTCGGCCAGCCTCCTGCGGAGGACAGCGGCTCTCTCCTGCAGGACAGCGGCTCTCTCCCGAAGGACGGGGGCGGAGGCCTGGGCGTCCGCGGCGTCACGCGCGGTCCGGAGCCGGGTCAGCACCACGGCGGCGCTCTCGCCGGCCCACACCGCGGCACCCAGAGCCAGGTCGCCGAGGTCCAACAGTCCCGGTCTGCTCATCATGCGCTCCCTCAGTACGGACGCGGGGTCGGCCGCCGCAGCGGGACGGCGATCGTCGAGGTCCGGGCGACACCGGCCACCAGGGATCCGATGGCGACGCCCAGCACGAAGTTCAGGCCCGCCGTGTACATCCGGGCGCCCAGGCTCGCGTCGGTGACGAACGGCGCCAGCATCGCCACGACGGTGCTCAGCCCCACCACCCAGCCGAAGAAGCGCATCGGCCGGGGTGTAGTGATGATCAGCACGTGCGCCAGCCCGGTGGCGGCGAGCGCCGCGCCGGCCGCGCCGAGGGCGTACCAGCCGGTGGAGGCGTCGCCCCAGGTGCCTTGGCCCTTCGGCGCCAGCACGTCGATGTCGAACAGGCCGCGGCCGAGCAGGATGCCGGCGATCGCGATGAGCGCCGCCACAGCGGCCGTCGCGGTGCCGCCGGCCCAAAGTTTGCCGGCGTTGATCGCCGGTCGCGGGGTGGGGTCCATACCGGTCATGCCGTCCTCCGCAGGGTCGGGAAGCTACCGCCTGCAGCCTCTCCGCACCGGCTGCGCACCACCTCATCCGGTGCGGATGAGGTCCGGATTTCAGACGCGCCTCCCGGCCGGCCGGGAGGGTGCGGCACGCTCCACGCTGAACGAATCCCGGCCCGGGGCCGTACCCGACAGCGGCAACGTCAGGCGAGGGTTCGGGAGGACACCGTGGCACGGACCGGAATCGACACGTCGATCCTGCACAAGGGCTCACACAGCGCGTCCTACTTCGACGTGGCACGGGCCGCCGGCGAGGGATCGGAGATCGTCGACTTCTGCATCCCGTGCAACCCGTACTTCCCCACCCCGGAGATGTTCGACGAGCTGACCGCCGACCTCAGGAACATCCTCAAGTACTACCCGAGCGACTCATCCACGATCACCAAGAAGCTGGCGAGCGTGCTGGGCCTGCACCCGCAGACGGTGGCGATGGCCAACGGCTCCACCGAACTGATCACCTGGATCGACCACCTGCTGGTCAAGGAGAGCCTGGCCATCCCGATCCCGACGTTCGGCCGGTGGACCGACCAGCCGCTGGAGACCGGCAAGCGGGTGGACATGTTCCCGCTCCAGGAGCGCGACGGCTTCCGGCTCGACCTGGAGGAGTACGTGCAGTTCATCCGCGAGCGCAAGTCCCGGGTCGCGGTGGTCTGCAACGTCAACAACCCGGACGGCAACTATCTGCCGCGGCGTGACGTCATCCGGTTCATGGACGCGCTCGGTGACCTGGACCTGGTGGTCATCGACGAGTCCTTCATCGACTTCTCGGACGCCGAGCGCTATCCCTCGGTCGGCCCGGACGCGGTGATCCGCCCCAACGCGGTGGTCCTGAAGAGCCTCGGCAAGAACTTCGGCCTGCACGGCATCCGGTTCGGTTACATGCTGGCCAACCCGGCGATCGCCGGCCGGATCGCCAAGATGCTGCCGAAGTGGAACCTCAACTCGCTCGCCGAGAAGGTCGTCCACATGATCCAGGACCACGAGATGGAGTACGAGGAGTCGCTGCGCCTGCTCAGCCGGGACCGCCGGTCGATGGCCCGCGAGCTGAGCCGCGTCCCCGGGCTCACCGTGTTCCCGTCGCAGGGCAACTTCTTCCTGGTCAAGCTCCCCACCGAGTGGTCCGGCGTGGCGCTGCGCGACTACCTGGTCGCCAACCACGGGATCATGACCCGGGAGTGCGGCAACAAGCTCGGCATGACCAGCCAGTTCATGCGGCTCGTGGTGCGGCCCTCCGCCGACGTGGACCGGCTGGTGGACGGGATGATGGACTACGGGCAGCGCTTCCACGGCCGGTCCGTCTACGACGCCGACCCGGTCGAGTCGGCCGGCCGCCGCTGGGCCGAGTCGTACGACGAGCAGCCGGACAATCTGATCCCGTACCCGGGGCAGCGCGGCACCGAGTACACCGCCCGCCGCGCCGCCGTCGGCTGAGCCGGGCGCCGGGGGCCGGCAGCGGCGCCAGGCAGGTGACCGGTTCCGCTCAGCTGTGATGAGAGCGGGTCGATGGACAGACGTGGAGGAAAAGGAGGAGGCGCGACTCGCTGCGCTGCGCTCGTACCAGGTCCTGGACCGCCCGCGCACGCGAGTGCTGGACGATGTCACCCGGCTGGCGGCGAGCATGTTCGACACGCCGATGGCCGCCGTCTCCCTGGTCGACCGGGACCGGCAGTGGTTCGCCGGCAGCGTCGGGCTGGCCGAGAAGCAGACCGCTCTCGACGTGTCCTTCTGCGCCCGGGTCGTGCCGCTCGGCGAGCCGCTGATCGTCCCGGACGCCACCCTCGACCCCCGGTTCGCCCGATATCCGAACGTGACCGGGGAGCCGCACATCCGCTTCTACGCGGGTGCTCCGATCGTCGACGAGCAGGGTTACACGCTCGGCGCCATGTGCGTGATCGACGACCGGCCGCACGAGATCGGCCCCGGGCAGGTGGCCGACCTGGTCACGTTCGCCGGGCAGGCCGCCGGCCACCTGGCCGCGCTCCGCAACCGGCTGCGCGTCGCCGACCTGGACGACCGGCTGGCCCGATCCGCCGAGCGCGAGGACGGCCTGGTCGCGAGCATCACCCACGAGCTGCGCACCCCGGTCGCCGCCATCCAGGGCTATCTGGAGCTGCTCGGCGACCAGGACGAGCTGGCGCCGTACCGCGACCTGATCGCGCCGATCCACCGCAACGGGCAGCGGCTGGTGGACATGGTCGACCACATCCTCGCCGGCACCCGGCCGCCGGAGGCGCCGCTGCCCCCGCCGGTCGCGATGGTGGACCTGGCCACCGTAGTCGCCGCCGCGGTCACCGCCTGCCGCCCGCTGATCGCCCTGCGGCCGGTGCCGGTCGCCGTGCACGCGGACCAGCCGGTGATGGTCCGCGCCGACCTGACCCGGCTGGCGTACGCGATCGCGCAGGTGCTGCGCAACGCGCTGCTCTACACCTCCCAGGACCGTCCGGTGACGGTCCGTATCACCGGGCCACGGCCCACCGTCGAAGTGGCCGACGCCGGCATCGGCATTCCCGGCGACGAGCTGCCGCACGTCTTCGAGCGCTTCCACCGCGGCCGGCACGCCCGCGAGCAGGCGGTGCCGGGGGTGGGCCTGGGACTCACCATCGCCCGCAACATCGTCGGCGCGCACCACGGCACGCTGACCCTGACGAGCTCGCCGGACGGCACCACCGCCCGGATCCTGCTGCCCTAGGCCGGCGTGTGCGACGCTACGGTGAGGAGATGGACGACGCCGGTGCGATGCGAGTCGACGACATCGTCGCGGTCATCGTCCGGCGGCTCACCGCGCAGCACCGCGTCGTCCCGGAATACATCGTCCGGGACGCCGTCGAGGCCGCCCTGCGCCGCCGCTTCCCCGGCCTGCCGACGGCCACGCTGGTGGTGCCCGCCGAGGCCGCCGACGAGCTGATCACCGGTTTCTGCGCGGGCGCCGTCAAGACCGAGGACGACGCGGCCACCATGCCCGCCGTGCTCAGCGGCGACGAGACCGGCCGGCTGATCACCGCGCTGGGCCTCGCCGTGCACGTGGCCGCCTTCAACCTCGACCGGGACCGGCTGCACGTCGCGCAGGTCCTCAACGGGGCCGCGGCGGCGCTGGTGGCGCTCGGCTCGGCGGCCCGCGCCGCGCACGCCGACGGTACCTCGGCGGTCCTGCTCTCCCCCGCCACGCTGCGCACGGTCAACACCGTGATGGCGGGCGTCCTGCAGGGCCTGGCCGACCGCGGCTGGCACGCCGAGCACCTCGACCAGGACGCCACCACCACGCTGTTCGGCGCCGTCCTGACGATGCTCGGCGCAGTGCCCTGACCAGCGGACCGCCTTAGCGGGGTGGTCCCGGCCGGGATCAGGTCGAGCGCGTGATCGATCAGCTCCCAGCCGCCGCAGCGGGCGGCTGCCCTGCTCGCCGGCCCACAGACCGGGCAGCCAGCGGCTCATCGCCACCGCGAGGACCAGCGCGGCGAGCACCGCCTCGGGTCGCAGGGAATGCCTTTACCACCCAGTTCGGCACGAGCGGCGATTCCCTGAACATCAGCCGCAGGCGTGCCGTTGATATAGCCATTTCGATATAGCCACGTCAGTCGCCTCCCCACCTACGCTCTTGGCAGGACTGAGCGACGAGCATCAATTCGTCGGCAGGCGTGAGAGAGGAAGAACATGGCGATTCGACGACACGGCCGCATCCTGGCCGCCGGTCTGTTCGCTCTGGCCACCGCGGTGGTCGCGACCGGCACCCCGGCCGCGGCGGCACCGGCGATGGGCGAGATCCGCCTGGCCGGCAGCGCCGACGCGATCCCCGGCAGCTACATCGTGGTCCTCAAGTCCGGCGCCCAGCAGGCGAAGCTCAGCAAGGCCTACGGCGCGTCGGTCAAGCGCAGCTTCGGCAAGGCGCTGAACGGCTTCGAGGCCGCCATGTCGGAGACCCAGGCGAAGCGTCTGGCGGCCAACTCCGAGGTCGCGTACGTCGAGCAGAACCAGGAGATCCAGCTCGCCGCCACGCAGAACAACGCGACCTGGGGCCTGGACCGGATCGACCAGCGGAACCGGCCGCTGAGCACCACCTACACGTACCCGACCACCGCGTCGAACGTCACCGCCTACATCATCGACACCGGTATCCGCTACACGCACAGCCAGTTCGGCGGCCGGGCCACCCCCGGCTACGACGCGGTCGGCACCGGCGCGGTGGACTGCAACGGCCACGGCACCCACGTGGCGGGCACCGTCGGCGGCTCCACCCACGGCGTGGCCAAGGCTGTCCGCCTGGTCGGCGTCCGGGTGCTGAGCTGCACCGGCAGCGGCAGCACCGCCGGTGTCATCGCCGGCGTCAACTGGGTCACCCAGAACGCGGTCAAGCCGGCGGTCGCCAACATGAGCCTCGGCGGCGGCGTCAGCACCGCCCTGGACAACGCGGTGGCCAACTCGATCGCCTCCGGCGTGACGTACGCGGTCGCGGCCGGCAACTCGAACACCAACGCCAGCAGTTCCTCGCCGGCCCGCCTCGCCGCCGCCATCACGGTCGGCTCCACCACCAGCACGGATGCCCGGTCCAGCTTCTCCAACTACGGCACCGTGCTCGACATCTTCGCGCCGGGCTCGTCGATCACCTCGGCCTGGTACACCAGCAACACCGCGACCAACACCATCAGCGGCACCTCGATGGCCGCACCGCACGTGGCCGGCGCGGCCGCCCTGGTGCTGGCCCGCAGCCCGGGCCTCACCCCGGCCCAGGTCCGCGACAACCTGGTCAACAACGCCACCACCGGTGTGGTGACCAGCCCGGGCAGCGGCTCGCCGAACCGCCTGCTCTTCGTGACGCAGTAGGACAATCGTTGAGACGGGGGCCCGCGATCGCGGGCCCCCGTTTTGCAACCGGGCTTTACCTGGCGCGGCCACGGCACGCGCCGATTGCTCCGGTCACTCAGGCGACGCCCCCGGGCACCGCCGACCGCTCGAGGGATCGGAGCCACCATGACGGCCGTCTCGCAGCCCACCGTGCTGATCGTGGACGACGACGAGAGCGTGCGCGACCTGGTCAGCTTCAAGCTCGAGACGGCCGGCTACCGGACCGTGACGGCGGCCGACGGCTGCACCGGGCTCTCGCTGGTCGGCCGGGTGCGTCCCGACCTGGTGGTGCTGGACATCGCGATGCCGGGCCTGGACGGGTTGAGCGTCTGCTACCGGATGCACGCCGACCCGGCCACCGCCGAGATCCCGGTGATCATGCTGAGCGGCTGCGCCACCGAGACCGACATCGATCTCGCCTTCGTCTCCGGCGCGGAGGAGTACCTGCCGAAGCCGCTGAATCCCGCGGGCCTGGTCCGCCGGGTCCGCCGGCTCCTACCCCACCGGTGACCTGTGACGGCGGTCACCGCGCGCGGGATCGCCGGTTCCCCGGACGGCTTCGCGGTACCGTCCGAAAATGGCCGCCGACGACTCCGGCACCGTCATCGCCGCCCGGCTGGGCGGCGAGAACATCGAGG
Source organism: Actinoplanes sp. 13 (assembly GCF_056134165.1). Classification (NCBI taxonomy): domain Bacteria; kingdom Bacillati; phylum Actinomycetota; class Actinomycetes; order Micromonosporales; family Micromonosporaceae; genus Actinoplanes; species Actinoplanes sp. 13. Next base: position 8,486 of record NZ_JBVYOQ010000033.1, on the reverse strand, counting down.
TACGCACGGTGCAGCGCGCCGGCGGCAGCGGCTGGTACGTGCACGACCGCCGCGACGGGTCCCGCTACCTGGGTGGCGCCGTCGTCGCCGACCTCTCCGGCGATCATCTGACCGCCGTGCTGCAAGCGCTGGGCCGGCAACTCGATCAAGCGCTAAGCCGGCAGCGGTACGCCGAGCAGGTTCAGCAGCCGGCGCCGCAGCTCGCCGAAGCCTGGGGCGTCCGGTGCGCGCGGGTGGTCCAGGGTCACCGGCAGGTCGGCGGTGATGCGGCCGCCGTCCAGCACCAGCGCCCGGTCCGCGAGCAGCAGTGCCTCGTCGACGTCGTGTGTCACCAGCAGCGCCGCGAAGCCGTGCCGGGCCCGCAGCCGGCCGAACAGTTCCTGCATGCGCAGCCGGGTGAGCGCGTCCAGCGCCCCGAACGGCTCGTCCAGCAGCAGCACCTCCGGCTCCCTGGCCAGCGCCCGGGCGAAGGCCACCCGCTGCGCCTGCCCGCCGGAGAGCTCGGCCGGCCAGGCCCGTTCCCGGTCGCCGAGACCGACCTCGGCGAGCGCCGCCCGGCACCGGGCCGGCTCGCCCGGCACACCCAGCGCGACGTTGTCGAGGACGCGCTTCCACGGCAGCAGGCGGTGTTCCTGGAAGACCACCCCGTACCGGCTCGGCACCGTGACCGAGCCGGTCGCCTCCGGGTCCAGGCCGGCCAGGATCCGCAGGAGCGTGCTCTTGCCCGAGCCGCTGCCGCCGAGCAGCGCGACCACCTCGCCGGCGCCGATGGTGAGGTCGACGCCGTCGAGCACCGGGGTCGGGCCGAACGATCTGCGCACTCCGCTGACGGTCACCGCGCTCATGCCGCCACCAGCCCGCGCCGCCAGCCGAGTGCCCGGCGTTCCGCCACGCGCAGCAGCACGTCGGAGACGAGGCCGAGGATCGCGTAGACGAACAGGCCGAGCACCACCACATCGGTCTGGCTGAACTCGCGGGCCTCCATCATCAGGAAGCCGATGCCGCTCTGGGTGTTGGTCTGCTCGCCGACGACCAGGCTGAGCCAGGCCGCGCCGATCGACAGCCGCAGGCCGAGGAAGAGCGCCGGCAGCGCGCCCGGGATCACCACGTGCCGCAGCCGGGCCCAGCTGCCCAGCCCGCAGGTCCGTGCCGCCTCGACCAGCCGCTCGTCGATGTCCCGGATCCCGGCGTAGGTGTTGAAGTAGAGCGGGAAGAACGACCCCAGCGCCACCAGCGTGATCTTCATCGACTCGCCGATGCCGACCCAGATGATCAGCAGTGGGACGAGCGCGAGGTGCGGCAGCATCCGGGCCATCTGCACCGGCGGGTCGACGATGTCGTCACCGAGCCGCAGCAGGCCGGCGACCGAGCCGAGCACGAGGGCGAGGAGGCCGCCGATCAGCAGCCCGAGCGCGGCCCGGCTGAGCGAGGAGAGCAGGTGCTCGCCCAGCGTGCCGTCGGCGGTCAGCCGCCAGCCGGTCCCCAGCACCGTGCTCGGCGCCGGCAGCTTTTCCGCGGAGATCACTCCGGCCCGTGCGCCGGCCTCCCAGACGATCAGGATCGCCAGCGGGCTGACCGCCCGCTGCCAGCGCACCCGCCGGCGCCGCGGTGGCGTCGCGACTGCCGGGGCCAGGTCGGCCTCCGGGGCGGCGACCAGGGTCACGGCGCCACCGGCCCGGTGAACTGCGGGTCGATCAGCGACGCCGCGTCGATCTTGCCGGGGATCAGCCCGAGCGCGCTGAACCCGTCCGCGATGGTCTGCAGCTCGGTCCCGATCTCCGGCGTCAGCGGCGCCATCGGCTGCGCGGCCCGGGCCAGCGCCCGTTTCGTCGTCGCCTCGTCGATCTTCAGTTCCGGCGCGAGCACCGCCGCCCGCTCGTCCGGATGCTCGATCCCCCAGGTGGTGGTCTTCTCGTAGGTGGTCAGGAACTCCTTGATCTGGCCGGCTTTCGCCCCGGCCGCGTCCTTGCCGGCAAGGATGTATTCCCGGTTGTTGGCCACGCCGGTCGCGTCGGCGAGGATCTGCACGCCCGGCTGTTCGGCGAGCGCGAAATACGGGTCCCAGATGATCCACGCGTCGACCTGGTCGTTGTCGAAGGCCGGCCGGCCCTCGGCGGGCTTCAGATATTTCACGGTGACGTCGTCGAGCGTCATCCGATGGGCCTCGAGGAGCTTGACCAGCAGCCAGTGCACGTTGGAGCCCTTGTTCAGCGCGATCGTCCGGCCGCGCAGGTCAGCGAAGGTCTTGAAGCCCCGCGCCGACTTGACCAGCACCGCTTCGCTCTTCGGCGAGGGCGCGCTGGTCGCGGCGATGACGAACGGCGTCCGCGCCGCGGCGGCGAAGATCGGCGGCGCCTCGCCGGTCTGCCCGATGTCGATGGCGCCGGCCTTGAGCGCCTCGGTCAGCGCCGGCCCGCTCTCGAACAGCGACCACTCGACGCCGGGCGCGTCCCCGCGCGCCTTGACCAGGCTCAGGCCGCCGAACCGCTGGTAGCCGACGCGGAGCGGGCCGGGGCCGGAGCCGGCGGTGTCGTCGTCGCCGCAGCCGGTGAGGAGGCCGGCCGCGGCCAGGGTGAGGGCAGCGAGAACCGCGAGGGAGCGACGCATGCCCATGACTCTATCTAACCGATAGGAGATATCGATAGAGTGGAGTTAGTTCCGGATCACCAGACCGGCGGCCGCGCGGACCTCCTCGGCCGCGTAGAACGCGTCCTCCTGCCGCGCCCACCGTGCCCAGTGCGGGGCATAGGTGGCGCCGTCCCGGGCCAGGGCACGCCGCTTGCGCAACGCGGTGGGGCTCTCCAACCAGACCACCCCGCTGAGGTACGACCGGAGCACCCGCCCCCCAGCTCCGACTCCCTCGACGACCAGCCAGTCCGCGTCCGGCACCCGATGCTCCTCGGCGTACTCCCCCGCCGCCCAGTCCCACCGCCGCCACACCGCCGGACGGCCCGCCGCCAGCGGCACGAGCACCCTCTCCCGCAGCGCCGCCACGCCGTCGGCCAGCCCGTCCCACCCGGCATAGAAGTCGTCCATGTGCAGAACCGGCGCGCCGAGCCGCTCCGCCACCGCCGCCGCCAGACTCGTCTTGCCCGAGCCGGAGCGGCCCTCGACGGCCAGCACCCGTCGCCTCCCGGCCGCCGCGGGCAGCCCGGCGGCCCAGGCGACGACCCGGACGGCGGCCTCCACCGGCCAATCAGCGTTCGCACCCACCCGCGCAACCTATCCCGGGTGATCCGTACGGCGCGGATTCGCGGCACCGGCTCCGGCCCACAGGCTCACCACAGGAAACTCGGCAAGGCTCCTGGTCAGCGGCACTTCTGCCGATCTCTGCACCATCGTCACGACCGCCCCGGGAGCACCGTTGGAGCCGTCCAGTTCCGCCGTCAGCATCGTCATTCCCACGCACAGCGCGAAGCGGTGGGACTCCCTCGTCCGGACGATCGCGTCGGCACACGGGCAGACCCGCCGCGCCGCCGAGATCGTGATCGTCGTCGACCACAACCCGGCGATGGCGGCCCGGGCCCGGCAGACGTTCCGCGGCGTCACAGTGCTGGAGAACGCGTACGCCAGGGGCGCCTCGGGCACCCGCAACACCGGCGCGTTCCACACCCGTACGCCGTTCATCGCCTTCCTCGACGACGACACCGTGGCCAGCCCCACCTGGCTCGCCGGCCAGCTGGCGCCGTTCGCCGACCCGGCCGTGGTCGGCACCGGCGGCGGCATCCTCCCGGCCTGGTCGCGCACCCGGCCGGCGTGGATGCCGGACGAGCTGCTGTGGGCGGTCGGCGTCTCCTACTCCGGGATGCCCACCAGCACCGCCCCGATCCGCAACGTCTGGTCGGCCAACATGATCGTGCGGCGGGACGCGTTCCTGGCGGTCGGCGGTTTCCGCACCGGCTTCGGCAAGCTGGGCGACCAGAACCGCCCCGAGGACACCGAGCTGTGCCTGCGGATGAGCGCGGCCGGCGGCGGCCACTGGGTGTACGTCCCGGACGCCACCATCGACCACGAGGTGCCCGCCGACCGGTCGACGTTCGGCTTCCTGATGCGCCGCTGCTATGCCGAGGGCCGCGGCAAGGTGCAGATGGCCGGCCTGCTGCCGAAGAACCGGCAGCTCGGCGCGGAGAAGGACTACCTGCGGCGCACCCTTCCCCGGGCCGTCGCGCGCAACCTCGCCGAGGCCGGCACCGGGCGCGGCCTGTTCCACGCCCTGCGCGCCGCCACGGTGGTCGCGGCCGTGGCAGCCGCCGCCTTCGGTGGCGGCGTCGAAACCCTCGCCGCCGTCTTCGAGCCCGGAACCACAACTTTCAACGACCCCACCGTGTGAACTTCAGGCGCGATACGCACCCCAACTTCACACACTCACCACCGCGCCGAGAGCGCACCCGGCACGCCGAGAACTTGCGTGTGAACTTCGGGTGCGAATCGCACCCCAACTTCACACACTTGGAGTGGGTCAGAGGGCGTGGGGGCGGAGCTCTGCGAGGACCTCCGGCGGCGGCCAGTCGTCCACGCGGTATCGCGCCGGCGCCAGGATCGGCTCGGGGCGCAGGCCGGTGTGCTCCTCGACGACGCGCCAGGGCACCCGCAGCTCGACACCACCGCCCGGCCGGGCGAAGGCGATCGTGTCGGCACGCGGCAGCAGCGTGCTCGCGCCCTGGACCCAGGTGGCGATGGTCTCGGCCGGGCCACCGTCCGGCGGCTCGACCGCGATGAGCCGGCCGACGTGCACGCCGACCTCGGCCTTCGCGTACTGCTCGGCGAGCCAATCGGTCTGGTTGGAGTACTCGGTGAGGGCCAGGACCGCCTCGGCGCGCCGGGCGGCGATGTAGTCCTGATGGCCGGGCGGCGGCGCGTACGGCACCGCCCGGCCGGTCGCGGAAGCCACGTACCCGACCGGTGACAGGTACCGCACCGCCTCCTGGAAGTTCTTCTCGACCAGGGCATAGAGCTGGTCGGCGCCCTCGTCCGGGAGCGGCGCGATCAGCAGGGTGTTGTTGTCCGGGGCGAAGGCGAGCACCGGGGCGCCCATCCGCTCACCCACTTCACCGAGCCAGCCGGGGGTGAGCAGCAGCGACGTGAAATACCCGTCGCCGTCGTCGATCATCCGGAGCACGCTGGGCCCACCCGGCCACGGCTGCTCCAGCGAGCGGCGGGCGATCCGGGCCAGGTTGTCGCGCGCGGCGGCGAAGACCTCGTCGGCGGACACCCCCCACTCGTCGAGGCGGTCCGGGATGACGTAAGCCATCGCCTCCGGGGTGTCGATCACCACGAGCTCGCGCAGGAACGGCATGGCCGGGCGGGACAGCGGCGGGCGCAACCCGACCGGGCCGGCGACGCCGAACGTCACCGGGCGCACGACGGGACGCAACTTCGCGCGTACGGTCTCCCAGGTGTCCTCGGGCGGTGGGGTGGCCATCAGCCGGACCAGTTTGGCCAGCCGGTCGCGGCGTTCCGCCGGGGTGGCGTCCGCGGTCTCGCGGTAGACGTTGGACAGGTAGAGGTGGGCCGGGCCGGCGCCGCCGGCCCGATGGATCGCGATGGCGAACGCCTCCGGCTCGTAGTCCGCCCGTTCCACCCCCGGGGTGCCGCGCGCGACCCGGAGGGCGAGCTGGGCGAACCGGCGCTGCGGTGAGCCGACGAACCTGTCCAGCAATCCCATTCGAGGACAGTATCGGAATGTCCGGATCTTCAAAGACGGTGCTCGTCGACCAACCGGGTCGCGATCTTCTCCAGCGCCTGGTCGAGGAGCGCCCGGTCGCCCGGATCGGCCATCGTGATGTCGTCGAGGTGCGCGTCGAGCCAGCCGCGCCAGGCCTCCCGCACCCGGTCGAACTGTTCCTCGCCGGCCTCGGTGAGCAGCACCGTGTCACCCTCCAACCGGGCATATCCGGCCTGGCAGAGCTCGGTGAACGCGGGTCGCAGCACGTCCGCCGGCATCCGGTGCCGGTCGGCGATCTCGGGCAGCTCGGCCCGGCCGAGGGCGGTGGCGTGCAGGTGCGTCTGTCCCATCGCCCACGCCTGCGCCGGGCTCAGCCGGGTGCCGGAGCCGGCCAGCAACCGGTCGAGCTGCACCCGTTCGCGGCTCATGGTGTCGCTGATCTGTCTCTCCAGCTGGCTCACCCGGTCGTCCGGCGCGGGCGGCGAGAAACCCTCGCCGACGTCGGCGGCGTGCACCCGGGCGCTGTCCCGCAGCGGCAGCTCCTTGAGGAACCAGGCGATCACGAAGCCGAGCACGGCGACCGGGACCACCCAGATGAAGACGTAGTCGATGGCGTCCGCGTACGCCGCGACGATCGGCGCCGCGAGGGCCGGGTCGAGAGCGTTCAGGGCGGCCGGGTCCTGCGCGGTCAGCGGCGGCACGCCGGTGACAGCGAGCGCGCCGGACAGCTCCGACTCCAGGCGGCTGCTGTAGAGGCTGCCGAAGACCGCGGTGCCGAACGAGCTGCCGAGGGTACGGAAGAACGTCACCCCTGAAGTCGCCGTACCGAGGTCGGCGTAGGGAACCGTGTTCTGCACGACGATCGTGAGGGTCTGCATGGAGAAGCCGATCCCGGCGCCGAGCACGAACATGTAGAACGACTCCGCCGCGGTGCCGGTGTTCGCGTTCATGGTCGACATCAGGTACAACCCGATCGACATCACGGCGCCGCCGGCGATCGGATACACCCGGTATCGGCCGGTGCGGCTGACCAGGTTGCCGGAGAGGATCGAGGTGGCGAACAGACCGACCACCATCGGCAGGATCCGTACGCCCGACGCGGTGGCGGAGACGCCGTCGACGTACTGGAGATACGTCGGCAGGAACGTCATCGCGCCGAGCATCGCGAACCCGACGATGAAGCTGAGTGTCGAGCACACGGTGAAGACGGAGTTGCGGAACAGCCGCATCGGCAGCATCGGCTCCTCGGCCCGCAGCTCCACCGCGACGAAACCGGCGAAGAGCGCGACCGCCGCGGCGAACAGGCCGAGGATGACCGGCGAGCTCCAGGGGTACTCCTTGCCGCCCCACTCCAGCGCCAGGATCATGCTGGTCGCACCGGCCGCGACCAGCGCGATGCCGGCGTAGTCGATCACCGGCCGGCCGCCCGCCCGGATCGACGGGAGGGCTCGGGCCGCCACCACGATCACCAGCGCGGCCACCGGCAGGTTGATGTAGAACGCCCAGCGCCAGGTCAGATGGTCGGTGAGCAGGCCGCCCAGGGTGGGCCCGACGACCGTGGTGATGCCGAAGACCGCCCCGAGCGCGCCCTGATAGCGGCCCCGGTCGCGGAGCGGGATGACGTCGGCGATCAGCGCCATCGCGGTGACCATGAGGCCGCCACCGCCGACACCCTGGATCGCCCGGGCGATCACCAGCATCAGCATGTCCTGGGCCACCCCGCACAGCGCCGAGCCGGCCACGAAGATCACCGCGCTGACCTGGAAGACCACCTTGCGGCCGAACAGGTCGCCGAACTTGCCGGCCAGCACCGTGGCGACCGTGTCGGCGAGCAGGTACGACGTCACCACCCAGGACATGTGCCCGCCGCCGCCGAGGTCCGCCACGATCGTGGGCAGCGCGGCCATCACGATCGTCTGGTCCAGGGCGGCGAGCAGCATCCCGAGCATGATCGCGGTGAAGACGACATTCGTCTGTCGCCGGCTCAGCGCGGCGGTCCCCATGATCCCGAGTCTCCAGCCGAACCGGGCGCCGGGGACGCCATTCGCCGAAAGTGGCCGCACTTCGCCGCGCCCGCCGGACGCCGTGGCTCACATCTCCGCGCCGCCCACGTATCGGCGGCCGCTCACGTATCCGCCGCGCTCACCGCCGATTTCGGGCGGAGGCCGCGCCTTGTCGGGGTGCTCACTTCAGGGACCGTACGGCCCACCCGGGCCAGACGGGGCGACGCCGCCCAGCGGCCCGCATACCTCTATCCCTCCGGGGCCAACCCGGTGTCCCTTCGCGCCCGATTCCCTCGAACGGGGAGTGGCGTCCACACCGCCCGTGCTCAGCTGAATGGGACATAGCCACCTGAAGAGAAAGGTATGACATGCGCAAGGCGACACGGGGCATGACCATCGCGGGTCTCGGGCTACTGGCCGGAGCCGCTCTCGGGGCCGGCCCGGCACAGGCCGCACCGGGCAACCCGCCCCCGAATGGTCAGGGCAGCGCGGCCGGCTCCTCCGACACCAGCCAGGCCTGCGAGGCCATGAGCGGGCTCGGCGCCGGCCTCGGGCTGTGGCACCAGGACTGCCAGGTCCGGCTGGACGGCCTCCATCGGGTCTTCATCCTCTACGCCGAGTTCGACACCGGCCGGCCGGGCGGGCCGGGCGCTGGTCAGGGCGGGCCGGGCTTCCCGTGGACGCCGCCCGCGCCGTCCACGCCCGACGCAGGCCAGACGCCCGACGCAGGCCAGACGCCCAACGCAGGCCAGACGCCCAACGCAGGCCAGACGCCCAACGCAGGCCAGACGCCCAACGCAGGCCAGACGCCCAACGCA
>NZ_JBVYOQ010000032.1:0-95009 GCF_056134165.1 Actinoplanes sp. 13 | reverse complement strand
AACCGGCGTGTGAACTTCGGGTTCGCTGCGCACCACAACTTCACACACAGCACCGCGCCAACCGGCGTGTGAACTTCGGGTTCGCTGCGCACCACAACTTCACACACAGCACCGCGCCAACCGGCGTGTGAACTTCAGGTTCGCTGCGCACCACAACTTCACACACAGCACCGCGCCAACCGGCGTGTGAACTTCGGGTTCGCTGCGCACACAACTTCACACGCTGGTGGGTGGTGGGGCTAGGTGAGTGAATGACCCGGGCGGGTGGGTTCGGGCATGAGCGGACACGAGCGGGGGTAGCACCGGAGGACACCCCTGCGGTGGCGGGAGGCACGGACATGATCCACAATGGACGACAGCCGGATGTGGCGATCACCAGGGCGATCCCCGACCGGGCTCGCCGGGTCCGGCACGGCCGCAAGGACCGATCCGGTTCGCCACGTGCTGCCAAATTCGGGCACCGCGGACGGCGGGAACGGAACCGGGCGGTACTCTGCAACTGCAAGCAAGGATTCCTACAGGAGGCTGCACGGGTGGCCAGTGTCGCCGAGTTGAGAGCTGCCGTCGAAGCCGCGCTTCAGCAGGTCAACGACGGGCAGGTGGCGATACAGGCGGCTCGGGAGAAGCTCGGCGAGGCCCAGCAGAGCCTGGCCGCCGCCCTCGACGGAGCGGCCAACCAGGTGGTCGAGGCCGCACACGCCTCGCTCTCCCAGGCCGACCAACAGCTCGAGGACTGCATGAGCTCGACCCTGCACGCGATCGAGCAGGCCCAGACCTACACGGCGATGCTCTGACGCGATGTCGCTGCTGCAGGAACTCGGCGCCCAGCTCCGCGCCGCCGCAGACGAGCTGCCCACCGGGTTGATCACCGCCGCGATGGAACGGCTCCGCACCGCCACCGAGATCTTGAACTGGGTGCGAGCGGAGTCGCAGAAGTCGATGGGCGTACCCGAGCTGGGTCATGCGACCGAACACGCGGAACACGCGGCAGCGGCCCTGCGTGCCGCCCAGGACGCGATCGACGCCTACCTGGCCGTGCTCGGCCTCGGTGGGCAGCCCGGCACGACCCGCGGCCAGGAGTGGCGTGAGGCGGTCAAGCCGGAGGAACGGCAGCCCCGGCAGCCGGACGACGAGCCGGCGGGCGAGTCGGAGCCGGCGGACGTCCAGCAGCTGGGCCCGTGGTGGCAGCAGCGGGTCGCCCAGCTCACCGGCGAGCCGGCACCGACGGATCAGGAGAGCGGCCGGTCCGGCACCGACACCGCCGAGCTGCTGCGCCGGGTCGCCGCGGGAGTTCGCGCCGGTGACCGCGCCCGGCTCGGCCGCGAGCTGCACGGGGTGAACGCGTCGACCGGCCTGGGCCTGTCCGCGGTCAGCTCCCCGGTGCTGCACCGGCTCGCCGGCGACCTGCTCGGGCACGTGCCCCGCCCGGAGGACGCGCCGCGGCTGCGCTCGGCTGCCGAGGGCCGCGTCCGCTCGCTGCTGCCCGGCACCTCGCCGGCGGTCCTGGAGACGCTGATCGACCGGATCTGCCGGGTGCCGGTCAAGCAGCAACAGCAGCAGGACAGCCCGCCCGGGCACCCCGCCGACAACGCGGTGACCGCGAGCGTCCTCACCGGGGTGCTGCTGGCCCGGCTCGGCCGGGACGCCGAGTCGCTCAAGCCGGACGCTCCCGAGCCGGTCCCCCGCGAGCCCGATCCCGGCGAGCGCGGCCGATGAGCCCCGACCTCTCCGCCCGGGCCTCCGGGCGGTCCCCCCGAGTCACTGCGTCGATGCCGGCAGGTCATGGCTGAATCCACCAAACAGCGGGTGATGGAGATCCGGGCCGCGCTGTCGCACGCGCTCGGCGCCGCTCAGACGGCGTGCGAGTCCGCACGCCGCGCGGAGACCACCGCGGTCGCCCGCTGGGAGCGGGTGAACGCCGCGGCCACCGCGCGGCGGCGCCGGCTGGCGGCGGCCCGGGACCAGCGCTTCGCGGAGATCGACACCTGGCACGACACCGAGCTCGCGGCGCTGGCCGGCGCCGCGGCGGGCGCGGCGGACCGGGCCGCGCCGGGCGCCGCCGGGGAGCCGTGGCACAGCTGGGAGCCGACGCCGCTGGCCACGGCGGCCGAGCTGCGGATCGGGCGGCTGATGCTGCCCGACGCGCCGGTGCCGCACCCGCAACGCACCAAGCGGCCGGAGGGTCCGTGGGCGAGCGCGCCGGGCGCGCCCCACGACGACGAGCCGCCGGGCACGCCGCGCGAGGACGATGCGCCGCCGATCCCGGAGGAGGCGCCGCCGGAGGTGCCGGCGCTGATCCGGCTCCTGGACCACGGGCACATCGTGGTCGCCGGCGACCAGCGGACCGGCGACAACGTGGTGGCCGGCCTGCTGCTGCGGGCGCTCGGCACGAGCACGCCGGGCGCGGTGCAGCTGATCGGGTACGACCCGGAGCACCTCGGCGGCGGTCTGGCCGGGTTCGCCCCGCTCGCCTCCGCCGGGGTGCTGACCTTCGCCGGGCCGCAGGATCTGGGCGCGCTGCTCGACGACCTGGTCGGCCACGTCCGCCGGATCAACGAGAAGGTGCTGGCCGGCGAATACACGTCGCTGCGCGAGCTGCACGCGGTCACCCGGCGGCGGCCGGAGCCGTGGCGGGTGGCCGTGCTGCTCGGCGGCGGCGAGCTGTCCCGCCACGAGCGGACCCAGCTGGACCGGCTGCTGCGGACCGGCGCGGCCTGCGGGGTGCACCTGGTGATCCGCGGAATCGCGGTGGAGCCGGCGCCGGGGATCGAGGTCGTCACGGCCGCGCCCGGCGACGACGCCCGCATCCACAGCGCCGGTGCGCTGCCCGTACGCCTGGATCCCGGGCCGCCGGCGACCGTCCTCACCGCGACCTGCCGGCAGATCGCCGAGGCGGTGGCCGCCGGTCCGGCGCCGGTGGCGCTGGACAGCCTGCTGCCGGAGGCCGGTGCCGAGTGGCAGCAGAGCTCCGCCGCCGGGCTGACCGCGCCGCTCGGCGACAGCCCGCAGGGCGCCCCGGTGCGGGTGACCCTGAGCGACTATCCACCGCACGCCCTGATCGCCGGGCCGTCCGGCACCGGCAAGACCAACTTCATCTACGCCTGGCTGGGGGCGCTCGCCGCCCGGTACTCCCCCGCCGAGCTGGCGTTCTATCTGCTCGACTTCAAGGAGGGGGTGTCGTTCGCCCGGTTCGCGCCGGGCCGGCGGGACCCGAGCTGGCTCCCGCACGTCCGCCTGGTCGGGGTGAACGTCAACACCGACCGGGAGTTCGGGCTGGCGCTGCTGCGGTTCCTCAGCGGCGAGCTGAAACGCCGGGCGGACGCGGCCAAGCAGTACGAGGTGACGAACCTGGCCGAACTGCGCGCCGAGGACCCGGCAGGCGCGTGGCCCCGCATCGTGGCCGTGGTGGACGAGTTCCAGGTGCTGCTCTCCGGCCGCGACGCGGTCGCGGCCGAGGCGGTCGACCTGCTCGAGGACCTCGCCCGGCGGGGCCGGTCACAGGGCATCCACCTGATCCTGGCCAGCCAGGACGTCTCCGGCATCGAGGCGCTGTGGGGCCGGCCCGCGCTGGTCGCCCAGTTCTCGCTGCGGATCGCGCTGCCCCGGGCCCGGCGGGTGCTCGCCGAGACGAACAGCGCCGCCGACTCGCTGCCCCGCTATCACGCGGTGGTCAACGCCGACTCCGGCGCGACCGAGGCGAACCAGGTGGTCCGGGTCCCGGCGGCAGGCGACCGGGATCAGTGGAACGCCCTGCAGCACCGGCTGTGGCGGCGCCGGCCGGAGGAACAGGGGCCGCCACGCCTGTTCGACGGCGACGTGATCCCCCGGCTCGCGGAGAGCCCCGACTACCGGGCGCTCCAGCCGTCGGAGTCGCCGGCCGCCCCGATGGCGCTGCTCGGCGAGACCATCGACGTGGCGGCACGCTCGGCCCGGACGGTGCTGCGGCGCGCGCCCGGCCGCAACCTGGCGGTCCTGGGCACCCGGGTGGAGGAGGCGTGCGCGGTGCTGGCCACGGCCGGGCGGTCCCTGGCCGCCCAGTTCGCCCCGGACGGCGCCCGGTTCTCGGTGATCTGCCTCGACCAGGACGCGCTGTCCGCGGCCGAGGCGCTGCACGCCCGGATCCCGGAATGCGGGTGGTACGACACGCAGAACGTGGATTACCTGCTGGAGGACGCCGCGGCCGAGGCGAGCGCGGCCTGGCCGGCCGACCGGCCGCACTTCATCCTGGTGTACGCGGCGGACGCCCTGCCCGGTGGCCGGGCGGCCGCCGAGCAGTTCCGGACGATCCTGCGGCAGGGGCCGGAGCGGCGGCTGCACGTGCTGGGCTGGTGGCGCGGCGCCGGGCTGCTGCGCGACAGCCTCGGCGGGCACGCCGCGCGGACCGACGCGATCGGCGCCTGGGTCGCGCTGGACGTGCACGGCAGCGAGCTGTCGCCGTTCTTCCCCGGCACGGGGGCGCCGAACTGGTACCCGCGGCCGTGGCGAGCCCTGCATTTCGACCGCTCGGTGCACCGCGGCGCCGAGGTGATCATCCCTTACGGAACCTCATGAGCGAACTGGAACCCGCCGACTTCGACCGGGCCGACTACCGCACCGTGCTGCGCCGGCTGACCACCCTGGACCAGCGGGCCACCACGCTGCGCGAGGAGGCGCAGCGCTGGCACGACGAACGGATGACCGAGGCCGACGAGGCGGTCCGGACGGCGGAGGAAGAGGTCCGGCACGCGCAGCACGCGGTCCGCCGGGCCCAGCGCGACCTGGAGCAGGTGGACGCCCGCGCCGCCGGGCTGTGGTCGGACTTCGTGCACCGGATCGGGCCGGCCGCCGAGCGGTGGGGGCGCACCCTGCCGCCGCCCAGCATCCCCCGCCAGCGCAGCGAGCGGGACGCCGGCGACTACCTCGACGAGGTGGAGAAGCGGGTCAAGTACACGCCACCGGCCCGGCCGCTCACCTTCGGCACCCAGGTTCTGTTCGGCGTCTTCGGCGTGGCGGGCGGAGTGCTCGGCGTAGTGGGCAACCTGGTGCTGCGCAACACCGGCGCGTCGGCCGGCGGCGACTGGCAGCAGGCGGCGCCGGTGGTGGCGCTGCTCGTGCTGCTGGCCTGCCCGGTGCTGGCGGTCGTCACCGCGAAGCTGGTGGCCGACCGGCGCGGCGTCGGGCTGGACACCGCGGCGGTCGCCACCGTGCTGATCACCGGTCTGGTGACGGCGGGGCTGCTCTTCACGGCCGTGCAGTTCGCCCAGCCGGTCAGCGGCGCGGGCTGACCACCTCGGGTGTGAAGTTCAGGTGCGTCCCGCACCCCCGCCTCCACACCCGGGCGTGGCGCTGGTCAGTGCGGCCGGCTGAGGGTCCGCCGCCGCTCGGCCTCCTCCTGCAGGGCGGCGGGCACGTCGAGGTGCTCCCCCGCGCCGTGCGCCTCGTCGTAACCCAGGTCGCCGGCCTCGTCGAACTCGGGTCCCGAGGCTTCGGCCTCGGGCCGCTCGTCATTCCGCGAATCCGTCATGCGGTCACGGTAACCCCGCCGGGGCCGGTGTCACGAGGCCTTCGGTCAGCAGACGACGTGCCAGAACCAGGCGGTCGGCGTCGTCGTCGAGGGGCAGGTCGCCGACCGCGTGCGGTTCGCCGTCCAGGGCGGTGCGCACGGCCGCCGCGCAGGACGCCGGGAACCGCAGGGTCCGGCCGGTGAGTCGCAGGACCACCTGGTCACCCTCGGCGGTCAGCTCCCACCGCAGACCGGGCCGCACGGTGATCTCGTCCGCGGGTGTGAGGGCGGCGGCGAAGTCGAGCTGGGCGAGCGGGCTGATCGGGGCCGGCCGGGCGGCCGGCCAGGAGCGGTCCCGCAGACGGGCGGCCACCGCGGCCGGATCGGCGGTGCCGAGCCAGTCGCGCAGGGCGGCGACGGTCTCGGCCAGCTCCGGTCCGATCGCCTCGGCGTCGGCCGGGTCCAGACCGTACGGCAGGGTCGCGCGCAGCCGGGGGTCCTCGACGGCGAGCGACAGCAGTTCCTCGACCAGGGCGTACCGGGTCAGGCCGCGGATGCCGACGGTGAGGTGCAGCGAGCGGCCGCCGAGCGTGCGGGCCGAGTGCAGCCAGCCGCGCGGCAGATAGAGTGCATCGCCGGGCTCGAGGACCACGTCGAGCGCGGGCTCGCCCTGCGCGATCGCGGCAACCTCGTCGGCACGACCGCCCCACGCCTGCCGCTCCAGCGGGTCGGGCAGCACGGGCGGGTGGATGCACCAGCGCTTGCGGCCGTCGACCTGAAGCACGAACACGTCGTGGGTGTCGTAGTGGGTGGCGAAGCCCTGGCTGGCAGGCGGGGTCAGATAGGCGTTGATCTGCAAGGGCCGGTTCAGTTCGGCGCCCAGCTGCCCGGCGAAGTCGATCAGGGGCGGCCAGAGCCGGTGCAGGCCCTGCAGGACCAGGGTGGCGCCGTCGGCGTACAGGCGCATCACCTGCTCGTCGAGGACCTGGTCGGCGACCTCGGCGCCGGCGCCACCGCCGCCGGTGAACCGGCCGGGCGGCAGCACCTTGCCCTGTGCGGCCACCCGGAGGAACGGCGTGCGCAGGCCGCGGCGGCTGAGCAGTTCGTCGACCGCGGCCGGGGAGAGAAGGTCGGTGAACCCGTCCGGGCCGCCGAGATCGGCGGCCCGGGACAGCAGGGGCGTACGGCCCCAGTGGTGCTCGGCGAAACGGGCCCGGTCGGCCGCGGCGACGCGGCGCAGGGCCGTCCGGACGAACGTCGCGGTCATCGCCGGCCTAGGAGGCGCTGCCGTCGGCGCCGCCGTCGTGCCCGCCCGGGTTGGCGCCGCCGTCGGCCGGCCCCTCGTCCGAGGCGCCGCCGTCCGCGCCACCGTCGACGGTGTTCGCGTTCGCGCCGCCGTCCGCCGGGCCCTCGTTGCTCGCGCCGCCGTCGGCGCCGCCGTCATGACCGGCCGGGTTGGCGCCGCCGTCCGCGGGGCCCTCGCCGTTCGTGCCGGACGGGTCGGAGCTGATGATGTCGTCGTTGCTGAGTCCCATGTCGGCTCCTCGAGTCGTTCGTGTCAGAACACGTCGCCATCGCACTACCCGGGAAGATCACGTCTAATCCGCCGCGACGCCGGGTATCCGGGCGGCATGCTGTGGATCGGGACGTCCGGCTGGCAGTACCGGGACTGGCGGCCGGCGAAGGGCGGCGACGAGACCGGATTTCTCTATCCCGCCGGGTTGCCGCAACGGCTCTGGCTGGAGCACTACGCGGCCCGGTTCGACGTGGTCGAGGTGAACAACGCCTTCTACCGGCTGCCGGAGCGCCACACCTTCGCGCAGTGGCGGGAGCGGACCCCGGACGGCTTCCGGGTGGCGGTGAAGATGAGCCGGTACCTGACCCACATCAAGCGGCTGCGCGAGCCGGCCGAGCCGGTGGCCCGGTTCCTGGACCGGGCGGCGGGGCTCGGCGACAAGCTGGGGCCGGTGCTGCTCCAGCTGCCCCCGACGCTCAAGGCCGACCTCGGCGCGCTGGACGAGACGCTGCGGCAGTTCCCGGCCGGGGTGCGGGTCGCGGTGGAGCCCCGGCACGAGACCTGGTTCACGCCCGCGTGCGAGGAGCTGCTGCGCGGCCACGGCGCGGCACTCTGCTGGGCGGACCGCTGCGGCCGCCCGATCACCCCGCTCTGGCAGACGGCGGACTTCGGGTACCTGCGGTTCCACGAGGGCCGCGCGAAGCCGTGGCCGCGGTACGGCCCCCGGTCACTTTCCGCGTGGCTGGAGCGCCTGGCCGTACCGGAAATGTTCGTCTTCTTCAACAACGACCCCGGTGGCGCCGCGGTGATCGACGCGGCCGTCCTGGCGAAACAGGCCGCGCGCCGCGGCCTGACGGTCAGTCGCGTGCCGGAGATGCCGCCGCGTCCCCCAGCAACTCGATGAGCGTCGCGGCATTCCGTTGCGCATAATCACCGCAACAGTTGTTCAGCAAGGCATGTGTGACATCCGCCTCCGCTGCCAATGACCGCAGTTTCGGCGCCCATTCGGCGAGCTCGGCGTCGGAATAGCGATATCCGAACTTCTCGTGGATGTCCTTGCTCGTCCACTTGTCGCTGTGCCCGTGGAATCGCACCACCGCGATGTCCGCGGTGGCGACCGGCAGCGGTGGCACCGACGACTTGTGGCCCTGCGGCATATCGACGCAGACGTACGGAAGACGGTGCGCCCGCAGGAACTCCAGGGTCTCGTCGCGGTTGCCGCCGTCGAACCAGCTCGCATTGCGGAACTCGAACACCGGCCGGAGCGGCCGGCAGCGGGCCGCCACCTCGAGCACGAACTCCTTGTTGGACCGGCGAAGGGAGAACCAGGGCGGGAACTGGAAGAGCAGCACGCCCAGCTTGCCGGCGGTGGCCAGCGGGTCGAGGGCGCTGAGGAAGCGGGCCCACACCTCCTCGTACGCCTGCGGTTCGAGGTCCTGCGGGTAGATGTTGGTCTTGCCGGTCTCCGGTCGCAGGTCCTTGTAGAGCGCGGACACCTTGGTCGGGTGGCCGGTCAGCAGGCTGAACGCCTTGATGTCGAAGGTGAAGCCGTCCGGGGTGCGCTCCACCCACAGCTTCGTGGTCTGCTCACTCGGCGGCGCGTAGTAGGTGGCGTCCACCTCGACGATCGGGAAGTGCTTCGCGTAGTGCGCCAGGCGCTTCTCCGGAGTGTCCGCACCGGGCGGGTACCACCCGGAGGCGAGCAGGGTCTTGTCCGTCCACGAGGCGGTACCGACCTGGATGATGCCCATGGTGCTGCCTTTCCCCGGGGCCCGCCGTGGCGAACCCCGGGGACGGACGCTCAGCTGGCCCGGCGCTCGCGGACCTGCTTGCAGTTGACGCACGAGGTCGCCGACGGGAACACCTCGAGGCGCTCCACCGGGATGGGCTTGGAGCAGCCCTCACAGTTCCCGTACGTCCCCTCCTCGAGCCGCTGCATCGCGTGCTCGGCCTGGGTCCGGCGGTCCAGCAGGGTCCTCAGCAGCGAGGTCGCGGCGTCGCGCTCCGCCGTCTTCGACCCGCTGTCGGCCTGGTCATCGCCGGCCGCATCGCCGATCTCCACCAGCCGCAGGCGCTGGTTCTGCGCCACGGCCTCCTCGTACTCGGTGTTGATCTCCTCGAACCGGCTCCGCAGGATTGCCCGGATCTGGTCGATCTCGTCGGTCGAGCGCCCCTTCGCCGAGCTGCCGCCCTTACCAGTAACAACCGCTCCGTTGACGAGCATGCAGTCCCCCTGCCCTTCATTCAGCCCCAGCCGGTGGCCATCCCCGGGTCACCCTCGCCCCGGCCGGCTCACATGCCTGTGGCGACATGTGGAGCCGGACGATACCCACCGCTGGAGATCCCAAACGGGACCCCCCGCGAAAAAGTAACCGGAGCATAACTGTCAGTGGTCGAATCCGCCACGGACTCGGCAACCGCGTTCTTGTGCCGGTGATCACCGGACGGTCTCGACGAGGGCCGGGCGCTTCGGGTCGTCGAGGCGTACGACCACGTCAGCGAAGGTTTCCGGGGCCACTTCACCGGCGTAGCGGCGATATGCCGGCAGGGTCCAGAGATCGTCGGAACCGGTGCGCCGCTCCAGCGCGGCGGCGGACACCTCAAGGTGGACGGTGAAGTCGAACGGCAGCCCGGAACCGAGCAGCAGCGGGCCGCTGACCAGCACGACCGCGGTCTCCGGCAGCTCGGTGTAGGGCTGGCGGGCGGCCCTGTCCACGCGCGAGTCCCAGAGCCGCAGCAGGATCCGCCCCGAGCCATCCGGGCCCGCGGGGGCCAGCACTTCGCGGATCAGCCCCGCCTCGTCGAACCAGCCGGTGTAGAAAGAGTCCGGATTGTGGCGCCCGAACTCCAGGCGCAGCGAGGCCGGGCGCAGAAAATCGCCGGTGTCCACCCGGACGGCGGGGCGGCCGCGGACGCGCAGCGGGTCCACCAGCGCGTCGGCGAGGCGGGCCGGATCGGCGGCGTACGGGCCGTCGACGGCGACCCGCAGCCGATTGTCGGATTCCCGACTGGCGAGCCGATCGGCGAGATCGTCGACGAGGGCGGTGAAGGAGATCGGGCGGACGCGCATCGGTCCATGATGCGTCGGCCGGCGTCGCGGGCACGCCGCAGCCATGACGGACCGGAGCCGGGCGGCCCCCACACGCGCGGTCCACTGCCGTGTGGCGGTGTGGCTCACAGCCGGCCAGCTCTCAGCCGTGCGGCCCTCGGAGCGCCCCTCGGCGTGCGGCCCTCAGTCGTGGGCCTCAGTTGTGGGCCTCAGAGCGGCCTTCACTCGTGCGGCGCCCAGTCGTGCGGCCCTCAGTCGTACGGCCCTCAGTCGCGCGGCCCTCAGTCGCGCGGCCCTCAGTCGTGCGGCCCTCAGTCGTGCGGCAGGATCGTGATCCGCGCGTCGTCGGCCAGCCGGTAGCCGACACCGTAGACAGTGGTGATCAGGGGCAGGGCGCCGCCGAGCTTGAGCCGCAGGCGCCGCACGTGCACGTCGACGGTGCGCTCGCCGGCCCGCTCGTAACCCCAGACGGCCGCGAGCAGCTGCGCGCGGGTGAAGACCCGGCGGGGCCGCTCGGCGAGGTAGAGCAGGAGATCGAACTCCAGCCGGGTCAGGGGCAGCGGAGCGGCCTCCAGCAGCGCCTGACGCGATCCGGTGAGCAGGCTCACCTCCGGGCCGTCAGCGGCCCGCTCAGACGGCTCGGGAGCCTCGGGCGCGGCCTGCTCCACGGTGACCGTGCCGCGGCTCAGCTCGACCAGCTCCCGGACCGCCGCCAGCAGCCGGTGCGCCTGTGGGGACACTCCGTCCCCGGTCAGCGGAATGGCGAGAGTCACGGTCAGCGCCGGTTCGGCGGTGCGGCGGCCGGGGCCTCGGCCCGGCCCCGCGGAACGGCGATCGGCACGCGGCGACAAAGCGCTGACCGGCATTGATTTCATCCCCCAGAATTTGTTGCGGCAAGCGAATACGACTGATCACTGTGCGTAAAGCGGGGACGATATTTCCCGCCCGCCGCTCGGTGGGTCAAGTCGCCAACCACACTGTGGGAAAGACGTTCCATATTGTTCTCCGTCACACAAATGCATTCCGGGAACGTTTTCTGTCACCCTCATTAAAGATTGCCGAACGTGGGTAGCTCCCTCACGTGACCGAGCTGGATGAAGAGACGATCGCGTTCGCGCACCGCATGTTCGACCTGGCGCGCTCCGGCGCCGCCGAGGAGTTGGCCGCCAACGTGGAGGCCGGGCTGCCCGCGAACCTGACCAACGACAAGGGCGACACCCTGCTGATCCTGGCGGCGTACCACAATCACCCGGCAACCGTGGCGGCGCTGCTGGCCGGCGGCGCCGACGTGAACCGGGTCAACGACCGCGGGCAGACCGCACTCGCCGCGGCGGTGTTCCGGCGCAACCCGGAGACGGTACGGACCCTGCTGGCGGCCGGCGCCGATCCGGATGCCGGCGGGCCGAGCGCGGTCGAGACGGCCGCGTTCTTCAAGCTGCCGGAGATGGCCGCGCTGCTGCGCGGCGAGTGACACCACCGATCCGCCGGCGGGCCTGCGCACGCAGCCGGCCGGCCTCAGCTCGTCCGCGCGGCATGCCGTCGCATGCGAACCGGGCCGTTGCGCCCTGCGTGGGGACTTCGGGTTCGTTGCGAACCCGAAGTCCCCACGCAGGGCGGCGCAGTTGCCGGCGGGCTGTTGCCGGGGTGGGCCGCTGCCGGCTCGGCGTCGCGGGCGGCGGCTCAGCCGCCCGAGGTGAGACGCCGGCCGACGGCCGCGATGAGGCGGTCCAGCTCCGAGCCGAACGGGTTGTCGTGCACCAGGTAGGTCCAGGTGGCACTGGGCCGGACGATCTCGGCCCGATCCGGCTGCCAGCCGTCGCTGAGGTCGACCTCCTCGAAGGTCTCGATGGTGCGCGTCTCGACCCGGGTGAGCAGCTCCTGGAAAGCCGGCACCGCGGCCCGGTGGAACTCGTCGAGCGGGTCGAGCTTGCCGAGCGCCCGCAGGTGCACGCCTTCCCGGACCTCGGAGAGGAACGCCAGGTGCTCGGCCCAGAGCCGGTCCAGGTGGTAGAGCGCGATCGCCCGGGCCGAGTCGGACAGCACGTCCTCGTCGATCTCCTTCGCCTTCTCCGGCGACTTCTCCAGCAGCATGATCGCGGCGACCTCGGAGGTGAGCAGCCGCTCGCGGCGCTCGGCCAGCAGCAGGCGCTGCTGCTCGATCACCACGCTGTACCGCCAGGTGTTCTTGTGGATCTCGTGGTTGACGCCCTCGGCCACCCGCTGGGCGTGCTCGACCGCGTAATCCACCTGCGGGTCGTGGACGACGCCGTCCATGTCCATCCGGGGCGACGGCGGGATGATGTCGCCGGCGTGCCGGACCACCAGCTCGTCCTCGAGGCTGACGAAGAACACCGAGCGGCCCGGGTCGCCCTGCCGGCCGGCCCGGCCACGGAGCTGGTCGTCGACCCGGCGGCTGTCGTGCCGGCCGGCGCCGATCACATAGAGGCCGCCGAGCTCGACCACCCGGTCGCGGTCCTTCTCGTCGCTGCCGCCGAGACGGATGTCGACACCACGGCCGGCCATCTGGGTGGAGACGGTGACCGCGCCGAGCGCGCCCGCCTCCGCGATGATGGTGGCCTCCTCGGCGTCGTTCTTCGCGTTCAGCACGTTGCACGGCACGCCGGCGTCGCCCAGCTGGCGGGCCAGCAGCTCGGAGGCCTTCACGTCCAGCGTGCCGATCAGCACCGGGCGGCCGGACTCGTGCGCGATCTTGATTTCCTCGACCAGGGCCTCGTCGCGGGTCTCGTGCGCCGAGTAGATCCGGTCCGGGTCGTCCTCACGGATGTTCGGCGTGTTCGACGGGATGACCGCCACCTCGAGCTTGAAGTACTCCCGGAGCTGCTCACCGACGTGCACCGCGGTCGCGGTCATGCCGCAGACCGTCGGGTAGAGGGCGATGTAGGCCTGCACGGTGATGGTGTCGAGAACCTCGCCCTCCTGCGTGGCGGACAGGCCCTCCTTGGCCTCCACGGCCGCCTGCAGGCCGTCCGGCCAGCGACGGCGCTGGGCGACCCGGCCGCGCATCTCGTCGATCAGCTCGACCGAGCCGTCCCGGACGATGTAGTCGACGTCGCGGCGCAGCAGCGCGTGCGCGTGCAGCGCCACGTTCACCGCGGAAAGGTGCTCGACCTGGTCGTCGGCGTACAGGTCGATGTCGCCGAGCTGCCCCTCGAGGTGCTTGAGGCCCTCCTCGGTGAAGGCGACGCTGCGGCCGTCCTCGGCCACCTCGTAGTGCTTGCCCTTGCGCAGGGAGCGCATCAGCGCGGCGGCGTCGTTCACCGGGTCGCCCTCGGTGGCGACGCTGCCGGCCAGCACCATCGGCACCCTGGCCTCGTCGATCAGGATCGAGTCGGCCTCGTCGACGATCGCGGCGGCCAGGTCGCGCTGGACCCGGTCGGCGACGTCGGTGACGAGCTGGTCGCGCAGGTAGTCGAAGCCGGCCTCGCTGACCGAGACATAGGTGACGTCGGCCGCGTACGCCTCGCGGCGCTCCTCCGGCGTCATCGACTCGGTGACCCAGCCGACGGTGAGGCCGAGCAGCGTGTAGATCGGCTCCATCCAGGTGGCGTCGCGCTTGGCCAGGTAGTCGTTGACGGTGAGCACGTGCACCGGGCCGCGCCCGAGGCGGGTGTGCCCGTACGCCGCGACGGTCGCGGTGAGCGTCTTGCCCTCACCGGTGGCCATCTCGGCGACCCGCTTGTCGAGCAGGGCCATGGCGCCGAGCAGCTGGACGTCGTACGGCCGCTGGCCGATCGCCCGCCGGGCCGCCTCCCGGCCGACGGCGCAGATCTCGACGTAGTCGGCCGCCTCGCGTGCGGCCTCGGTCAGCGCCTCGTCGTCGAGCTCCTTGAGCGCATCCTCACGTGCTTCGATCGCCGGCAGCCGCTTCGACAACGGCCCCAGGTCCACTGTCGCGCCCGGACGCTGGAGAAACTTACGGAACCGGCTCTTCAGCCGCTGCGACACACCCATGGCGCGCAACGGTACTTCATTTCGCCCCGAACCAGGGGACGGACTCCCGGTGCGCGGCGCACGTTTGCCACCGGGTGCGTACGGGCACCTGTCCACCTGTCGTCTGCGCACGTGAAGGAGGACCATGCCGAGCCAGCTGGTCTGCCGGCCGGAGCAGGACCTTCCGGTGGCGGTGCTGACGATCAGCGGCACCCTGGACCGGGTCACCGGGGACGCCCTCGGCACGGCGGTGCGCCGCAGCATCTCCATGCAACCGGCGAAACTGCTGCTCGACGTCGCCCGGCTGCGGGTCGCCGATCCGCTCGCCCTCGCCGTCCTGGAGTCCGTGGTCCGCGAGGCGAAGACCTTCCCGGCGGTGCCGATCGTGGTCTGCGGCGCGGACCCGCCGACCCGCAAGGCGTTCACCGCCGCTCCCGGCTGCGCGGCGCTCGAACTCGCCGCCGACTGCACCCGCGCCCTGGCCGAGGCCGACGCCCAGCCCCGTTCCCCCGGCGTGCGGGTGCGGCTGCGCCCGGTGCCGGAGGCGTGCCGTCAGGTGCGCACCATCGTGACGCAGGCCTGTGCGGGGTGGGAGCGCGCCGACATCAGCTCGACGGTCGCCCTGATCGCGACCGAACTGGTGGCCAACGTGGTCCGGCACGCGCACACCACCATGGAGCTCACCCTGGCCCTGCGCGGCAGCCGGGTCACCGTGGCGGTCCGCGACCGCAGCCGCCGGATGCCGCGCCGGCTCGACCCGACGGTCGCCGACGCGGGTGGCCGCGGCCTGCGCCTGGTGCACGACCTCACCGACGCGTGGGGGGTGTTACCCGTGTCCGACGGTAAGGTGGTCTGGTCCCAGCTGACCACCGGAGCCGCCGCGTGACTGCCCCCCGCACCACCGCGCACCGCGACGTGGTCGCGGTCGGCGCATCCGCGGGCGGCGTGGAAGCATTGCGGGCCCTGGTCGGCGGGCTGTCGGCGGACTATCCCGGCTCCCTGCTCGTGGTGCTGCACATCCCCCGGACCGGTCCCAGCGCACTCGCCTCGATCCTCGGCCGCAGCGGTCCGCTGCCGGCCCGGACCGCCCGCGACGGCGAGGAGCTCATCGCCGGCCAGATCTACGTCGCGGCCGGCGACCATCACCTGCTGATGCTCGACGGCCGACTGCGGCTGAGCCGGGGCCCGGCCGAGAACGGCCACCGGCCGGCCGTCGACCCGCTGTTCCGGTCGGTCGCCCGGGCCGCCGGACGGCGTGCGGTCGGCGTGGTCCTCTCCGGCGCCCGCGACGACGGCGCGGCCGGGCTCGCCGCCATCGCCGCGGCCGGCGGCGTCACGCTCGTGCAGGACCCGGCCGACGCCCTCAACCCCGGGATGCCCCGCTCCGCGCTGGACCGGATCGTGCCGAACCACATCGAGCCGGCCAGCAAGATCGGTGCCCTGCTGGCCGAGATCGCCGCCGCTCCGCTGGCGCCCGGCCCGCCACCGGCCACCGACCCGGTCCTCGACGCCGAGGTGGCGGTGTCCGGGCTGCTCCGGTCGGCTACCGGGGGACTGGCTGCACCGGCTGGTTACGGCTGCCCGAACTGCGGCGGCAGCCTGTTCCTGATCGAGGACCGGCGGCTCCCCCGGTTTCGCTGCCGGGTCGGGCACGCCTGGTCGCCGGAGAGCCTGCTCGACGAGCAGGCCGCGGCCCTGGAGGGCGCCCTTTGGCTGGCTTTGCGCTCGCTGGAGGAGAAGGCCGCGCTCAGCCGGCGGATGGCGACGGGCCTCGGCCCGGCCGCCGGGGGCGAACGGTTCACCGCCATGGCCGAGGACGCCGACACCGCCGGCGAGACGATCCGGCAGCTGATCGCCCAGCTCGGCTCGACCGCCGAACCGGACGAAACTCCGCCGTCCGGCGCTTCGGCGACGATCTGACGTGCGGTAGCGTGCTCAGTCGTGCAACCGATGGACCCGCACTTCGAAGCGCTGCTGCTCTATCTGAAGGAGTCGCGCGGCTTCGACTTCACCGGATACAAGCGGTCCAGTCTCATGCGCCGGGTCAACCGCCGAATGACTCAGGTCGACGCCGGCGACTACCTGGAATATCTGGACCTCCTCCAGGTCCACCCGGACGAGTTCACCGCGCTCTTCAACACCATCCTGATCAACGTGACGGCGTTCTTCCGGGACGCCGACGCCTGGGACTATCTGCGTGATGAGGTGCTCACGCCGCTGGTCGCCTCGAAACCGCCGGACTCGTTGATCCGGATCTGGTCGGCGGGCTGCGCGTCCGGCGAGGAGGCGTACACGCTCGCCATGGCGCTCACCGAGCTGATCGGCCCGGAGCAGTTCCGGGACCGGGTCAAGATCTACGCCACGGACGTCGACGAGGAACAGCTCAACGAGGCCCGGCAGGCGACGTACGGGGAACGCGAGGTGCAGACCCTGCCACCCGCCCTGCTGGAGAAGTACTTCGAGCCGGCGAACGGGCGCTTCACCTTCCGCAAGGACCTGCGCCGCTCGGTGATCTTCGGCCGCAACGATCTGGTACAGGACGCCCCGATCTCCCGGATCGATCTGCTCACCTGCCGCAACACGCTGATGTACTTCAACGCGGAGACCCAGGCGAAGATCCTCGGCCGGTTCCACTTCGCGCTGGTGGAGACCGGCGTGCTGTTCCTCGGCAAGGCCGAGATGCTGCTCAGCCACGCCAGCCTGTTCACGCCGATGGACCTCAAACGCCGGGTCTTCCGCCGGGTGCCCCGCCTCTACGCCCCGCCCGGTGCGGTCTTCGCCGACCCGCTGCCACCCGCCGGCGGCCCGGTGACCGGCCTGGACGAGCTGCGCAACGAGGTCTTCGCGGCCAGTCCGCTGGCCCAGCTCGCGCTCACCTCGGACGGCTTGATCGCCCTCTCCAACCGGGAGCTGGACAAGCTGTTCGGGGTGTCGTCGCGGGACATCGGCCGCCCGTTCCGCGACCTGGAGATCTCCTACCGGCCGGTGGAGCTGCGCCGCTTCATCGAGCAGGCCCAGCTGGAACGCCGCACGCTGCGCGTCCCCGACGTCGAATATCACCGCGGCTCCGAGGTGACGTACCTGGAGGTGCAGATCAGCCCGCTCAGCGGGGCGGACGGCAGCCTGCTCGGCGTCAACCTGATCTTCCACGACGTCACGGCGGCCCGGCGTCTGCAGGACGAGCTGGAACACGCGAACCAGCAGCTCGAGGCGGCGTACGAGGAGCTCCAGTCCACCAACGAGGAGCTGGAGACCACCAATGAGGAGCTCCAGTCCACGGTCGAGGAGCTGGAGACCACCAACGAGGAGCTCCAGTCGACGAACGAGGAGCTGGAGACCATGAACGAGGAACTCCAGTCCACCAACGACGAGCTGCAGAGCATCAACGACCAGCTGCGGATCAGCACCGGCCGGCTGGACGAGGCGAACGGATTCCTGGAGACCGTGCTGACCAGCCTGCAGGCCGGGGTCGCCGTGGTCGACCCGGACCTGCGGATCAGGATGTGGAACCGCCGGGCCGAGGAGCTCTGGGGCCTGCGCTCCAGTGAGGCGATCGGCCAGCACTTCCTCACCCTCGACATCGGCCTGCCGATCGACAGCCTCCGGCCGGTGCTGCGCGGTTCGCTCGGGTCGGCCGGCGCCTCCGCCGAACTCACCCTGGACGCGGTCAACCGGCGCGGCCGGGCGATCACTGTACGGGTGGTGTGCACCCCGCTGCGCCGCCGGGACGGTCGGCAGGGCGACGGGGACGGCGCTATCGTCGTCATGGAGACGGACTGACGTTTCCGGGTTCCGGGGGCGGGTATGCGGCAGGCTCTCGGGAGGGCGGAGGCCATGACGGTCCGTTGTGAGGTGCACGGGGACGCGAGGGCGCTCGTCGCCACGCTGACCGGCCGGCTTCGGCTCGCCGATGCCGCGTCGCTGCGCGACGCCCTCTTCAAGTGCCTGGCCGAACAGCCCGACGCGCTCCTGGTCGACCTGCGGGACCTGGACGTCGACCAGCCGCTCAACCTGGCCATCTTCACGGTCGTGCTGCGTCAGGCCGCCCGCTGGCCGGGGACCCCCGTGCTGCTGTGCGGGCCCTCCCCGAAGACCCGGACGATGCTGCTGCGAAGCGCGTACCACCGGCTGCCGATCTTCGATGACGTGCCGACCGCCCGGCGACGCCTCACCGACAACCGGACCACCATGCCGTCGATCTCCGAGGAACTCCTGCCGGTGAGCGGGTCCACCCGGCACGCCCGCAACGTCGCAACCGAGGCCTGCCTGCTCTGGGACCTGCCCGACCTGGTGGCCCCGGCCAGCCTGATCGTCAGCGAACTCGTCGGCAACGTCATCGACCACGCGCACACGATGATGCGGCTGCGCCTCTCGTTGCGGTCACGACTTCTCACCATGGCCGTCTGGGACGGTTCGGCAGACCCACCGATCCTGCGCCCGCCATCCGAGCCGGCCGGCCCGGGCGGGCGCGGGTTGCTGCTGGTGGACACGGTCGCGCACGCCTGGGGCAGCCTGCCGTCGAACGAGGGCAAGGTGGTCTGGGCGGCCCTGCGCCGCTGACGGACCGTCCTCAGCTCAGCGCTCTTCCTCAGCTCAGCAGCGGCGCAGCACGCCGGCGAGACCCGAGACGGCCAGGATCCGCGCCACGTACGGCTGGCTGCCGGCGACGCAGAGATCGATGCCGGCGTCCGAGGCCTGGCGCACCGCGTCGAGCAGCACCGAGACCCCCGCGGCGTCGACCAGCGGCACCCCGGCGAGATCCACCATCACGGTGACCACCCCGGCCGTGCCGATCGCGTGCCGCAGACCGGTCCGCAACCGCTCCGCGGTGTCCCGGTCCACCTCGCCGCGCACCCGCACGACGATCGCGCCGCCGTCCTGCAAGACCGAGACCTGCATGCCGTGCCGGGCCGGGACCTCGCCACCCTCCCAGCGCGGCGGGACGTCGCTGAGCATCGCCTCACGCAGCCAGGCCAGCGCCCGGCTGAGCAGCCGCGACACGTGCATCTGCGAAATGCCCAGCTCGGCGGCGATCTCGGCCTGGGTGCGGTTGCCGTAGAAACGCATCGCCAGCATCCGGCGCTCACGAGCCGGCAGCCGCATCAGCAGCTCGGACACGGTGAGCTTGTCGGTGAGCGACTCCAGGTCGTCGTCGACACCACCGATCAGATCGCCGAACTCCACGGCCCCGTCACCGCCGGCGACCGGCGCGTTCAGCGAGGCCGGCGAATAACCCGCGGCGCACTCGATCGCCTCCAGCACGGCCGGCTCGCTCACACCGAGGCGCTCGGCGAGCTCGGCGGTCGTCGGGGTCCGCGCGAGAGCACTGGTCAGCACCATCGAGGCGTGCCCGACCTCGAGGCTGAGGTCCTGCACCCGGCGGGGCACGTGCACGCCCCACGTGCGGTCGCGGAAGTGCCGCTTCAACTCGCCCGAGATGGTGATCACCGCGTAGGCCGTGAAGGAACCGCGCTCCGGGTCGTACCGGTCGACCGCCTTGACCAGCCCGAGACGAGCCACCTGCTCCAGGTCCTCAAGGTTCTCACCGCGGCCCCGGTAACGCCGGGCCATCCGGCCGGCGAACGGCAGACAGTGCCGCACCAGGCCCTCACGAAGCGAATCCAGCTCGGCCCCGGTGGCGCCGGCACGGCGCTCCGCATAGGCCATCGCGGCGGCGTCGAGATCCTCCAAGGAGTGCTCGGCGGCTTCACCGTTCTGGTTTCGCACAGGCATGGCACCCCTCTCCCGGGACACCGCGTGCACGGCGCAGCCCATCATCGCGAGGCTACTGCCCGGGCGGTGCGGTCCCTAAACAGATTCCGCCTACCGAGGTTCTACGCGCAACGCCCGATGGGGGTCGCCCCCGCCGAACCGGCGCGGTGACATCAGCATCCCAGAAAAAACCCGGCGAATCAGGCAAGGCACGCCGCTGCCTGCGGCCACCGGCGAAAATCAGCCTTCCAAGGCGCCCCACCAGGGGGTACGCGTGAGCGACTCCCCACCGGCGCGGTGTCCCTCAGGCCTGCCGGGGGCGACGCGACGGCAGACCACTCGGTGCCTGGGACGGGTCCTCCAGCGTCTCCGGCACGGCCGAGGGCTCCGGCCGTTCCAGGCGCGACGCGGCGGCCCGGCCCGGAAGCCCCGACGGCGCCTCCCCCTCATCCGTCGGCGCACCGCCCTGAGACGCAGCCTGCGGCGCGCCGCTCGGAGACGCAGCCTGCGGCGCGCCGCTCGGAGACGCAGCCTGCGGCGCGCCGCTCGGAGACGCAGCCTGCGGCGCACCGCTCGGAGACGCGGGCCGCGGGCCGCCGGCGGCGGCGGCGGTCTGCTGTCCCATGTCCGGCGCCTGCAGCGGCGGCCGGACCGGATTTTGCTGACCCATGTCCGGTGCCTGCAGCGGCGACCGGCCGGCGGGCTGCTGACCCGCCGGGCTGTGCTGACCCATGTCCGGCGCCTGCAGCGGCGGCCGGGCGGGGACCTGCTGACCGGACTGGGCCTGGTTGTGCTGGCCCATGTCCGGCGCCTGGAGGCGGGGGCGACCGGTCGGGGGCCGGCCGGGGCCGGGCTGCCCGGCGGGTGGCTGCTGGGGTCGGCCGGGGTCCTGCTGTCCCATGTTCGGCGCTTGCAGAGGCGGGCGCTGGGGGGCGGCGGGTGGCGGAATCGCGCCCGGGGCGGGCATCGCCGCGGACGGCAGGATGCCGGTCTGGTCGGCCCCGGCCCCCGCCGACGGCCCAGCCGGCGGCTGCGGGAAGTCAGCCGGCGGCTGCGGGAGACCGGCGGATGGCTGCGGGAACCCGGCCGAGGGCTGCGGGAGCCCGGCGGGGGGCTGCGGCGGCGTACCCATGATGATCTCGGACGCGCGGGCCTGGCCGCCATCCATCGGCGGACGGGCGGAGCGGGTGAAGCGCGGCGCGTCCAGCGGGCTGTTCTGCTGGCTGTAGGCCAGAGGCTGCCGCATCAGCGTGTCCACGTCGTCGAGCGAAGACGTAGCAGCCTGAGCCGCCACACCGGACGGCATCCCCGCAGCGGCAGGCATGGCTGCGGCCGGCGGCATTCCGGCAGCGGGCATGCCGGCATCGGGCACCATGCTGGAAGCGGCAGGCGTGCCGGGACCGACCGGCATCGCGGGGACGACCGGCATGCCAGGGGCGGTCGGCATGGCAGGCGCGGTCGGCATGGCAGGCGCGGTCGGCATGGCAGGCGCGGTCGGCATGGCAGGCGCGGTCGGCATGGCAGGCGCAGTCGGCATGGCAGGCGCAGTCGGCATGGCAGGCGCGACCGGCATGGCAGGACCCGACGCCATCGCGGGACCTGGCGGCATCGTGGCGCCCGGCGGTTCCGTCTGGGTGATAGCGGCAGGCCAGGGCGGTTGGACCTCCGGCTGCGGCTGCACCCACTGGTCGGCAGGAGCGGGCGGGACAGCGGCGTCGGGAGCGGGCCACGGGGTCGGCCGGGCGCCGGGGATCGGCTGGGCGGCGGCGAGGTGGGCGCCGGGGGTCGGCTGGGCGGCGGTGGCGAGGTGGGCGCCGGGGATCGGCCATGGCTGCGGGGCGTCCTCCGGTGCCGGCGCGCGCATGGTGTTCTCGGCGGCGGGCATCCAGGGCACGCCGGCGTGCGGGCCGGGCGCCGGCTGCGCGGTGGAGCGGCCGGCCGGGGTGGCGGCCGGGCCTGCGGTGGTCGGCTGACCGGCGCCCTGTGGCAGGTTCGGCTCCCATTGCTGGGTGACGTCCCACGGCTGGGCCGCGGACGGCGACTGGCCCGCGGACGGCGACTGGCCCGCGGACGGCCAGGACTGCTCCGGATTCGCCGCCGTGCCCGGGATCGGTGGCGGCCACGACCGGCTCGGCCCGCCGATCTCCGGTGCCGCGGCGGCTGCCGGCTCGGCTTGCTGGGCGGGACCGGGCGCCGGCGCGGCGACGGCCATGTTCAGGTCGGCGAGGTTCCGCCTGTGGCCACCCGCGGGAGCGGGGTCAACAGCGTTCGGCGTGCGGCTGTTGCCCGGCAGTCCGAGAGCGGAGATGTCGCCCGTCGCTCCCCCGGACGGCCCCTCACCAGTGACTCCGCCAGAAGCGGATGGACCATCGCCGATCCGGGGCGGCCAGGACGCGGCCTCGTCCTGCTCGTCGGTCACCTCCCAGGGCGGCGCCGACCTTCGCGGGCCCGGTCCGCCGTGGGCCACCGCCGCGGGCTGTGCCGTCCCCGCATCGTCGCCGGACAGCGGTGGAAGCGGCGGCAGCGGATGGCCACCGGGGCCGCTCGCGGGCAGCGGAGGAAGCGGGATCGCGCCGGAGATCCCGGTGGGTGGCGGTGGGACGACTCCGGAATCGCGGGGCTCGGAGCGGGGCGTCGACGACGGGGCGTCGTTGCCGGCGGCCGGGATGCCCTCGGGGGCTTCGGCCGGGAACGGGAGCGCGTCGTTCGTACCCCAGGGAATGCTGTTCCCGGGCCTGCCGGATCCGTCAGCGGAGGAACCGAGGGTGATGCCGGCTCCGTCAGGATCCATGCGATCAGCTGCAGCATCGAGCGAAGCACGCCGGGCCGAGCGGGAACGGCGGCCCGGGCCTGACGAGAAAGAGCCATGATCTGCTCCGGGATCCGACGAGATGGAGCCCTCCGGGCTCGGGGGCGGGAACGGTTCGAGGCCCGGCGACGGTGCGGAGCGACCGGCGGCCGGCGCGAACGGCGCGGTGAGCGGGTCACCGGTGTCCAGCAGGGCGCCGCCGGCCGACGATGCCGACAAGACGGACGACGATCCGGCGGACGGCAGCGCGGACGATGGCTCGGGAGGCAGAGCGGACGACGGCGCGGTCGATGGCTCGGGAGGCAGAGCGGACAGCAGCGCGGACGGCGCGGGTGGGGATGACGGCGACGCGGACGGGAACAACGGCGCCGGGGCAGCCGGGGCGTAGGCGGGGCGGGTGGCGGCCACCAGGCCGGACTCCTCGGCGAGACCGGCCGCGGCGACGACCTCGGCGGCGGCCTGGCCGGTGCGGCAGGGCAGCGGCTCGCCGCACGCGGGGCACTCGGTGAGACCGTCGTGCGGCCCGCGTCCGCCGGCATGCGCCTCGACCATGGTGCGGGCGGTGCGTGCCAGCACGCTTTCCGGGTTCACGTACGCCTTCGTCGACGCCACTGGTCTCGCCCCCTCCCCGCCTGCCCGTACACGCCGGCGGCACGGTGGGCCTCGCCGGGAACACGCGGCCCGTAGACAAGTTCACCCCCTCAGGGGTACATGGAGGGCACGTTTCCGCTTTTCACCGCAAATCGTCGGGATTCGGCGCGGAGAAGCCGGATGAAGAGGTAAGCAGAGGGTCGCATTCACTCACGGTGCTTATTCAAGTTCTCTCCGTAATATTGAGGGACATCCAGGAGGTGACCCCCCATGGACGACACCGAACTGCACCGCGAGCGGATCCTCCGGCACGTCAGTCCGATCATCACCGGCCGGTTCCTGGGCTTCCAGGCGTCGTACACGCGTGAGATCCAGATCGGCAGGCCCCTCGCCGTCGCGGTGTTCATCGCGGCCGGCATCGCCCAGCTGATCGGCTCGCTGCTGCGGATGAAACCGGCGCGGCGCACCCTCAAAGAACTCCGGAAGGGCCCGGAGTTCCTGGTCACGCCGGTCCGGCTGCGCGACGACCTGGGCCAGACGTACGAGATCGAGATGCACGGGCAGCTCCCGCAGTCGGCGCTGCACCGGGGCGACCTCGTTCAGGTGCGCACCCAGCCGCAGGCCGACCGGACGCTGCCGGTGAAGCTGCTGCAGGTGGTGAACCTGACCACCATGCAGCCCCTCACGCCGCGCATCCCGACCCGCTGGTCGCACCTCGGCCCGGCCCTGTTGCTGCAGGCGGCGGCGGGTCTGACGATCGCCGGGGCGGTGCTCGCGTTCTGGCTGCGGTGAGCAGCTGACGGTGCCGGCGAAGCCTGCCGGTGAGCAGCGAACCGGGCGGCGAGGGTAGAACGAGGGCCTGGGCGGGTAACGGCCCGACCATGTTCGACGAACACGAGCGCTCCCCGCGCGCAACCAGCGGCGACCCGTTGGCCATCTGGCGAGAATGGACGGTGGCCACGATGGGAACCGCGAGCGGCAGCGGTCATCATATGGCCGAGGGGATCCCCGACGCGCGGCTCGAGCCGCGCGGCCGCACGGTCTCCCGGCTCCGCTGACGGCTCGAGAGGTGGTGCGCGGTGGGCGAGAAAGTCGATCAGACCAACTTCACCCGTGAGGACCGGACCCGGTACAGGCAGAAGATCCGGCGCAGTCTGGACGTCTTCGCGACCATGCTGCGGGAGTCCCGCTTCGAGTTCGAGCGGCCGATGACCGGGATGGAGATCGAGCTCAACCTCATCGACGACGCGGCCGATCCGGCCATGCGCAACGCCGAGGTGCTGGGCGCGATCGCCGACCCGGACTTCCAGACCGAGCTCGGCCAGTTCAACATCGAGATCAACCTGCCACCCCGGCGGCTGGCCGGCGACGACTTCGCCGAGCTGGAGCGCAGCCTGCGGGCCAGCCTCAACCAGGCGGAACGCAAGGCGCGGACGGCCGGGACGCACATGGTCACCATCGGCATCCTGCCCACCCTGCGCCGGGAGCACCTGACCGGCGCGTCGCTCACCGCGAACCCGCGATACCAACTGCTCAACGAGCAGATCTTCGCGGCCCGCGGCGAGGACCTGGACATCCGCATCGACGGCGTGGACCGGCTGGCGGTGACCACCGACAGCATCGTGCCGGAGGCGGCCTGCACCAGCACCCAGTTCCACCTGCAGGTGAGCCCGGCGCAGTTCGCGGCGTACTGGAACGCCTCGCAGATCGTGGCCGGCGTGCAGCTGGCGCTCGGCGCCAACTCGCCGCTGCTGCTCGGCCGGGAGCTGTGGCGGGAGACCCGCATCCCGCTGTTCGAGCAGGCCACCGACACCCGGTCGGAAGAGATCCAGGCCCAGGGGGTACGACCTCGCGTGTGGTTCGGCGAGCGCTGGATCACCAGCGTGTTCGACCTGT
Organism: Actinoplanes sp. 13; assembly: GCF_056134165.1. Taxonomy (NCBI): domain Bacteria; kingdom Bacillati; phylum Actinomycetota; class Actinomycetes; order Micromonosporales; family Micromonosporaceae; genus Actinoplanes; species Actinoplanes sp. 13. Next base: position 70,003 of record NZ_JBVYOQ010000032.1, on the reverse strand, counting down.
TCGAGGAGAACGTGCGCTACTTCCCGGCACTGCTGCCGATCTGCGACGAGGACGACCCGACCGACATCCTGGAACGCGGCGACATCCCGGAGCTGAGCGAGCTGCGGCTGCACAACGGGACGGTGTACCGCTGGAACCGGCCGATCTACGCGGTGGTCAACGGGCGCCCGCACCTGCGGGTGGAGAACCGGGTGCTGCCGGCCGGCCCGACGGTCGCCGACACGATCGCCAACGCGGCGTTCTATTACGGCCTGGTGCGGACGCTCGCCGAGGCGGACCGTCCGATCTGGAGCCAGATGAGTTTCCGGGCGGCCGAGGAGAACTTCCACAACTGCGCCCGGCACGGCATCGACGCGAGCGTGTTCTGGCCCGGCCACGGCACCGTGCCGGTCACCGAGCTGGTGCTGCGCCGGCTGCTGCCGCAGGCCGCGGCCGGCCTGGACCTGTGGGGCGTCTCCCCGACCCACCGCGACCGGTTGCTCGGCATCATCGAGCAGCGCTGCCTGCTGCACCGCAACGGCGCGTCCTGGCAGGTGGAGACGCTGCACGGGCTGGAGGCGCAGGGCCAGGACCGGCAGCGGGCGCTGCACGAGATGCTGCGCCGCTATCTGCCGCTGATGCACGAGAACATCCCTGTGCACGAGTGGCCGTCCCTCAAGCAGCAGGGCTGACCCCGACCGCGACGGTCACCGCGGGGAACACCTGTTTCGCGACGATCAGCCGGGCGGCCGGCCCGGCGGCCAGCAGCGCGGCCGCCTCGGCCACACTCGGCGTGCCGGCCAGTTCAGCGACGGCCCGGCTCGGGTGGCTGACCGGCCGCCCGGCCAGTTCCGCGGCGGAATACAGAACCAGCCGCCAGCCGTACGCGGTGGCCAGGTCGCGCACCTCGCCCGCCCGGCGGTCGATCGTGGCCAGCACGGCCACCCGCTCCACCGGCAGCCCGGCCGCGGCCAGCGTCGCCAGCACCGGACCGGCGACCTGCGCCCCGGCCCGGGCGCCCACGCCGACCACGAGCGTCACAAGGAGGACACCAGCCGGGACGTGAGGCCGGGCACCCCCGCCCAGTGCAGGTGCAGATAGGAGGCGTGCACCCGCGGCGTCGCGAACCCCTCCGGATCGGCGCCCCGCCACGCCCACGCCGCCCCGCCGGCCGGCGACAGCAGCAGGCCCGACCGTGGATGCACCGTGGTCCGGTGGAACTCGTGGCCGGTCACCCGCAGCCCGGCCGGCCCGAGCGGGCTCTCCGTCAGCGCCACCGCGTCCCGGTATCCCAGGGTCAGCGTCGGTGTCATGGCCGCGTCCGCGTCCAGCACCCCGCACATCGGCTGCCCGTCCAGGGTGCGGCACAGCCAGAGCAGTCCCGCGCACTCCGCCACGATCGGGCCGGTCAGTGCCGCCACACTCGCCCGGAGCGGCACGTTCGCCGACAGCTCGGACGCGTAGACCTCCGGGAAACCGCCGCCGACGACCAGCGCCCGGGTGCCCGGCGGCAGCTTCTCGTCCCGCAACGGATCCACGACGACCACCTCCGCCCCGGCCGCGGCCAGCAGTTCCGGCGTCTCCGCGTACGAGAACGAGAAAGCCGGGCCACCGGCCAGCGCGACCACCGGGCGGCCCGGCGCCGGCTCCCCGGCCGACGGGCTCCACGGCTCGACGGTGAGCGCCGGCGCCGACCGCGCGATCGCCGCCACCGCGTCCAGATCGACCGACGCCGTGATCAGCTCGGCGAGCGCGTCCACCGTCTGCCGTGCCTCCGCCCGCCGCTCGGCCGCCGGCACCAGCCCGAGGTGCCGCGACGGCGCGGCCACCGCGTCGGCCCGGCGCAGCGCGCCCAGCACCGGCGTGCCGACCTCCTCGCACGCCTCCCGCAGGATCGACTCGTGCCGGTCGGAGCCGACCCGGTTCAGGATAACCCCGGCCATCCGCACGGTGCCGAAGCTGCGGAACCCGTGCACCACCGCGGCGATCGATCGCCCCTGCGCGGCCGCGTCCACCACCAGGATCACCGGCGCGTCCAGCAGCGCCGCGACCTGCGCCGTCGACCCGCGCTCACCGGCGCCGGTCCGCCCGTCGTAGAGGCCCATCACCCCCTCGACGACCGCCAGCTCGGCACCGGCGGCGCCGTGCGCGAACAACGGCCCGATCAGCTCCTCGCCGACCATCACCGGGTCCAGGTTGCGCCCCGGCCGCCCCGCCGCGAGAGCGTGATAGCCCGGGTCGATGTAGTCCGGCCCCACCTTGAACGGCGCCACCGCGACCCCGCGCCGCGCGAACGCCGCCAGCAGCCCGGTCGCCACGGTCGTCTTCCCGTGCCCGGAGGCCGGCGCCGCGATCACCACCCGCCCTACCATTCGATGCCCTGCTGCCCCTTGCGCCCCGCGTCCATCGGATGCTTCACCTTCGTCATCTCGGTCACCAGATCGGCCGCCGCGATCAGGTCCGGGTGCGCGTCCCGGCCGGTGATCACCACGTGCTGCGTCCCCGGCCGGTTCGCCATCGTCTCGATCACGTCGTGCACGTCCACCCAGCCCCACTTCATCGGATAGGTGAACTCGTCCAGCACATAGAACTTGTAGGTCTCCGCCGCCAGATCCCGCTTGATCTGCGCCCAGCCCTCCGCGGCCTCCGCGGCGTGGTCGCGCTCGGTGCCGGCCCGCTGGATCCAGGACCAGCCCTCACCCATCTTGTGCCAGGTGACGGGTGTCCCGTTGACACCGTTCAGGGCCTTCAGGGCGGCCTCCTCGCCGACCTTCCACTTCTCCGACTTCACGAACTGGAAGACCCCGATCGGCCACCCCGCGTTCCAGGCGCGCAACGCCATCCCGAACGCGGCCGTCGACTTGCCCTTGCCCGGCCCGGTGTGCAGCGCGAACACCGCCTGGCGCCGGCGCTGACGCGTCGTCAGCCCGTCATCGGGCACGGTGGTGACTTTCCCTTGCGGCATGCCAAACCCTTTCCGGTACGCGTAACCGATCAGTCCCGCAGGCCTCGCCCGGCCCGCCTCCCCGCGTCCACTCCCCACGCGCCCGCACGCACCCGCCCGAGCGCCCCACCCGCCCGAGCGCCCCCACCCTCCGGCCGCCCGCGCCGCGCACCCTGCGCGCCGGCCCGAGCGTGGTGATTTAAGGCGCGCTACGCACCTCAACTTCACACGCACCCGCGTGCCAGGCGGAGTGTGGGGAGTCAGGGTGCGTAACGCACCTCAACGTCACACACACCCGCGTGCCAGGCGGAGTGTGGGGAGTCAGGGTGCGTAACGCACCTCAACTTCACACACTTGGTCGGGCTAGGCGGCGCGACGGTCGGGGCGGGGTGTGGTGGCTTCGAGTCGGTCGAGGGGCATCACTTCGGCGTTCAGGGCGGCGGCGAGCCGGCGGGCCTGGCCCAGCCGGACCGGACCCGACTCGCAGTCGACGACCACCGTGGACACTCCGGTCAGGGCCGGCGCCATCAGCACCGGATCCGGGCCGCTCGTCGACCGCCCGTCGGTGACCACGACGAGCAGCGGCCGGCGACGCGGGTCCCGCCGCCGCTCGGTGGCGATGGTCGTGGCCGCCGCCCGCAGGCCGGCCGCGAGCGGGGTGCGCCCACCGGTGCGCAGGGCCGCCAGCCGCATCACCCCGACCTCGTGGCTGGACGTCGGCGGCAGCACCACCTCGGCCGTACTCCCCCGGAACGTGATCATCCCGATCCGGTCCCGCCGCTGGTAGGCGTCCCGCAGCAACGACAGCACGGCCGTCTTCACCAGGGTCATCCGCTTGCGCGCGGCCATCGAGCCGGACGCGTCCACGACGAAGAGCACGAGGTTCGCCTCCCGCCCGACGTGCACCGATTCCCGCAGGTCCCGTGGCGACACCTGGAAAAGCCGGCCCGCCCGCTCAGTCCCCGCCGCCGCACGGCGGTCCAGCGCACCCTGATCCGGCGCGCCCCGATCCAGCGCACCCCGATCCAACGTGCCTCGGTCCAGCGCACCCCGATCCAGCACGCCCCGATCCAGCACGCCCCGATCCAGCGCCGCGCGCAACGTGGCGAAGAGATGGGGCGCTCCGGAGAGCTTGCCCTGCGGCACCCGGCTGCCCACGACACGGCCGCGACGGGCCAGCGCCGGCGAGCGACGACCCGCGTGACCACCCTCGCCACGACGGGACACGCGCAGCGTGCGGGTGCGGTAGGCGGCTCCGGCACCGGCCACGGCGCCCACTGTGGACGGCTGGCCGGCGTCCGCGTCCGACGGGGCCGAGCCGTTGGACGGCGGTGTGCTCACGTCCGTACCCCCGTCGGGGGAGCCTGCGCCCCGTGGCCCGCCACCGTCGCGCGGACCTCGCCGGCCGCCTCCGCCCCCGCCGTCAGGCGGTCCGTCACCGTCAGGATCGTCGCCGTGTTCCGCCGAGCCGTTCGGGTTGCCGTCCGGACCGGCGGCGTCCGAGCCGGCAGCCGGGTCGGCGGCGTCACGGTCGGCGTCCGCGGTCTGGCGTTCCTGCTCGGCCCGGTCCTCCTCGGCCTGGCGTTCGGCCTCGGCGAGGGCCTCCTCCAGCTTCTGCTCATCGGTGCCGGGCGGATCCAGCGGATCGGTGCGGCGGCGGTGCGGCAGGGCCAGGCGGGCGGCGTCGCGCACGTCGTCCGCGGTGACCACGGTCCGGCCGTGCCAGGCTGCCAGCGCCACCGCGCAGCGGGCCACCACGATGTCGGCGCGCATCCCGTCGACGCCGTAGGCGAGGCACACCCGGGCGATCCGGTCGAGCTCGGTGTCGGGCAGGGTGACCGACGGCAGCTGGGCGCGGGCCGCGGCGATCCGGGCGGCGAGGTCACGCTCGGCGCCGGTGAAGCGGGTCGCGAAACCGGCGGGATCCAACTCGTAGGCGAGGCGGCGGCGCACCACCTCGGCGCGCAGCGCCGCGTCGCGGGGCGCGGCCACCGTGACCACCAGGCCGAACCGGTCGACGAGCTGCGGGCGCGGCTCGCCCTCCTCCGGGTTCATGGTGCCGACCAGCAGGAACCGGGCGGCGTGCTTGACCGAGACGCCGTCGCGCTCGACGTGCGCGCGGCCCATCGCGGCGGCGTCCAGCAGCAGGTCGACCAGGTGGTCGGGAAGCAGGTTGACCTCGTCGACGTAGAGCACGCCGCGGTGGGCGGCGGCGAGCAGGCCGGGCTCGTAGGCCTTGACCCCGTCGCTGAGCGCGCGCTGCAGGTCCAGCGTGCCGACCACCCGGTCCTCGGTGGCGCCGACGGGCAGCTCCACCAGGGTGGCGGGTCGCGCGGCGGCCGGCCCGGCCGCCGGGTGCGGGCCGTCCGGGCAGCCCGGGTCGGGTGCGCCGGGGTCGCAGGCGAACCGGCAGCCCGGCACCACCGTGACCTCGGGCAGCAGGGCGGCGAGGGCACGGACGACGGTGCTCTTGGCGGTGCCCTTCTCGCCGCGCACCAGCACCCCGCCGACGGCGGGTGAGACGGCGGTGAGCAGGAGCGCCAGGCGCAGGTCGTCGAGGCCGACCACGGCCGAGAACGGGTACGGACTCGTCACGGAGATCCCTTCCGGCGGGTGTCCACGCCCGCGCGTCGGTTGGCACGAGCGGCCGGAGTCTCCTGACTCCCGGATCGACGTCTCCCGCTCGCCTTCCGGCCGTCGCAGGCCGTGGCGCTGGGTAGCGGGTCGCTCCCCGGTCACAGTGGCGGGACCGTCCCGGACTCGCACCGGGTTCCTCCGCAACCGCTCGCCGGTCACTCTTTCCTACCGCCGGGCCGCCCGTCAACGCGGGTTCCGTCACCCCGCCCCGGTGTGTGGAGTTGCGGCTCGAATCGGACCGCAACTTCACACACAACCGGGCCACCACGGCGGCTCGAATCGGACCGCAACTTCACACACGGGGGTGCGGGTCAGGCTCCTCGGCCGACGGCCTTCTCGGTGCTCGGCAGCGGCTCCGGGGCGAGCCGGTCCAACTCGGTGACCACGTCCAGCACCGCCAGCGCGGAACGCTCCACCAACGGCCGCCACCGTTGGTAGAGCTCGGCCGCCACCGGGTCCGGCTGCACCGGCTCGCGGGCCGGCACCAGCGCGGCCGCCTGGTCCAGGTCGGGCAGTGACCCGAGGGCGTGCCAGGCCAGCAGGCAGGCACCCAGCCCGGTGCCCTCCGGAGTGTCGGCCACCGCGACCGGCAGGTCCATCGCCGCGGCCAGCACATCGACCCACAGGTCGGAGGCGACCGCCCCGCCGGTGGCCCGGATCTCGGTGATCGGGTGCCCCTCCGCGTCGAACGAGTCACGGACCAGGGCCAGCTGCTGGCAGACGCCCTCGACGGCGGCCCGGACCAGGTGCGGCCGGCCGTGCTCGCGGCGCAGCCCCAGATAGGCGCCGCGCATCCCGGGCCGCCACCACGGGGCCCGTTCGCCCAGCAGGTATGGCAGGCAGAGCAGGCCCTCGCTGCCGGGCTCCACCTCGGCCGCCTCGCGGAGCAGGTCGGCGTCGCGGTCGTCGGCCGCCTCACCGGCCGCCCCGGCCTCGGTCATGGCGTGGGCGGCCCAGCGCACCACCGAGCCGGCGTTGTTGACGGCGCCACCGATCACCCAGCGGTCCTCGGTGAGGGCGTAGCAGAACAGCCGGCCGGCGGCGTCGGTAGTGGGCCGGTCGACGAGCGTGCGCAGGGCGCCGCTGGTGCCGAGCGAGACCGCCGCCACGCCGGGCGGGGTGGCGCCGACCCCGAGGTTGGCGAGCGGCCCGTCGGCGGCGCCGATGATCAGTGGGGTGTCCGCGGGCAGCCCCGCGGCGGAGGCGATCTCCGGGCGCAGGCGCAGGCGGGAGGTGGTCGGCACGACCTCGGCGAGTTGCTCAGGTCGTACCCCCGAGATCTTCAGAGCCTCGTCGTCCCACCGCCTGGAGTGGATGTCGTAGAGGCCGGTGCCCGAGGCGACCGACAGGTCGACGAGGAACGGCGCGTCGCTCAGCGCGGCGAGCAGCAGCTCCTTGACGCCGCCCCAGCGCGGCGTGCCGCGCAGCGTGTCCGGGTCGGTGGCGGACCACCAGGCCAGCTTGGTCATCGGCGACATCGGGTGCACCGGTGTGCCGGTGCGCGCCTGCAGCACCTTGCCCGCGCCGTCGGCCACGATGCGCTCCCACTGCTCGGCCGATCGCCCGTCCGCCCAGGTGATCACCGGGCCGAGCGGGCGGCCGTCGCCGTCCATCGGGACCAGCGCGTGCAGGAAGGCGCTGAGCCCGATGCCGGCCACCCGGTCGCCACGCTCGCGACATTGCGCGGCGATGTCCGTGAGGGCCTGGACCGCGGCCTCGACGAGCTTGCCGGCGTCCAGCTCGGCCCGGCCGGGGCCGGGCACCGAGAGTGGATAGTGCACGCTGGTCTGGGCCCGCAGTTCGCCGGACGCCGCGGCGGCGACGCCCTTGGTCGCGGTGGTCCCGGTGTCGATCCCGATGACGACGTCCAACTCTTTGCCTCCCCTAGCCGGCGAACAGCTTCGCGTAATGGTCGCGCAGCCCTTCCCAGCCGTGTGCCCGGGCCGCCTCTCCGCGAACCGCCTCGACGTCCTCGCCGTCGAGCAGACGCTCCAGCACGTCGGCGCAGAGGTGCCAGCCGGCCGCGACCATCGCCTCGATGCCCTGCTCGCCCGACGTGTGCCGGAGCGTGAGCCGGGTGCCCGCGCCGGACGGCTCCAGCTCCCAGCGCAGCAGGTCGTCACCCCACGAGTGCTCCAGCAGGCGGGGCCGTTCGGCTCGGAGGACGGTGGCCGGCAACTCCTCCCGGGTGTCACCGTCCACCATGGTCAGGGTGGTCTCCCCCGGGGTGCCGAGGTTGCTCGCCGCGGTGAACGGCGCCCACCGGTCGAGCCGCTCCGGCTCGGTCAGCGCCGCCCACACCGTCTCCGGCGGCCGGCGCAGCTCGCGGATGAAGATCAGGGTCCAGCGGTCGCCGGCGGCGACCACGGAGGCCTCGGTCATGACTCCTCCTCCAGATGGCGTTCCAGCGCGTCCAGGTGGTGTGCCCAGAGCCGCCGGTAGGGCGCGAGCCAGGCGTCCAGCTCGCGGAAGGGTCCCGGCTCGAGCCGGTAGATGCGCTGCTGCGCCCGCACGCGTGCGGTGACCACGCCGGCCTCGCGCAGCACCCGCAGGTGCTTGGAGACCGCGGGCTGGCTCAGGCCGAGCGCGGTCACCAGGTCGCCGACGCTGGCCTCGCCGGCGCGCAGCACGTCGGCGATCCGGCGGCGGGCCGGCTCGGCGAGAACCTCCAGAACGTCCATGACCCTCCAGTTATATGCTTTCAGAGGCATACAGTAGCCCGAAAAGAGCCCCGCCGATAGCGGCGGGGCCATTCTCAGCGCTGGTCGAGCGCCACGAAATCGCGGACCGGGGCACCGGTGTAGATCTGCCGCGGGCGGCCGATCTTGTTGGCCGGATCGGTCATCATCTCGCGGTACTGCGCGATCCAGCCGGGGAGCCGGCCGATCGCGAACAGAACGGTGAACATCTTCGTCGGGAAACCCATGGCCTTGTAGATCAGGCCGGTGTAGAAGTCGACGTTCGGGTAGAGCTTGCGGGAGATGAAGTACTCGTCGGAGAGCGCGATCTCCTCGAGCTTGAAGGCGATCTCCAGCAGCGGGTCCGGCGTGTCCAGGGTGGCCAGGACCTCCTGGGCGGCCTTCTTCACGATGGCGGCGCGCGGGTCGTAGTTCTTGTAGACCCGGTGGCCGAAGCCCATCAGCTTGACGCCCTTTTCCTTGTTCTTCACCCGGGTGACGAACGAGTTGACGTCTCCGCCGTCCTTGCGGATCTGCTCGAGCATCTCGAGCACCGCCGCGTTGGCGCCGCCGTGCAGTGGGCCGGAGAGGGCGTTGATGCCGGCCGAGACGGAGGCGAACAGGTTCGCCTGGGCCGAGCCGACGAGGCGCACGCTCGACGTGGAGCAGTTCTGCTCGTGATCGGCGTGCAGGATGAACAGCATGTCGAGGATCTTCGCGACCTTGGGGTCGACGTTGTACTGCACGGTGGGCAGGCCGAACGTCAGGCGCAGGAAGTTCTCGACGTAGTCGAGGCTGTTGTCCGGGTAGGGCAGGGGGTGGCCGATCGACTTCTTGTAGGCGTACGCCGCAATCGTCGGAAGTTTCGCCATCAGGCGGATTGCGGAGATATCAACCTGCTCCTCGTCGAGCGGGTCGAGCGCGTCCTGATAGAACGTGGAGAGCGCGGTGACCGCCGAGGAGAGCACCGACATCGGGTGCGCGTCCCGCGGGAAACTGGAGAAGAACGTGCGCATCTCCTCCTGCAGGAGCGTGTGCACGCGGATCCGGTCACCGAACTCGCGCAGCTGGGTCGCGGTCGGCAGTTCGCCGTTCATCAACAGGTACGAGACCTCGAGGAACGTCGACTTCTCGGCCAGCTGCTCGATCGGATATCCCCGGTACCGGAGGATGCCCTGGTCACCGTCGATGTAAGTGATCGCGGACGTGGTCGACGCCGTGTTCACGAACCCCTGGTCGAGGGTGACGAAGCCGGTCTCCTTGAGCAGAGCACTGACGTCGATGCCGCCCGGCCCGTCGACGGCCTTGCGGACCGACATCGACAATTGGCCACCGGGGTGGTCGAGCTTGACATCCGTCATGTATTTCCCTCACTTCACCGGCAGATGTCTCGAAGATTTTGCCGTTCACCGTAAACCCTCAACCTGAATGGGTCATCAGGTGGCCACCTGTTGAGGCATTGGTCACCAGTACGTATGGACCGTTGCGCCATAGACAATGGTCGGTATATTGCCGCCTTGTTACGGGAGGACCCATGCAGATCCCTGCTCAGGGACCGGTGGTGGTCGGCGTCGACGGAAGCCCGGCCGCATCGGCAGCCGTGCGTCTCGCCGCGCGGGAGGCGCTCTCCCGCGGCCGGATGCTGCATGTCGTGCACGCTTTCACCTGGCCCGGTAACACGGAAAGCCGGCCCGGTGGCACTGATTTCGGCCGGGCCCGCCGGGCCGCCTCACGCGTCGTCGAGGAGGCGGTCGCCACCGCCCAGCGTTCCACACCCGGCGTCCGCGCGCGCGGTCAACTCGTGGATGGGCCGCCGGTCCGGGAGTTGTTGCGGCTCAGCCGCCGCGCTGTCCTGCTCGTCGTGGGCGCCGGCCGGCTGCCGCCCGGCTCGCCGGTGATCGAGGTGGCGGCCCGGGCCTGGTGCCCGGTCGCGGTCACCCGCTGCCCCCGGCCGCCGTCCGGGCCGGTGCTGGCGGCGCTCGACGGCTCGGCCTATGCGGTGCTCGCGCTGCGCTTCGCGGCCGAGGAGGCGGTCCGGCTGGGCAACGCGGTGCACGCCGTGCACATCACCCCCGAGGGCGGCGAGACTGCCGCGGAACGCCTGCTCGACGAGATGCTGGCGGCGGTGCCGGAGACTTCGAGGGTACGCGTGAAGCGTCACGTTCTCACGGGATCCGCCGCCGACGTCCTGCCCCGCGCGGCCGGCCGGGCCGCCCTGGTGGTGCTGGGCCCCCGTGGCTCCCGGGCCGGGACACATCTGGGCCGGGTGGCCGCAGAGGTGCTGCACCGGGGGACCGTGCCGGCCGTCTTCGTGCATGCCGCGCGCGTCCCGTCCCGCCGGGTACCCCCACCCGGGAAGCCCGCACGAACCACTTATCGCTGACGCGCGTCCCGGCCGGGCCGGGCACCGAAGTATCCCGAAAGCGCAACATGGCGAGGTGCCCGGATTGCTACCGTTGATCCCGACATAGGTTTCGGGTACAACGGGAGGAATGCCCGGTGCGGTCCGCCCTTCCGCCCCCGGTCGCCCGGCGGCTCTGGCAAGTCATGGCCGCCGGCGGCGTCCTGGCCACCGTCCTCTACACGCTGTTCTCGACGTCGGCGACCGGCACGGTGAGTTTCCTGCTGCTCGGCGTCGCCGTCGTGGTGGCGTGCTACGCCGGTCCCCGCCGCTGGGGCGCCCAGCCGACCACCGCATGGCTGCTGGTCTGCGGGGCCGCGCTGCTGCTGCTGATCGGCGTGGTGATCCGGCCGACCGTCACCGAGCTGCCCATGCCGTGGCCGCTGCTGGCCGACGTCACGAGCTTCAGCGGGTACGTCCTGCTCGCCGTCTTCCTGGCGATGCTGCTGCGCAGCCGGGAGAGCCTGGACCGGCACGCGATAATAGACGGGCTGATCGTCTGCCTGGCGACCGGCGTCACCAGCACCGTGATGCTGGCCCTGCCCGCCGCCCGGATCCCGGGCCGCTCGGACGTGCTGTCGGCGATCCAGGGCACGTACCCGCTGCTCGACGTGATGCTGCTGCTGCTGATCGTCAACCTGACCTTCACCGCGAAGACCTGGCCGCTGAGCCTGTTCACGCTGGCCGGCACGATGGCCATGATCTTCGTCGGCGACGCGGCGTACGCCATCGTCGGGGTGAGCGGCAAGATCTACGCGTCGCCGCTGCTCAACGTGCCGTTCCTGCTCGCGTACACGCTGCTCGGGGTGGCCGCGCTGCACCCGTCGGTGGTGGAGCTGAGCCGAGCCGCCCGGCCACCGGTGCAGGCCTGGTCGGCGCGGCGCATGGCGCTGCTGCTGCCCGCGCTGGTGCTGCCGTTCGGCGTCCTCGTCACCCATCGGGCGAGCGGCGCCGTGGAACGGGTGCTGATCGCGATCGCCGGCCTGGCCATCGTCGGGCTGCTCCTGCTGCGCGCCACCTCGGCGGTGCAGGCGCAGGTCGCCGCCCAGCTGCACTCCGAGCACCAGGCCACCCACGACCCGCTCACCGGGCTGCCGAACCGGGTGTCCATGTCGGCCGAGATCGAGCGCCTGGTCACCGTGGCCGAGCCGGAGGGGCACGACCGGGTCTGGGTCTACATGCTCGACCTGGACGGCTTCAAGTGGGTCAACGACTCCTGGGGCCACGACACCGGTGACCAGCTGGTGATCGAGGTCGGCCGCCGGCTGCGCGCCGCGGTGCCGCACAGCATCCCGGTGGCCCGGGTCGGCGGCGACGAGTTCCTGCTCACCTTCGTCGGCGAGAAGGGCGCGGCGCTGCGCCTGGTCGACGACATCCGCGGCTGCTTCACCCGCGCCTTCCCGGTTCGCGACACCGAGGTCGTGATCAGCGCGTCGATCGGCATCGCGCACGCGGCCGGCGACGTGGCCCGCGCCGCGGTCACCGCCGAGGCCCTGATGCGTGACGCCGACACCGCGATGTACCGGGCCAAGGGCGAGGGACCGGGCCGTTCCACCATCTTCGACACCTCGATGCACGCCCAGGTCCGCGAGCGCATCGAGCTCGAGGTGGCGCTGCGGGCGGCCCTCGCCGACGACCAGCTGCATGTGGCGTACCAGCCGATCGTGCGCCTGGAGACCGGCGTCCCGGTCGGCGCCGAGGCCCTGGTCCGCTGGATGCACCCGGAACGCGGCGCGATCCCGCCGATGACCTTCATCCCGATCGCCGAGGACGCCGGCCTGATCGGCAGCATCGGCACCTGGGTACGCAAGGAGGCGCTGCGACAGCTCGGCGTGTGGCGCTCCGAAGGCGTGGTCAGTGACGACTTCTACCTGTCCATCAACGTGTCGCCGCGCCAGCTCACCGACCCGGAGCTGCCGCTGATCGTCTCCGGCGAGATGCTGCGCTACGGCGTGCCGGCGCAGTGTGTGGCCCTGGAGATGACCGAGTCGGTGATGGTGGACGGTTCCAGCGTCACCTCCCGGGTTCTCTTCGAGCTGCGCGAGCTCGGCGTGAAACTGCTCGTCGACGACTTCGGCACCGGCTTCTCCGCGCTCGGGTACCTGCGCCGCTTCCCGGTCACCGGCGTGAAGATCGACCGGTCGTTCGTGACCGGGCTCGGCGTCAACGTCGAGGACGACGAGATCGTCCGCGCGGTGGTGGCGATGAGCCACGCGCTCGGGCTCAGCGTGATCGCCGAGGGCGTCGAGACCCCGTTGCAGCGGGAGGCGCTGTACGCGGTCGGTGTGGTGAACGGGCAGGGCTGGCTGTGGGGCGCGGCGGTGCCGGCGGCGGAGTTCGCGGAACGGTGGGCGCGCAGCGCGGTGGCGGCCGCCCAGATCGCCGAGAGCGAGGCGGCCGAGGCGCGCCGCATCCGCCGCCCGTACTGACCGGCCCACCCGGTGTGGGGAGTTCGGGTTCGCTGCGCACCGCAACTCCCCACACTGTTCTGCGGTCAGGTGCGGTCGCGCAGGTGGGAGCGGCGCTCGGGCTGGCCCGGGCGGCGCTCCCGGAAGCCGGTGCGGCGTTCGTCGCGGATCGGCATGTTGGGCTTCGGGAACTCGTACATCCAGAACGACTGGGCGTCCAGGCGGGTCGGCTGGGCCCGCCCGGCCACCCGGCCCAGGATCATCGCGATCATGCGGGGCAGCGCGTGCCGCTCCTCGTTGAACGAGCAGATGTCGACGAACACCCGGCCCTCGGCCGCGCCGATCGCCGCGTACATGGCCCGCAACAGCGCGATGAACACACCGGAGCCACGGGCGCCCTTGCGGGCGCCGACGAACACCACGTAGAAGAGCCGCCGCTGGGCGTACAGCTCGGGCCAGTGGTACTCGAAGTACTCCGGCGAGATCAGCGACACCGAGTCCAGGTCGGTGGTCATCACGCCCAGCCCGACCACCGTGCCCTCGCCGTCGAGCCCGACGTACTTGTCGGCCCGCTCGTCGGTCATCAGGTCGTCGAACTCGTCCCGGTAGAGCAGATGCCGGTTGGCCGCCAGGTACCGCAGCTCGTCGAAGGTCTCCCGGTAGAAGTCCCAGGCCTCGTCCAGCATCTCCGCCGGCAGCACCGGCAGCACTTCCACTCGCATCGTCGCCCCCGTGCGCGTTGCCTGTCTCGATGACAAACCTGTCAGGAGCACTGGCGCCGCGAGGGCAACTCCGGCATTATTCGCTCGCGTAATCTGGGTGGGTAAGCCACGTCACACCAGGTCCCAGTGTTCAGATCACCGTCCGGGTGGGGAAAGGCGCAAGGCATGGCAGCTCTGATCGGTGTCGAGTCGGGTCCGCTCTGGGCGATCGCCCTGCTGATGGTGCTGGCCTGCGGCCTCGGCGCCGCCCTGCTGGCCGCCACCCGCCGCCGCTGACGCGCGCCGGTCCGGCGTTCCGGCCCCGGATGCGGCAATCTGGGCGGATGCGCTTCGCCACGTGGAACGTCAACTCGGTCAAGGCCCGGCTGCCCCGCCTGCTCGACTGGCTCGCCGGCACCTCCCCGGACGTCGTCTGCCTGCAGGAGACCAAGGTCGCCGAGGGCGGCTTCCCGGAGCAGGAGGTCGCCGAACTCGGCTACGCCACCGCGGCGTACGGGCAGGGCCGCTGGAACGGGGTCGCCCTGCTCTCCCGGGTGGGCCTCGACGACGTGCGCCGCGGCTTCGACGGCGAGCCCGGCTATCCGGACCCCGAGGCACGGGCGATCAGCGCCCGGTGCGGCGGCATCCGGTTCATGTCGGTGTACGTGCCGAACGGCCGCACGCCCGATGACCCGCACTACGCGTACAAACTGGCCTGGCTCGCCGCCCTGCGCGACGCGCTCGTGCCGGACCTGGCCGCCGGGCCGCTGGTGGTGGCCGGCGACTACAACGTCGCGCCCACCGACGCGGACGTCTGGGACCGGTCGGTGTTCACCGGCTCCACGCACGTCACGCCGCCGGAACGAGCCGCGCTCGCGGCCATCCGCGACCTCGGGCTCACCGACGTGCCGGCCCGCCCGATGAAGGGCGACCACCCGTTCACCTATTGGGATTACCGCGCCGGGATGTTCCACCAGAACAAGGGCATGCGGATCGACCTGGTGTACGCCAGCGCCGACGTCACGGCGCGGGTCAAGGATGCCGTGGTCGACCGGGAGGCGCGCAAGGGCAAGGGCCCCTCCGACCACGCCCCGATCGTGGTCGATCTGGACGGTTGATCCCAAGATCACCAACTGCGGCCCGCCCGATCCGCGGCCGGACGCCGTAGGCTGTGGTGCGATACCTACGGTTCGTGACGAACATCGGCGGGGAGAGACAGGAGGCCATGATGACAGCGCGTACGCCGGCGGGTGCCGGCGAGCCGCTGGCGCCTACGGTCCCGGTCACGCCCGCTCCGGCCCTGCTCCGGGCCGTGTTCGAGGCCTCGACCGAAGCCATGCTGCTGTGCGCGGCTGACGACCACCGCGTCGTGATGGCCAACGCGACAGCGCGGAGGCTGGTCCCCGGCCTGCAGCCGAACCACGACCTCGCCACCGTGCCCCTGCCCGCCCTCAGCCGGGCGACCGCGGAGAACGCCGACTCGTTCCAGTGGCACCACGAGGGACGGCACTTCTACGGCATGCGCCGCGACCTGGACGAGGGCCACTACGCCTGGTTCCTGCGCGACCACACCGAGGAGAACGAGCGGGCCGCCGCCCTGGAGGTGGAGCGGTCCCGCACCGCGTTCCTCGCCGAGGCGGGACGCCGGTTGTCCTCTTCCCTGAACGTGCGCCGCTGCATGCGTACCACCGTGGAACTGGCCGTGGCGCACCTGGCCGACGCCGCCGTGGTGATCCTGCCGTCCAGCCGGCGGCAGAGTTCCTGGGCCCGGCTCGTCCTGAACCGCGGCGTCGAGGACGGCATCCTGCGCCAGACCCGGCTGGACGACGTGCCCGGCCTGGTGGAGGCGCTCGGCGGGTTCCCGCCGATCCCGAGCCGCTGGCTGGACGCCACGCAGGCGCCGGAGTGGCTGTTCCCCGACGACCTCGGCCCGGTCGGCGCCCTGCTGGTCGTGCCGCTGCCCGGCAACGCCGAACCGGCCGGCGCGCTGGTCCTCGCCCGCTACGGCCCCGGCGCCGTGTTCGCCGAGGAGGACGAACTGCTCGCCCGGGTCTTCGCGGCCCGCGCCGGCGCCGCCATCGCGGCCGCCATGCTCTACCGCGAGCAGGTGGACACCACCGCGGTGCTGCAGGCCGACCTGCTGCCGCCGGAGCTGCCGTCACCGGAAGGCTTCGAGCTGACCGGCTCCTACCAGGCCGCCCGCGGCACGCTGCGGATCGGCGGCGACTTCTACGACGTCTTCGGCCCGGCCGGGGACAGCACCGACACGGTGATCGCGCTCGGCGACGTCTGCGGCAGCGGCCCGGAGGCCGCGGTGCTGACCGGGAAGGTACGCCAGACGCTGCGCGCGTTGCGCCTGGTGCAGGCCGGCCCGGAGGCGATGCTGCGGGTCCTCAACGAGGCGCTGCTCCAGTCCGGCGGGCAGCACCGGTTCGTCACGATGGTGGTCGGCTCGGTCAGCCGGATCGACCACGGCCGGGTCCGGCTCGTGCTGGCCAGCGGCGGCCACCCGGCGCCGCTGGTGCTGCGCAACGACGGCACGGTCGAGGAGGTGCCGACCAGCGGGACGCTGATCGGCGTCATGCGCGGCACCGTGGTGCGCCCGGCGACCGTCGAGCTGGCAGCCGGCGAGCTGTGCCTGCTCTACAGCGACGGCCTCACCGAGGCGCGCGGCGGCCCCACCGGCGCCGAGCAGTTCGGCGAGGCACGCCTGTGGCAGGCGCTCACCGAGAGCCGGGGCATGCCCGGCGCGGTCGTCGTGGAACGCATCCGGCAGCTGGTCTCCGACTGGGTGAACGGCGGCGCCCAGGACGACATCGCGATGCTCGCGGTCCGTGCGCCCAGCCGGACGCCGCTCAGCCTGCGCGGCGGCGGCGCGCCCGCCACCTCGCCGTTCATGATCTCCGCCCAGCACGGCAGCCGGCGCACGAGGGCGCGATCATGAGCGCGCCCACCCAGCCGCTGTCGCTCGCCGACCCGCGCCTCGCCGACCACTACCTGAGCCTGATCGGCGACGGCGACGAACGCGGCGCGTCCGACCTGGTCAACGAGCTGCTCGACAACGGCACACCACCACAGCGCATCATCATCGACCTGATCGCGCCCAGCCAGGCCCGGGTCGGCGAACTGTGGGCCGCCAACGACTGGTCGGTCGCCCGGGAACACGCCGCCACCGCGGTCAGCGAACGCGCCCTCGCCGTGGTCGGCGGCCGGACCACGACCCGCCCGACCCGCGGCCGGATCACCCTCGCCTGCGTGGACGGCGAATGGCACGGCCTGCCCGCCCGGATGCTGGCCGAGCTGCTGCGCCTCGACGGCTGGCGGGTCGACTTCCTCGGCGCCAGCGTGCCCGGCCGGCACCTGATCACCCACCTGCACCAGACCGGCCCGGACGCGGTCGCGCTCAGCTGCATGATCCCGATCCGGCTGCCCCGCGCGCACGCCGCCATCACGGCCTGCCGGGCCGCCGGTGTCCCGGTGATCGCCGGCGGCCGCGGCTTCGGCCCCGACGGCCGGTACGCCCAGCGCCTCGGCGCCGACGCGTGGGCCGCCACCGGCGAGGAGGCGGTCACCCGGCTCGCCACCGACTGGCCCCCGCCGTACGTGCCGGACGTCCCGTTCCTGGACGCCGACAGCTTCCTCGGCGACGAGGAATACACGCACCTCGTCCGCTCCCGCCCCCAGCTGATCACCACAGCGATGGGCAGGCTGGCCGCGGCCTATCCGGTGGCCCACCACTACGACCACGGGCAGCTGGAGGCCACCGCCGAGGACCTCGGCCACATCGTCGATTTCCTGGCCGCCGCGCTGTACGTGAGCGAGGACCAGATCTTCACCGACTTCATCGACTGGACCGCCGAGGTTCTGGCGGCCCGTGGGGTTCCGCTCGCCGCGTTGCGGGCCGGGTTGCGCCTGATCCGTGATCAGCTGGTCGACTTCCCGGCGGCGATCGCCATGCTGGACACCGCGACGTCCCGCATCGCCCAGTCCGACTGACCCACCCTGCCCCGCGCCGTCCGCCCTGCCCCGCGCCGTCCGTCCCGGCCCCGCGCCGTCAGTCCCGGCCCTGCCCCGTCCGCGCGCGGCACGGGCCCGTCGGGCACGCCTTCAGGCAGCGTCACGCCACCCTCCCGGCGGCCATCCTGCTAGCCGCCGCTCCCCCGCCGGCCCCTCTCCCCGCCGCCGTCTCTGACGGCTGAATAAATGAGTTGGCGGGTCCACCGGAGTTGTCTACCGTTGGCGCCATGCTGTGATGATTCCCGGATCCGCCCCCGCCGGCCCTCGTGCCCGCCGCGGAGTGGCGTGTCCTCCCAGGTCTGCCCGTCCATGGCCGACCGAGGTCCGGGTGCCATCGCGTTCACCACGTTCGAGGCGGGTCTGCTGTCCGCAGGCCCGGTCCCGCGGTTCCCGTCGTCGGCTCATCCACTTCGCCGCGCTCCCCCGGAGCCGTCTGGAGGTCACGACATGCCTGCCAAGCCTTTCACCGTAAACCTCAACCTCGACGACATCGCCCGCCGCGACATCGCCGCCGCGCTCCAGCGCCCGGCCGGAGCGGGTGGGTCGCAGGACACGCCCGCGACAGCCGCCGACGCCGGCCACCACGGCGCCCGCGACAGCCGCCAGGCCGCCCGCGAACGCTCCGGCCGAGCCCGGTCGGGCCGCGCGGCCGGCGCTGCCGGGGGCCGCAGTTACGCCTTCCGCCGCAGCTAGGCCACGTCCGGCCCGGAGCCGGACCACCGGGCCGGGCCGTTCGCCCGCGAGGCAAAGACGGCGGGACAGCCCGGCACGACCTGGCCGGCGCCAGAGCTGTCCGCCCGAGCGCAAGACAGCCCTGCGAGCCGGCCCGGCACGCGGCTCGGCCCCGGTGCTTCCTCACGAAGCACCGGGGCCGTTCGCTGTGCGCCGGTCAAGCTCAACGCGCGCCGGCAAGGCCCGTGCGGGCGGGCTCGCCGCCCCGGCTGGCTCGCCGCCCCGGGCTGGTTCGCCGCAGTCGGAACGACCCAAGACGGACCGGCCGCGCCGTGCGTCGACGCCGCGGACGGGTCAGCCGAGCTGGGCGTACACGTCGTCGACCTGGCCGTGGTACATGTCGGCGCTGCGGGCGAAGTTCGGCCCCCCGACCCGCAGCGGGAGGTTGTTGTCCACCGACATGGTGGCCGGAACAGTGACCCGCTCCCCCGGCACCCCGTCCACCGACACGGTCAGCGTGGTGCCGGCCCGCTGGCAGACCACCCGGTGCCACGCGCCGTCGATGACCGGGCGGGCGGAGAGCGCGCTGAACGTCTGCCCGCTGCCCTTGGCGACCATCACGCACTGGGCCCGGCCGGTCGGGCCGCCGATCTGCAGCTTCCACTGGCTGTCCGTGGTGGCGACACCCTTCTGCAGCACGTTCGCCGAGCCGGTGAGCTGCGCCCGGGTCAGCCGGACGGCGGCCGCCCACCGGAAGTTGCGGGTGCCCGGGTCCAGGTCCGCGTCATCGGGCGCTTCGAGCAGGGCCCGCGCGCAGACCGGCGCGGTCGCCGAGCAGGGTGCCGGGAACGCCGCGTACCGTCCGGCGCCCTGCGCCACGAACGAGATGAGGCCGTTGCTGGCCGCGCGGACCGTGAGGGCGGTGCCCCGCCCGGACAGTTCGGCGATCCGGCCGCCGACGGCGCCGCCGTCGAAGTTGTAGCGGGCCACCAGCGCGGGCGGGGTGGGCACCGCGGGGGCGGCCATCGCCGGTGCGGCCGGCAGCGGCGCGGCCATCGCGGGCGCGGCCACGAGGGCGAGGAGGGAGAGCCTGGAGATCTTCATGAGAAGAATATGACCTAAAGTTCCCTTTGTCCCCTAATCCGCCACCCCGAAGTCGACCATATGGGGAGCGGATCGCCGAAAGCGGAACGGCGCACCCGGCCGAGGCCGGGCACGCCGTTCACATCGAGAAACGGTCAGAGCAGTCCGGCAGCCTCGGCGAGCAAGCACACGGCCGCCAGGCGGACGAGCGGCCACTCGGCCGTCATCCACCCGGCGACGGTGACGGGCGCGGCACCCGGCTCGGGGATCGGCCGGCTCATCCGGACAGCGCCGGCCGCGATGGACCGGGCATAAGCGGCCAGACCGTCGGCGTCGGCGATGCGGCCGGCGGCGTGCAGGGCGTCACGGACGGCGGCGGCGTGCTGGTCGATCCGGGCCAGCAGGGCGGGCTCGGCGAACGCGGCGGCCAGGCCGTCGACACCCACGCGCGCCATCATCTCGTCGAGGTACGCGGCGGCCGGGCGGGCGGCGGCGACGGCGATCGGGGCGAAAGCGAGGTTCTCGTTCGTCATGCGGAAGACGCTAGAGGGCGCCCGGCACCCGGGACAGGGGCGTAACCGAACGGCACCCCAAGCGCCACCGGGCACACCACGGTCGCTACCGGCCGGCACCCTCCGCACCCTTTCAGCAGCGGAAAAGGCCGTCGAGGGGCACGAGGAAGAAGACGCCCGGGAAGCGGCCCCGACGGGGAAAGGTCCAGCCGATCGGGTGACTCAGAGCGGCAGCGCGTCCATCGCCTTGTAGATCCGCTTGTCGGAGATCGGGTAGGCCGTACCCAATGCCTGGGCGAAGTAGTTGATCCGCAGTTCCTCGATCATCCAGCGGATCTCCCGCAGTCCCTCCTCCGCCGGACCACCCGGCGCCGCCTCCGCGCGCAGCTCGCGGTACTCCGACTCGATCTCGTGGATCTGGGTGGTGAGCTGGCGGTCGCGGGCCACGCTGCCGCCGAGGCGGTCCAGCCGGTGCAGGATGCCACGCAGGTAGCGCGGCATCTGGTGCAGCTGACGCCAGCCCGCCCCGGTGACGAACCCGGGGTGGACCAGGCCCTTGAGCTGCTGTCTGATGTCGGCGAGCGCGGGCAGCAGGGCCGGGTCACGCAGGGTGCGCAGGCGCTGGTCGACCTCGTAGGCGCCGGCGAGAACCGCCTGGACCTGGGTGACGACGTTGGCGGTGGCGTCGACGAGGTCCTGGCGGACGGTGTCGCGCAGCGAGGCGAACTCGACGGACGACCAGACCGGGCCGCCGGCGTCGGCGATGAGCCGGTCGATCGCGGCGCCCGCGCAGTCGTCGAGGAGATCCGCCACCGAGCGGTACGGGTTGGCGCGGGAGAGTTCCAGCTTGGCCCGGTTGTCGAGGCGCCCCTGCAGGTAGCGCGCGGCCGGCGGCAGCGTGAGCAGCAGCAGCCGGCGGGTGCCGGCGGCCATCGCGAGGCGCTGCTCGGCCTCCGTCTCGAAGACCCGGATCGCCACGCTGACGCCCTCGTCGACCAGGGCGGGCCAGACGTTGACCTGATAACCGCCGCGCACCTGCTCGATGCGCCGCGGCAGGACGCCGAAGTCGTTGGTGGTGATGCCGCGGCGTTCCAGGTCGCCGGCCGCCCGGGAGATGGTGGCCTGCACCTTCGGGGCCAACTGCCGGCGCAGCACGTCGAGGTCACGGCCCTCGGCGACGATCTCGCCGGCCTCGTTGACGACCCGGAAGTTCATCCGCAGGTGCTCGGGCACCTGGTCGGGGCGCCAGGCGTCGCGGGGCACCACGGTGCCGGTGAGGCGCCGCAGCTCGTTGCCGATGGCGTCGGGCAGCGGGCCGCGGCGGGCCGGCACCCGGTCGAGGACCGCCTCGGCCCAGTCGGGGACGGGGACGAAGCTGGTGCGCAACTGTTTCGGCAGGGCGCGGATCAGCGCGATCACGACGTCCTTGCGGAAGCCCGGCACCGACCAGCCGAAGTCGTCGGCGTCGACCTTGTTGAGGATCTCCAGCGGGATCCGCACGGTCACGCCGTCGCCCGGCCGGCCGGGCTCGAACTCGTAGGAGAGCGGCAGTTTGATGCCGTTGGCGAGCCAGGCGTCCGGGAAGGCGTTCGGGTCGACGGTGTCCCGGCCGGCGTTGACCACGTCGTCACGGGTGAACGTCAACAGGCCGGGCTGGGAATGGCGGGCCTTCTTCCACCAGCCGTCGAAATGGCGGGCGGAGACGACTTCCGCGGGAATGCGGGCGTCGTAGAGGGCGTACACCGTCTCGTCGTCGACCGCGATGTCGCGCCGCCGGGCCCTGTTCTCGATCTCGGTGATCTGCTTCAGCAACCGGTTGTTGGCGTCGAAGAACGTGTGGTGGGTCTCCCAGTCGCCCTCGACCAGGGCGTGCCTGATGAAAAGCTCCCGGGAGACGACGGGATCCACTTTTCCGTAACCGACGCGGCGGCGCGGGACGATCGGCAGGCCGTACAGCGTGACCTTCTCGAAGGCCATCACGGCGCCCATCCTGCGGTCCCAGTGCGGTTCGCTGTAACTGTGCTTGACCAGGTGCGGGGCGAGTTTCTCGGCCCACTCCGGCTCGATCCGCGCGTTGACCCGGGCCCAGAGCCGGCTGGTCTCGACGAGTTCGGCGGACATCAGCCATTTCGGCTGCCGCTTGAACAGCGCCGAGCCGGGGAAGACGGCGAACTTCGCGCCGCGGGCACCGAGATATTCGCGCTTCTCCTGGTCCTTCATGCCGATGTGGCTGAGCAGACCCGCGAGCAGGGCGGTGTGCACCGGCTGTGCCGCGACACCGGCTTCCCAGTCCTCTTTCACGGCCAGATCGAGGGTACGGGCCACCTGCTTCAGCTGCGCGTAGATGTCCTGCCATTCGCGGACCCGCAGATAGTTCAGGAATTCTGCCCGGCAGAGGCGCCGGAACTGGTTGCCGGACAGTTCCTGCTGTTTCTCGCGCAGATAGCGCCACAGGTTGAGGAACGTGAAGAAGTCGGATTCCTTGTCGGTGAACCGGGCGTGCTTCTCGTCGGCCTGCTGCTGTCTGTCGGCGGGGCGCTCGCGCGGGTCCTGGATCGACAGCGCGGCGGTGATCACCATGACCTCGGCGACGCACTCCTGCCGGTCCGCCTCGATCACCATGCGGGCCAGCCGCGGGTCGACCGGCAGCTGGGCGAGCTGGCGTCCCATCGGGGTGAGCTTGCGGTCGTCGAGCGCGCCGAGCTCCTCCAGCAGCTTGATGCCGTCGGTGATGTGCCGCCGGTCCGGCGGGTCGATGAACGGGAACCGCTGCAGGTCGCCCAGGCCCAGGTTGGTCATCTGCAGGATGACACTGGCCAGGTTGGTGCGCAGAATCTCCGGCTCGGTGAACTCGGGCCGTTGCTCGAAGTCCTCCTCCGAGTAGAGCCGGACGCAGATGCCGTCCGAGGTGCGCCCGCATCGGCCCTTGCGCTGGTTGGCGCTGGCCTGGGAGACCGGCTCGATCGGCAGCCGCTGGACCTTGAGGCGGTGCGAGTAGCGGCTGATCCGGGCGGTGCCGGGGTCGATCACGTAGCGGATGCCGGGGACGGTCAGCGACGTCTCGGCGACGTTGGTGGCCAGCACGACCCGGCGGCCGGTGTGCCGTTCGAAGACCTTGTGCTGCTCGGCCGCGGAGAGCCGGCCGTACAGCGGCACGATCTCGGTGTTGCGCAGGTCCCGCTTGGTCAGCGCGTCGGCGGTGTCCCGGATCTCCCGCTCCCCGGAGAGGAAGACCAGGATGTCGCCGTCGCGGGGCAGCTCGTCGACGGCCGCGGCGATGCCGTCGATCTGGTCGATCGGCTCCTCGCGGATCTCGTCGTCGTCGACCAGGGTGGTCGTGACCAGTGGTCTGTACCGCACCTCGACCGGGTAGGTGCGGCCGGACACCTCGATCACCGGGGCCGGCTTGCCGGCCGCGTCCGCGAAGTGCGACGCGAACCGCTCCGTCTCGATGGTCGCCGACGTGATGATCAGCTTGAGGTCGGGGCGCTTGGCCAGCAGCTCCCGCAGATAGCCGAGGATGAAGTCGATGTTGAGGCTGCGCTCGTGCGCCTCGTCGATGATCAGCGTGTCGTAACGGCGCAGCATCCGGTCGTTCTGGATCTCGGCCAGCAGGATGCCGTCGGTCATCACCTTGATCATGGTGTCGTCGCTCACCTGGTCGGTGAACCGCACCTTGTAACCCACTGTCGAGCCGAGCGGCCGGTCCAGCTCCTCGGCGATCCGCTCGGCCACGGTGCGGGCGGCGATCCGGCGCGGCTGGGTGTGCCCGATCTGCCCGCGGACGCCCCGGCCCAGCTCCACGCAGATCTTGGGGATCTGGGTGGTCTTGCCGGAGCCGGTCTCGCCGGCGACCACGACGACCTGGTGGTCGCGGATGGCCGCGGCGATGTCGTCCTTGCGGGCGCTGACCGGCAGCGCCTCCGGATAGACGACGCGCGGCACGCTCGCCAGACGGCTCGCCAGCCGCCCTCGCGCCGTCTCGACCTCGGCCGCGATCTCGGCGAGCGCGGCGGACCGGGCGGCGTCGTCGCGGATCCGCCGGGTTCCGTCGAGGCGGCGCTGGAGCCGCCGCTCGTCGCGCGGCAGCAACTCGGCGATCTGATCGCGCAACTGGGTGGCAGGCGTTATCGACATGGCGCAGCAAGGATAGGCGGATCCGCACCGGATCGCCTGGTGATTAACGCCGCCCCGTGTCCCGATGGCCGCCTGGATCGATAGGCGAGTGAAAACACGAGGAGACGAGGTCAACGGTGATCGTTGTCGCGGAGGACCATGACGACATCCGGTACGTGCTGAAACGCTCGCTGGAGCGGGCCGGGCACCGCGTGGTGGCCGCGGCCGACGGCCTGGCGGCGCTGGCGGCGATCCGCGAGCACCGGCCGGACCTGGTGGTCACGGACGTCGACATGCCGAACATGACCGGCCTGGACCTGTGCCGGGCCATCCGGGCCGACGCGGACCTGCGGCACATCCCGGTCGTGGTGGCCAGCGGCTCGCTGATGCCCGGCGACGGGCGGGCCGAGGACGCGGGCGCCTCTGCGACGCTGCTGAAGCCGTTCGTGCCGGCCCAGCTACTGGCGCTGATCGCTACGCTGCTTCCCTGATCCGGTCCGGTCCGGCTCTGCGACAGCGGGCCCGCCCGGCACGCCCGGCACGCTCAGGCCGGGCAGCTGGGCGGCCTCCACGATGGCGGCGCGCTCGGCGAGGGCGCGCTCCAGCGCCTCCTGGACGGCCTGATCCTCATCGGTGCTCTTCATGATGTCCTCCTCGGACGGCGCGGCGGAGGCGGCGGGCAACGTGAAGTGGAACCGGGTGCCTCCGCCCGGGTTGTCGGACACGCCGATCTCGCCGCCGTGGCGTTCCACGATGCGCCGGCAGATCGCCAGGCCGAGGCCGGTCCCGGCGTACCCGGCGGCCTGCTCGGTGCGGTGGAACGACTCGAAGACGCGCGGCTTCTCGGCGTCCGGGATGCCGATGCCGGCGTCGGACACCTCGATCCGCACCCGGTCCGGCCCGTCGGCGGCGCCGGTCACGTCGACCCGGGGAACGCCGCCCGGGCGGATGTACTTGATGGCGTTGCCGATCAGGTTGTCCAGCACGTGACGCATCATGTCCGGATCTGCCCGCACCGCGGGCAGCGGGCCGACCGACCACTGCGGCACCGGGCGGTCGTCCCCGCCGAGGTGGGCGATCCGCCCCTCGATCACCTCACGGACCAGCGGCTCGAGGTCGACGGAGATCAACCGCAGCGGCGCGTGGCGCGCGGTGGTGTACGCCAGGAGCGTCTCGATCAGGGCGTCCATCCGGTCGACCGCCTGCACCACCCGCCGCACCGAGTCCCGGGCCTCGGCCGCCGCGACCAGCTCGCCGGCCAGATCCTCCAGGGCCAGCTCGGCGTGCCCGCGGGCCACCGACAGCGGCGCCTTGAGATCGTGGGCCACCACGCCCGCGAAGATCGTCAGGTCGGTCTCGTAGCGGCGCAGCTCGGTGATGTCCCGGAAGACCGCGACCGCCCCGCGGTGCCCGGCGCTCAGGTCCAGCGGCCGTCCGTCGACGCTGAGCAGCATCCCCTCCGGCCGGCCCGGGTTGCGGATGAACACCTCGATGCCGTCGGACGGCTCGCCTTGCAGCGCCCGGATCAGCGGCATCTCCTCCATCGGCAGCGGCGTGACCCCGTCCGGCCGGTACGCCCCGTAGTGCTCCTGCCACTTCTCCGGGTCGTCGACGTCTTCGGTGACGCCGTGCAGCCGCTGTCCGGCCGGGTTGTGCAGCAACACCGTGCCACGGTCGTCCACCACGACCACGCCGTCGCTGATGCTGGTCAGCACCGCACCCAGCAACCCGGCCTGACGGCGGCTGTCGGCCTCCGCCTCGCGCAGCTCCCCGGTGGCCACCTCGACCTGCGCCCGGGCCCGGGACCGCCCGGTGGCCAGCACATGCACCAGCCAGGCCACCAGCATGGTGAGCAGCGAGCCGCCGATCAGCGCGATCATCGCCGGGTGCCCGCCCGCGCCCGGCAGCCGGGCCGAGTCGGCCTCGGTCTTCAGCGTCCAGCTCCGGTCACCGACCTGGAACTGCGAGGTACGGACCAGGTCCGGTTCCCCGGCCACCGACCAGTCGGCCAGGGTGACCCGGCTGCCGTCGCTGTTGTCCATGCTCAGCGTGCCGAACAGGTGGCCCTGGCTGGTGGTGCTGAGGATGCCGGAGAGGAAGCTGCGGCCGCGCAGCCCGAGCACCGCCCAGCCGCGGAACGTAGGCGTGTTGGCGCGGGTCCACACCGGCGCGGCGAAGACGAACGACTGCTGCTGCTCGGCGGCCGGCTTCTTGCGGTCCCGGAACAGGACGTACGCGTCGGAGACCGCGGTGCGCCGGATCCGCCGGGCCTCGGTGAGGGCGCCGGTCAGCTCCGGCGACTCCACCAGGTCGGTGCCGTGCACGCCGGCCACGTCGTAGTCGTTGAGGATCCGCGAGTACACGGTGAAGAAATGCTCGTCGTGCCCGGGCGACGGCCGCAGCACCAGGCCGGAGGCGCCGAGGTCACGCCACTGCTGCTGGGCGGTGTCCAGGTCGTCGGTGCGGACCGGGACGACGAACGCCAGGGCGGCCGCGCCGATCAGCCGGGCATCCTCCAGCGGCGCGCTGGCGATGTCGAAGTCGTCCCAGGTGAGCGTCGTCTGGCTGGAGGCGCCGGCGGCCAGGGTCTCGAGCAGGAAGCGGTACCGGCCGATCTCGGTCTCCACCGCCGCGAGCGCCATCTCGTGCCGCTGGTCCATCACCCGGTCGGCCTTGTCCCGCTGAGCCGCGTGCAGCCCGGTCGCCGCCAGCGCGGTGATCAGCAGACCGACCGCTGTGACGGCAGCGGCGAGCAGCGGGCCCGCAGGCCGCCGCTCGCCGTTCTCCCGTCCCCCCACCATGAGGAGCGTATGCCGCAAAACGCCCTCGTCGGGGTTACTTCCAGGTGTCGTAGCGATACAGGTCGTAGGTGGCCATGATCCCGGTGACCTTGGTGTAGTACTTCGGGTCGGTGGCGTACCCGGCCTTCCAGACCGTCCAGATGAACTTGTTGGCGTCCCGGGTGTACGTGAACGCCGGGGTGTACCGCTTGTTGGCCCGCAGGAAATGGCCGTGGTCACGGAACGAACGGGCCATCGTGGCGTAGGTGCGGAACGCGTCCGCGGTCTCGAAGCACCTGCCGGCCTTGGTGCACTCGTTGGTCTTGTAGACGTGGCAGCCGGTGGCGTGCGGGCCGTAGTACGTGCCCTGGCACTTGATCCCGAAGTAGTTGCGGTCGGTGGCGGACAGGCCGCTGCGGCCCCAGCCGGACTCCAGGATCGCCTGCGCGATGGTCACTGACGGCGGGACGCCGTACTGACGCCAGCCCTGCTGAGCGCCGGGCACCGCGGCTGCGATGAACTGCGCCGGCGTCTGGACCGGCGCGGGCGTGGTGGGCGCCGGCCTGGCCGGCGGTGGGCAGGCCGAAAGGACTGCGGAGACGACGTACGCGTGCGAGATGTACCGTCCGTCGGTCAGCCGGTCCCACTGTGCCGTGGTGCGGACGGTCCCGCTGACCTGATCGCCCTGCACCGCGCAGGACAGCTGAAGGACCGCCCCGTTGGCCACCTTGCGGACCGCGCCGGTCAGCGCCGACGGGCCGTACCGGACGTTGACCCCGCCGTCGGCGCTGCGCACCCGGCCGGTCACGAACGTGGCGGGCTTCTTCCTCACCGGGTCCGCGGCCGACACCGGCGCGCACGCCGGGATCTTCGCGCTGGTCCGTACGTAGCCGTGCGAGACGTAGTCCCCGCCGGCCAGCCGGTCCCACCGGGCGGTGGTGCGCACCTTGCCCTTGACCTTCTGGCCCGGCACCGAGCAGGCAACGGTGATCCGTCGGCCGTCCCGCAGCGAGCCGACCACCTTGGCGGTCAGCGACGGCGCCGAGCGGACTTTCACCGTGTTGCCGACGTCGATGGTCGCCGCGGAGCCGGCCGCGTACGCCGCGGCCGGCGACACACCGGTCCCGGCCCCGGCGGCAAGCACCAGCAGGGCGCCGGTGAGCAGTCGTCGGGTGCTGCGCCTCATGGAAAGGTCCCCCTCGTTGGCGATTGGCATCGGTACGAAGGTCCGGTCCGGGCGTTGCGCCCGCGGAGCCCGAACGGGTGCGGAACCGTTGCGGTCGGCGTGCTTGGATTCCGGGGTCTTGGGGAAAGGCGTGTCCACATCACCGAGCAGTCGCACTGGAGGACGAGTTGACGGCCGTCGCACCACAGCCCACCCGGGTCACCGCACCCGCCGGCAGCACCACCGGCGCAAGCATGTGGCACGCGATCTCGCCGCTGGTGATGACCGTCACGGCGGCCGCGCTGGCCGCCGGCAGCTATCTGTTCTTCGTCCGCACGCCGCTGGGCCAGGCGGTGGACACCGCGACGATGCGGGGCGGCGACGTCGACCATCCGCGGATCACCGAGATCCTCAGCCGTACGCTCAACGGGACCCAGCTGGTCAGCCTCGCCCTGGTCTGCGTGCTCGCCTTCGCGTTCGGCGCGCTGCGCCGGCGCCTCGACCTGTCGATCGCCGCCGCGATCACGGTGATCGGCGCGAACGTCACCGCCCAGCTGCTCAAGAACGAGCTGTCCCGGCCCGACCTGGACGGCTTCCCACTGCCCAACTCGTTCCCGGGCGGGCACACCGCCGCCGCCGCCTCGGTCGCCTTCGTGCTGGTGCTGGTCTTCCCGCGGGCGCTGCGCGGCACTGTCGGGCTGGCCGGCGCCGGCTACGTGGCGGTGGTGTCGGTGGCCACCGTGTGGGCCGAGTGGCACCGGCCCAGCGACGCGATCGCCGCGGTGCTGATCGTGCTGGCCTGGGGATCGCTGGCGGTGTGGGGCGTACGCCTGCGGCTGGCCGGCGGCACCCGCCCGCTGCACCTGCCGAACCGCCTGGTGATGGTGGTCCTCGGGATCACCGCCGGGGTGACCGCCGCGGTGGGCTCGATCGGCCTGCTCGCCGTGGCCCTGTCCGAGCGCGCCGTCCCGGACTTCGTGTCCGGCCGGTACGCGTTCTCCGCCGGCGCGGCGTGCATCGTCGCCGTCGTGGCCGGCGCGTTCATCATCTGGGTCCGGCTCACCGCGGTCGAACCGCCCGCCGGCCGGCCCGCTCAGGGAGGCAAGAAATGACCACCACCCCCGGACAGCCCGCCGACAACCCGGCCGCCGGCACCCCCGGCGCGGTCCCCCCGGGCCCGGCCGGTGTTCCCGACCTGCCCGCCAAGACCGGCGGACTGGACAGCCCGTCCGGCCCGACGGTCGTGGTGGGCTCCTACCCCGA
The DNA here is from genome assembly GCF_056134165.1 of Actinoplanes sp. 13. Lineage (NCBI taxonomy): Bacteria > Bacillati > Actinomycetota > Actinomycetes > Micromonosporales > Micromonosporaceae > Actinoplanes > Actinoplanes sp. 13. The sequence goes on along the minus strand of NZ_JBVYOQ010000032.1, from coordinate 40,647 downwards.
CTACGCGCTCGCCCAGCAGGCGGTCGACTACCTCTCCGACAACAAGTTCCCGGTCCAGCGCACCGCGATCATCGGCACCGACCTGCGGCTGGTGGAGAACGTGCTGGGCCGGCTGACCACCGGGCGGGCCGCGCTCGCCGGTGCGGCCAGCGGCGCCTGGTTCGGTCTGTTCATCGGCCTGCTCTTCGGGCTGTTCAGCGACTCGGGCTGGCTGCCGGTGATCCTGACCACGGTGCTGATCGGCGCGGTGTGGGGCGCGATCTTCGGCGCCATCGCGCACGCGGCGACCGGTGGGCGGCGCGACTTCAGCTCGCGCAGTTCGCTGCAGGCGGCGCAGTACGCGGTGATCGCCGACGCCGAGGTGGCCGACCAGGCCCGGCACCTGCTGGTCCAGCTCAACTGGCGGGCCAGCGGCGCCCAGTGACACCCGCCCGCCGGCGGGTCACCGACGCCCGCTGACACTCGCCCTCCGGGGGGCCGGTGGCGCGTGGGGACACCCGGGAACCAGGTGTGGGGATTTGGGGCTAGATTCGAGCCCCAAGTCCCCACACTGAGTTGGTTGTGGTGAAGTGCTAGTGGGACAGCTGCTTGCGGAGCTTGACGAGGGCCTTGGTGAGCAGCCGCGAGACGTGCATCTGCGAGATGCCGATCTCGTCGGCGATCTGCGACTGGGTCAGGTTGCCGTAGAAGCGCAGCGTCAGGATCCGCTGCTCACGCTCGTCCAGGGTGGCCAGCGCCGGCGCCAGCGCCACCCGGGTCTCGGCCAGCTCGAACTCCACGTCGTCGTAGCCGAGCGTGTCGCCGAGCTCGGTGGTGCCGTCCGCGCTGATCGGCGTCGACAGCGAGGTGGCGTTGTACGCCCGGGCGCCTTCCAGGCCCTCGAGCACCTCCTCCTCGCCGATGCCGAGGTGGGTGGCGATGTCCGGCACCGTCGGGGACCGGCCGAGCGTGTGCGTCAGCGTGCTGTTCGCCTCGGTGATCGCCAGCCGCAGCTCCTGCAGGCGGCGGGGCACCCGGACGGACCAGGTGCGGTCGCGGAAGTGCCGCTTGATCTCGCCGATGATGGTCGGGATCGCGTAGCCGGCGAAGTCGACGCCGCGCTCCGGGTCGAACTTGTCGACCGCTTTGATGAGGCCGACGGTGGCGGTCTGGATCAGGTCGTCGGTGGGTTCACCGCGACCGGAGTAACGGTGGGCGAGGTGGCGTGCCAGCGGCAGCCATGCCTCGATCGCCCGGTCCCGCAGCCGGGCCCGCTGCGCCGCGGGCGCCGTCGCCATCAGGTCGAGCAGTTCGGCGGCGCGGGATGCTGGTTTGATCTCGGTGATGGTCATGGTCTGGTCCTCCATCAGCGGGCAGAGAGCCGTGCCCGCACGCGGCGACCGTTCTTTGCGGCAACGCTAGTCGAGAAGCCGAACCCCGACCAGCCGAAAGTATGAGTGACTATGCGTGAATACGGGAGCTACCGACCGCTTTCATCCTATGGGGTCGGCCGCCGGGTTACCGAGGAGCGCAGGATTTACTGTCGCCCCGGCGTGGTAAACACCAACCGCGGTGAACGCCGCCGGGCCTACAGCGGAAGAACGGAAGACGGATGAGCATCCTCGGCATCGACATCGGTGGCTCCGGAGTGAAAGGCGCGCCGGTCGACACCGTGCGTGGTGAGCTGACCGACGAGCGGTTCCGCGTCCCCACCCCCCGGCCCGCCGACGTGGACAGCGTCGTCGAGGCCGTCGCCGAGGTGGCCGGCAAGTTCGACGGCGTGGAGCGCGTCGGCATCACCTTCCCCGGCGTGGTCGTCGACGGCGTGACGCTGACCGCCGCGAACGTCGACAAGTCGTGGGTCCGGGCACCCGCCGCGCAGCTGTTCAGCGACCGTCTGGACCTGCCGGTGACGGTGCTCAACGACGCCGACGCGGCCGGCGCCGCCGAGGTGGCGTTCGGCGCGGGCCGCGACCAGTCCGGCCTGATCATGATGGTCACGCTCGGCACCGGCATCGGCACCGCGCTCTTCCTGGACGGCGTGCTGATCCCCAACACCGAACTCGGCCACCTCGAGATCGACGGCCGCGACGCCGAGCTGCTCGCCTCCGACCGGGTCCGCGAGACCGAGGAGCTGAGCTGGGAGCAGTGGGCGCCCCGCGTCGAGCGCTACCTGCGCCACGTCGAGTTCCTGCTCTCCCCGCGGCTGTTCATCATCGGCGGCGGCGTCAGCAAGAAGTCCGAGAAATTCTTCCCGCTGCTCGACCTGCGCACCCCGATCGTCGCCGCGACGCTGCTCAACAACGCGGGCATCATCGGCGCCGCGGTCAGCGCGGAACAGGCGGCGGCCGGCCCCGGTCCGCAGGACCCGGGGGCGATCCAGGTGGATGCGGCAGCCCAGGCCGCACGAGACTGAGGGGGGTACGACCCATGGCGCGCACCATCGCGACCAACACCCGCGCCGACCGAGAGCAGCTGCTCGAGTTCCTGCGCCCGCGCCACCACGCGATCCTGATGACCACGCGCAAGGACGGCCGCCCGCAGTCCTCCCCGAACACGTGCGGCGTCGACCCGGAGGGCCGCATAGTCATCTCCAGCTACCCCGAGCGGGCCAAGGTGGCGAACATCCGCCGTGACCCCCGGGTGTCGCTCTGCGTGCTCTCCGGCGACTGGAACGGCCCGTGGGTCCAGGTCGACGGCACCGCCGAGGTGATCGACCTGCCGGAGGCGGTGGAGCCGCTGGTGGAGTACTTCCGGTGCATCTCCGGGGAGCATCCGGACTGGGACGAATACCGCCGGGCCATGCTCGACCAGGGTAAATGTCTGATCCGGATCACGATCGAATCGTGGGGGCCGATCGCTACCGGCGGCTTCCCGGCACGCCTGGCCTGAGCCGGGCCGGTGGTCGACGGCCGACGGGATGGCGTCCCCCGTCCGAGAGGCTCGCAGATCCCCGCCGCGGGCGCCCGGCACGAAAAGAGGCCGCAAGACCGACGCCCAGGAGGACACACCAGGGTGGCATCGGTCTTGCGGCCTCTCACCCCTTCCGTCCCGGCGCGTCAGAACAACGCGCGGCGCACCGGGATCCGGCCGGAAGGGGTGAGCGAGCGCTCAGGCAGCGCCGGAAGTCGCCGCTGAGCAAGGGCAGGGACGGAACGGGGTGCGGAGGCTCAAGCGGCCAGCGGCGCCCGGTCCTGCTCAGCGTCCAGCAGGTACAGCAGGGTGTCGCGGTGCATGGACGCGATCGGCTCAAGCAGATCCGGGTGGCGCAGCAGCGCCGCCGCGTCGCGGTCGCGGGCGTCCGGGTTCAGCAGCCGGCGGAATTCGGTGGGCAGCCCACCCGGGCGGCGCGGGTGCGGCCGCGGGCGCGGGTCCGCACCGACCGGCATGGCCGCGATCACGGCGTCGGCGCCACGGCGGGCCAGCATCGGGTCGGCGAGCAGGCAGGCCGCCCAGCTGACGACGACCTCGTCGACCCAGGTGCGCCATCCTTCGCCGTCGGCGAACTCGTCGTCCGGCTCGCTGCCGGCCTTCCAGTCGAGCAGGGCGGAGCCGCCGGGCCCGGCGATCGCGACCAGCGCCGCGTCGACCTCGGTCGGGTAGCGGAGCCATGCGGCGACGGTCACCGCCTGCCGCGCCTGGAGCTCGGCCAGGGTGTGCGCCACCGTGTTCGAGTCCCCGCCGGGGTAGGCGCGGGCCAGCCAGTGGGTGCTGGCGGCGATCACCGGGGACAGTGCGGTGGACGGTCCGGCCACGAGTCTCTCCTCCCTCAGGCGCTTACCGGTGTCCGGCTCGCGTCAGGGATATAGCTCGGGTTCCCGGGCCCGGTCTTGAGCCGGGTCACTCGATGGCAACCAGCGGCAACCGAGGCACTCCCCGCACCAAGCCGGCCGGTCCGCGCCGGAGGGTGCGCGCGTCACGCGTACCCCCGCCGGGTGTTGCATCTGGTGGCCGGCCGATCAGACCGATGTGCCGCCGCCGGGCCGGCCGTAGCGGATGTGGCCCTGCCGGGCGGGTCCGGTGTGTTGGAGGACGCCGTGCCGGCAACGTGGTAATGCTCGCGGGGCCGGTTCCGCCGTTACTTGCGTGGCGAGATGAACGCCTGTTGCGTTCAGGTGAACTTGTCGTGTTTTCCGGCGGCGCGCGGCCGCGTCCCGCCGGGTCCGGCTGAGCGTGCTCCGGTAGGTTTAGCGCATCGGCTAGCGGCCGGTTTCATTTCCTCCACTGCGGAGAAGTCATAGGACGACGGCGGTGGTTTTTCCGGTCGCCCAGTCCTCCCGCGCCCCTCTGACTACGGTGGAGATCATGACCGGTCGCTTCCCCATCGAAGACGTGACACCGGCCGTGTCCGGTGGCCGCTACCCCGCGAAAGCGGTGGTCGGCGAGCTTGTGCCGATTGCGGCGGTGTCCTATCGCGAAGGTCACCACGCCCTCGGCGTGAACGTGGTATGGCGTGGTCCCGACGGCGCCACCCAGGCGTTCACCCGGATGACCCCCGGCGAGCCGGGGCTGGACAAGTGGCACGCCACGATCCGGCCCGACCAGGTCGGCCGGTGGACGTTCACGGTCGAGGCCTTCGACGATCCGTACCGCACGTGGCGCGACGCCGTGGTCAAGAAGATCGGCGCCGGACAGGGCGCCGAGGACCTCGCGAACGATCTGGCCGAGGGCGCCGAGGTGCTCGACCTGGCCACCAAGATCGTGCCGTCCGGTGACGAGGAGCGGGTCCGGGAGGCCGCCGCCGCTCTGCGCGACGAGCAGCGTTCGCTGTTCGCGCGGGTGACCCCGGCGCTGGAGCTGGAGGAGCTGCTCTGGCACAACCCGGTGCGCCAGCTGGTCACCACGACGCGGTCGTTCGCGCTGTGGGTCGACCGGAAGCGTGCGCTCTACTCGGCGTGGTACGAGTTCTTCCCCCGTTCCGAGGGCGCCGAGGTCGGCCCGGACGCCACTCCGATCAAGCACGGCACGTTCGCCACTGCCGCGCTGCGCCTGCCCGCCGTCGCGGACATGGGCTTCAACGTCGTGTACCTCCCTCCGATCCATCCCATCGGAAAGATCAATCGCAAGGGCCGTAACAACACCCTGGTCGCCCGTCCGGAGGACGTCGGCTCGCCGTGGGCGATCGGCTCGGACGAGGGCGGCCACGACGCGATCCACCCTCAGCTGGGCACCCTGGAGGACTTCAGGGCGTTCATCGCGAAGGCCGAGGAGCTGGGCATGGAGGTCGCCATGGACCTCGCCCTGCAGGCCGCGCCGGACCACCCGTGGGTCACCGAGCACCCGGAGTTCTTCACCACCCGCGCCGACGGCTCCATCGCGTACGCCGAGAACCCGCCCAAGAAGTACCAGGACATCTACCCGATCAACTGGGACAACGACTACCGGGCGCTGCGCGACGAGGTCTACCGCGTGGTGATGCACTGGGTGAACAACGGCATCAAGATCTTCCGGGTGGACAACCCGCACACCAAGGCGGTCAACTTCTGGCAGTGGCTGATCCCCAAGGTGAAGGAGACCGACCCGGACGTGCTGTTCCTGGCCGAGGCGTTCACCCGGCCGGCCATGATGAACGGGCTCGGCAAGATCGGTTTCACCCAGTCGTACACGTACTTCACCTGGCGGACCACCGCGGCCGAGATGCGCGAGTACATGGAGCAGCTGCTCACCACGATCGACTGGATGCGGCCGAACTTCTGGCCGAACACGCCGGACATCCTGCACGAGTCGCTGCAGCACGGCGGCCCGCCGATGTTCAAGATCCGGGCGGTGCTGGCCTCGATGCTCACCCCCTCCTGGGGTCTCTACTCCGGGTACGAGCTGTTCGAGCACGTCGCCCGGCCGGGCGCCGAGGAGTACATCGACAACGAGAAGTTCGAGCTGAAGCCGCGCGACTGGGCGGCCGCCGAGCGGGCCGGCCGCTCGCTGGCGCCGTACCTGAAGCGGCTGAACCGGATCCGCGACGAGAACCCGGCTCTGCACTGGCTGCGCAACCTGCGCTTCCACGAGATCGACAACGGTTCGCTGCTCTGCTTCTCCAAGCGTGACCCGGACACCGGCAACACCGTCCTGGTCATCTGCTCGTTCGACTCGAGCAACGTGCAGTGGGGCAACACCACTCTGGACATGCCGGCGCTGGGCCTGGACTGGCACGACCGCTTCACCGTGGTCGACCAGATCACCGGCGCGTCCTACGAGTGGGGACAGTACAACGCGGTCCGGATCGACCCGTACGTCGAGCCGGCGCACATCTTCGTCGTGCAGACGGGGTAGGGGGAACACTCGATGGAGTTGACGAGCGAGCACGATCCGGCCGAGGGCAGCCACACCGAGGACGGTGTGGTCGAGCACCCGAGCGCCGACGACTTCGGTCATGCCCGGGCGCTTCCGGCCGACCGGACCTGGTTCCAGCGGGCGGTCTTCTACGAGGTGCTGGTCCGGGCGTTCTACGACTCGGGGTCGGACGGCGGCGGCGACCTGCGCGGCCTCATCGAGCGGCTCGACTACCTGCAATGGCTGGGCGTCGACTGCCTGTGGCTGCCGCCGTTCTACGACTCGCCGCTGCGCGACGGCGGCTACGACATCCGCGACTTCTACAAGGTGCTGCCGGAGTTCGGCACGGTCGACGACTTCGTGGCGCTGCTGGACGCGGCGCACAAGCGGGGCATCCGGGTCATCACCGACCTGGTCATGAACCACACGTCGGACTCGCACCCGTGGTTCCAGGCGTCCCGGCACGACCCGGACGGGCCGTACGGCGACTTCTACGTCTGGAGCGACACGAGCGAGAAGTACTCCGACGCGCGGATCATCTTCGTCGACACCGAGGAGTCCAACTGGACGTTCGACCCGGTGCGGCGGCAGTTCTACTGGCACCGGTTCTTCTCCCACCAGCCCGACCTCAACTACGAGAACCCGGCCGTGCAGGAGGCGATGCTCGACGTCCTGCGGTTCTGGCTGGACCTGGGCATCGACGGGTTCCGGCTGGACGCCGTGCCGTACCTGTTCGAGGAGGAGGGCACCAACTGCGAGAACCTGCCGGCCACGCACGCGTTCCTCAAGCACTGCCGCAAGGTGATCGACGACGAGTTCCCCGGGCGGGTGCTGCTCGCCGAGGCGAACCAGTGGCCGGCCGACGTGGTGGAGTACTTCGGTGACGCCCGGTCCGGCGGCGACGAGTGCCACATGGCGTTCCACTTCCCGCTGATGCCGCGCATCTTCATGGCGGTGCGGCGCGAGTCGCGCTTCCCGATCTCCGAGATCCTGGCGCAGACGCCGTCCATCCCGGACAACTGCCAGTGGGGCATCTTCCTGCGCAACCACGACGAGCTGACGCTCGAGATGGTCACCGACGAAGAGCGCGACTACATGTACTCGGAGTACGCGAAGGACCCGCGGATGAAGGCGAACGTCGGCATCCGCCGCCGGCTCGCCCCGTTGCTGGAGAACGACCGGAACCAGATCGAACTGTTCACCGCCCTGCTGCTGTCGCTGCCCGGCTCGCCGGTGCTCTACTACGGCGACGAGATCGGGATGGGCGACAACATCTGGCTGGGCGACCGGGACGGCGTCCGTACCCCGATGCAGTGGACGCCGGACCGCAACGCCGGGTTCTCCACCGCCACGCCGGGCCGGCTCTATCTTCCGGTCAACCAGGATCCGGTCTACGGATATCAGGCGGTCAACGTGGAGGCCCAGCGGGACAGCTCCACGTCGCTGCTGAACTGGACCCGGACCATGCTGGCGGTGCGCCGGCGGCACGAGGCGTTCGCCGTGGGCACGTTCCGCGAGCTGGGCGGCTCGAACCCGTCGGTGCTGGCCTACCTGCGGGAGGTGGGCGACGACGTGGTGCTCTGCGTCAACAACCTGTCCCGCTTCCCGCAGCCGATCGAGCTGAACCTGCAGCACTGGAACGGGTACACGCCGGTGGAGCTGACCGGGCACGTGAACTTCCCGCGGATCGGCCAGCTGCCCTATCTGCTGACGCTTCCGGGACACGGCTTCTACTGGTTCCAGCTGTGCGGGTCGGAGGAGAAGCAATGACGTTGCCTTTCGCCGAGTGGTTACCGAAACAGCGCTGGTACGCCGGTCGCAGCCGGGTGCTCGCCTCCGTCAAGCAGGCGTCGGCCACGCCGCTGCGCGAGGGCCTGGAGCTGGTGCTCGTCGACGTGGAGTACACCGACGGCAGCTCGGAGCGCTATCAGATCGTGGTCGGCTGGGGCGCCGTGTCGGTCCCGGAATACAGCACGGTGGCCACCATCGGCACCGCTGACGACGGCCGGGTCGGCTTCGACGCGCTGTACGACCCGGAGGCGGCCCGCTTCCTGCTCGGGCTGGTGGACGGCTCGAAGACGGCGGGTGACATCACCTTCGAGAAGGAGCCCGACGTCGCCCTGCCCCTGGAGGCCTGGCCGCGGGTGTTCGACGCCGAGCAGAGCAACACCAGCGTGATCTTCAACGAGGACGCCATCCTGAAGGTGTTCCGGCGGGTCACCTGCGGCATCAACCCGGACATCGAGCTGAACCGGGTGCTCGGCCGGGCCGGCAACCCGCACGTGGCGCGGCTGTTCGGCTCGTTCCAGGTCGCCGACGAGGGCGGTTCCTGCTCGCTCGGCATGGTCACCCAGTACGCGGCCAACTCGGCCGAGGGCTGGGCGATGGCCACCGCCTCGGCCCGCGACCTGTTCGCCGACGCCGAGATGCACGCGGACCAGGTGGGCGGCGACTTCCAGGGCGAGTCCTACCGCCTGGGCGAGGCGGTCGCCTCGGTGCACCTGACCCTCGCCGCGGAGATGGGCACCGGCCCGGCGCCGTTCCCGCTGGATGCGGTCCTGGCCCGGCTGCGCACCGCCGCCAACGCGGTGCCGGAGCTCCAGCAGTACGTCCCGGCGATCACCGACCGGTTCACCGCGCTGACCGGTGAGCAGGTCGAGGTCCAGCGGGTGCACGGCGACCTGCACCTGGGCCAGGTGCTGCGCACGCCGGAGGCCTGGCTGCTGATCGACTTCGAGGGCGAGCCGGGTCAGCCGCTGGACGAGCGGCGCCTGCCGGACTCGCCGCTGCGCGACGTGGCCGGGGTGCTCCGGTCGTACGAGTACGCGGCGTACCAGCTGCTGGTCGACTCCGACGAGGACGAGCACCTGGCGGCGCGGGCCCGCGAGTGGGTGGACCGCAACCGGACCGCCTTCTGCGACGGGTACGCGCACGCGGCCGGACAGGACCCCCGCGACCACGGGGCGCTGCTCGCGGCGTACGAACTGGACAAGGCGGTCTACGAGGCCGCGTACGAGGCCCGGCACCGGCCCGGCTGGCTGCGCATCCCGTTGCGCTCCATCGCCCGGTTGATCGAAACCCCCGGAGGAAGCACACCGTCATGATCGGGCACACGACTTCACCGCTGGCCGCCGACGCGCGGACCATGAACAGCGTGATCGCCGGGGAGACCCACGATCCGCACGCCATCCTGGGCGCGCACCCGCACGGCGACCAGACCGTCATCCGGGCGCTGCGCAAGGGCGCCCAGTCGGTCGCCGTGCTGCACGACGGCGAGCGCCACGAGATGACCAAGGTGCACGAGGACGGGATCTTCGCCGTCGAGCTGCCCGGCGCGGTGCTGGACTACCGGCTCGACGTGGACGGGACGCAGTGCGACGACCCGTACCGGCACCTGCCCACGCTCGGCGAGCTGGACCTGCACCTGATCGGTGAGGGCCGGCACGAGAAGCTGTGGAAGGTGCTCGGCGCGCAGCCGAAGGGCGCCGGCGTGGCGTTCGCGGTGTGGGCGCCCGCCGCGCGCGGTGTCCAGGTGGTCGGCGACTTCGCCGGCTGGGGCCCGTTCGACGGGTGGCCGATGCGGTCGCTCGGGTCCAGCGGCGTCTGGGAGCTGTACGTGCCGACCGCGCACCTCGGCTCCCGGTACAAGTTCAAGATCCTGGGCCGGGACGGGGTGTGGCGTGAGCACGCCGACCCGCTGGCCCAGCACACCGAGGTGCCGCCGGCCACCGCGTCGGTGGTGTTCCAGTCCGAATACCAGTGGCACGACGAGGAGTGGATGCGGCAGCGCTCCCGCAAGTCGTGGCACCAGGAGCCGATGAGCTGTTACGAGGTTCACCTGGGGTCGTGGCGGCCCGGGCTGAGCTACGTGGAGCTGGCCGAGCAGCTGGTCGACTACGTCGTCGAGACCGGCTTCACGCACGTCGAGCTGATGCCCGTCATGGAGCACCCGTTCGGCGGCTCCTGGGGATACCAGGTCACCGGGTACTTCGCCCCGACCTCCCGCTTCGGTACGCCGGACGAGTTCCGTCACCTGGTCGACAAGCTGCACCAGGCCGGCATCGGCGTGATCCTGGACTGGGTGCCCGCGCACTTCCCCAAGGACGAGTGGGCGCTGGCCCGGTTCGACGGGACGCCGCTCTACGAGCACGGCGACTGGCGGCGCGGCGAGCACCCCGACTGGGGGACGTACGTCTTCGACTTCGGCCGCAAGGAGGTCCGCAACTTCCTGGTCGCCAACGCGCTGTACTGGTGCGACGAGTTCCACGCCGACGGCCTGCGGGTCGACGCGGTGGCCTCGATGCTCTACCTCGACTACTCCCGCAAGGAGGGCGAGTGGACGCCGAACCAGTACGGCGGCCGGGAGAACCTGGACGCGATCAGCTTCCTGCAGGAGATGAACGCGACCGTCTACAAGCATCACCCCGGCGTGGTGACCATCGCCGAGGAGTCCACCGCGTGGCCCGGCGTCACGCGCCCCACCCACCTGGGTGGTCTCGGCTTCGGCTTCAAGTGGAACATGGGCTGGATGAACGACACCCTCTCCTACATGGAGAAGGAGCCGATCCACCGGCAGTGGCACCACCACCAGATGACCTTCGCCACCGTGTACGCGTGGAGCGAGAACTACATCCTGCCGATCAGCCACGACGAGGTCGTACACGGCAAGGGCTCGTTCACCGGCAAGATGCCCGGCGACCTGTGGCAGAAGCTGGCGAACACCCGCGCCCTGCTCGGCCTCATGTGGTCGTTCACCGGCAAGCAGCTGCTGTTCATGGGCGCCGAGATGGGCGACGAGCGGGAGTGGAACGAAGCCGAGGGCCTGCACTGGGAGCTGCTCGAGGACCCGCGGTTCGGCGGGATCAAGGCGCTGGTGTGCGACCTGAACCGGGTCTACAAGGAGACGCCGGCGCTCTGGACGCAGGACACCTCACCGTCCGGCTTCCGCTGGATCACCAGTGAGGACTCGCAGCACAACACGTTCTCGTTCGTCCGCTTCACGCCGAACGGCGACGCGCCGCTGGCCTGCGTCGTCAACTTCGCCGCCGTGCCGCACGAGGGGTACCGCATCGGTCTCCCCCGGGCCGGCCGGTGGGTCGAGGTGATCAACACGGACAGCGAGCTCTACGGCGGCTCGGGCGTCGGCAACCTCGGCGCGGTCGAGGCGGAGAACCTGCCGTGGCACGGCTTCGACGCGTCCGCCTCGCTGCGGGTGCCGCCGCTCGGCGCGGTCTGGCTCCGGCACGAGGGCTGAGAATGTGATCGGGGGGACGGGCTGCGGCCCGTCCCTCATCCCTCAGCCCGCCACTCGGTGGCCAGCAGGCCGTACAGCAGGTCGTCGGTCCACTCGCCCTTGATGAAGGTCTGCTGCCGCAGGTGTCCCTCCCGGGTGAAGCCCAGCCGCTCCATCAGGGCCGCCGACGGCTCGTTCCGCGCGTCGCACTCCCCCATCACCTTGTGCAACCCCTGCCGGCGGAACAGGCGGTCCAGGACGGCACTCACGGCCTCCGTCGCAAAACCCCTCCGCTGGTACGACGGAGCGAGCGTGAACCCGACCTCGGCCTGCTTCAGGTTGTCGTGCAGCCGGACGGCCACGTCCCCGATCAGCGCCTGTTCCTCGACGAGCTCGATCGCGTACTGGAACCAGCCCGCCCTGTCGGGCGAACTCGCGGCGAAGTTGCGGACCGCGACCTCCGCCTTGTCCAGCGGGAACGGCGCGTCCCAGCTCTGGTAGCGCGCCACCTCGGGCTCCGACCGGTACGCCGCCAGCACGGGCGCGTCGGACGCCCGGAAACGCCGCAGGATCAGCCGCTCGGTCGCCATCAGCACGCGCCGAGGATACGTGGTGGCTCAGGCCTCGACGACGTCGGCGACGATCACGGTCACGTTGTCCGGGGCGCCGTTCTCCAGCGTCCGGTTGACCAGTTCGGCGGCGCAGGTCTTGCGGTCGGCCACCTCGCGCAGGGTCTGCGCGATCACCGCGTCCTCGACGTAATCGGACAGGCCGTCGCTGCACAGCAGGAACCGGTCGCCGATCCTGGCCGGGATCATCCGGCCCGCCGGGCGGAACGGGCCGCCCTGCACCGCCTGCGTCACCAGCGCCCGCTGCGGGTGGCGGCGGGCGTCGTCCGGCGTCAGCACGCCCTGGTCGACGAGCGCCTGCACGTAGGTGTCGTCGCGGGTGAGCTGCTGGAAGTCGCCGTCGCGCAGCAGGTAGCAGCGGGAGTCGCCGACGTTGAGCGCGGCCAGGCGGTCGCCGGAGAGCAGCAGCGCGGTCACCGTCGTACCCATGCCGTCGCGGGCGTCGTCGTCCGCCACCGCCGCCTCGATCCGCTGGTTGGCGGTCTGCAGCGCGGCGATCAGATCTTGCAGCGGCTCGCCGTTGTCCGGCGCGGTGTCGACGCTGCTGAGCGTCTGCACCAGGATGTCGCTCGCCAGCTCCCCGGCGGGAAGCCCGCCCATGCCGTCCGCCACCACGAAGAGTCGATTCCCCACGAAGACGGCGTCTTCGTTGTTGGACCGGACCAGGCCCTGATCAGTGGCGGCGACCGCCCGGACAGCAAGCGTCATGTGACAAGAGTGCCAAAGCCCCAAACGGTTGTCTCTAGTACCTCCGACGTAGTGCTGTCAGGTGACGACGGTGACAATGGTGGGTCACGCCCGCGCCGGTGGGTCCCGCGCGCTCCGGCCGCGGCGGTCGGCGCCCTGCTCACAGCGCCGACGAGACCCTCAGATGGGCACGTCGAGGCCACCTAGCACATCCCGGCCGTCCTGATCCGAAGTCCCGGGCAGCACCGTCGGCCGGGTGAGCTTCGGCCCGCGGCCCTGCGGGGCGGCGCGACAACGTCCGGCGGTCTCGGTAACAATCGTCGGCGTGACGACAGCAATCCATCAGCGCATCGCCTCGGAGCTCGGGGTTCGGGAAGGGCAGGTCACCGCCGCGGTCGAGCTGCTCGACGGCGGGGCGACGGTGCCGTTCATCGCCCGCTACCGCAAGGAGGTGACCGGCACGCTCGACGACGCCCAGCTGCGCACGCTCGAGGAGCGCCTGGGTTATCTGCGGGAGCTGGAGGAGCGCCGGACCGCGGTGCTGGAGTCGATCCGCTCCCAGGGCAAGCTGGACGACGCGCTCGAGCAGCAGATCCTCGAGGCCGACACCAAGGCCCGCCTCGAGGACATCTACCTGCCGTTCAAGCCGAAGCGCCGGACCAAGGCCCAGATCGCCCGTGAGGCCGGCCTGGAGCCGTTGGCCGACCAGCTCCTGGGTGACCCCTCGGTGGACCCGCGAGCGGCCGCTGAGGGCTTCGTGGACGCCGAGAAGAACGTGGCCGACGCGGCCGCGGCGCTGGACGGCGCCCGGGCCATCCTGATCGAGCGCTTCGCCGAGGACGCCGACCTGATCGGCGAACTGCGCGAGCAGATGTGGAAGCGGGGCCGGCTGGTCGCCAAGGTGCGCGACGGCAAGCAGAACGACGGCGCCAAGTTCGCCGACTACTTCGACTTCGCCGAGCCGTACGCCAAGCTCCCCTCGCACCGCATCCTGGCCATGCTCCGCGGCGAGAAGGAGGACGTCCTCGAACTCACCATGGAGCCGCACCCCGAGGAGGACGAGGGGTACTTCGAGGGGCGCATCGCCGGGCGCAACGGCATCAGCAACCAGGGCCGGCCCGGCGACAAGTGGCTGATCGACACGGTCCGCTGGGCGTGGCGCACCCGGATCCTCATCCACCTCGGCGCCGACCTTCGGGTGCGGCTGCGCGAGGCGGCCGAGGAGGAGGCGGTCCGGGTCTTCGCCGCCAACCTGCGCGACCTGCTGCTGGCCGCCCCGGCCGGCACCCGCACCACGATGGGCCTGGACCCGGGTTTCCGCACCGGCGTCAAGGTGGCCGTGGTCGACGCGACCGGCAAGGTGGTCGCGACCGACACGATCTATCCGCACGTCCCGCAGAACAAGTGGGACGAGTCGATCCACCGGCTGGCCGCGCTCGCCTCCAAGCACCAGGTCGAGCTGATCGCGATCGGCAACGGCACCGCCTCCCGGGAGACCGACCGGCTGGCCACCGACCTGATCAAGCGGCACCCGGAGGCCAAACTCACCAAGGTGATGGTGTCCGAGGCGGGCGCGTCGGTCTACTCCGCCTCGGCGTACGCCTCGCAGGAGCTGCCCGGCATGGACGTCTCGCTGCGCGGCGCGGTCTCCATCGCCCGCCGCCTGCAGGACCCGCTCGCCGAGCTCGTGAAGATCGACCCGCGCTCGATCGGCGTCGGGCAGTACCAGCACGACATCTCCGAGGTGAAGCTGGCCCGGTCGCTGGACGCGGTCGTGGAGGACTGTGTGAACGGCGTCGGCGTGGACGTGAACACCGCCTCGGCGCCGCTGCTCACCCGGGTCTCCGGGATCACCGCGGGCCTGGCCGAGAACATCGTGATGCACCGCGACCAGAACGGCCCGTTCAAGAACCGCAACGAGATCAAGAAGGTGCCCCGGCTGGGGCCGAAGGCCTTCGAGCAGTGTGCCGGCTTCCTGCGGATCGCAGGCGGCGAGGACCCGCTCGACTTCTCCAGCGTGCACCCCGAGTCGTACCCGGTGGTCCGCACCATCGCAGCCGACGCCGGCGCCGACATCAGGACGCTGATCGGCAACAGCCCGCTGCTGCGGGCGCTGCGCCCGGAGAAGTTCGTGACCGACGCGGTCGGCCTGCCGACCATCACCGACATCCTCAAGGAGCTGGAGAAGCCGGGCCGCGACCCGCGCCCGGCGTTCACCACCGCCACCTTCGCGGAGGGCGTCGAGAAGCTCGCCGACCTGAAGCCGGGCATGATCCTGGAGGGCGTGGTCACCAACGTGGCGGCGTTCGGCGCGTTCGTCGACATCGGGGTGCACCAGGACGGCCTCGTGCACGTCTCGGCGCTGTCCGAGAAGTTCGTGCAGGACCCGCGCGAGGTGGTCAAGTCCGGTGACGTGGTGAAGGTCCGCGTCCTGGAGGTGGACGAGAACCGCAAGCGGATCTCGCTGACGATGCGCCTGTCCGACGAGCCCAAGCGGGCCGGCGGCCGCGACCGCGACGACCGCGGCGGCGCACGGCCGGGCGGCGGCCAAGCTGACCAGGGCCGCCAGGGTGGCCAGCGGGGTGGCCAGGGCGGCCAGGGTGGCCAGCGGGGTGGCCAGGGCGGCCAGGGTGGCCAGCGCGGGCAGGGCGGCCAGCGCGGCGGCCAGGGCGGGCAGGGCGGCCAGCGCGGCGGCCAGGGCGGGCAGGGCGGCCAGCGGCAGGGCCAGCCCCGGCAGGGCGGCGGCCAGCGGGGCGGCCAGAGCGGCGGCAGCATCGCGAACAGCGCGATGGCCGACGCGCTGCGCCGGGCCGGCCTCACCCGCGACTGAGCATCGACACGACACGATGGCCCCGGGCGACCGCCCGGGGCCATCGTCTTCTAGAGATCCCAGACGTTGAGGTCGGTGAAGGCCACCGAGTACGGCCCGTCCTTCGGCGCGTTCACCTCGCAGAAGACCCCGAGCATCAGCTTTCCCGACTTGAGTGCCTTCTCCGTCAGTGGCGCCGTGCCGACGACCACGCCGTCCCGGCTCACCTGCACGCTGTCGCCCTTCACGCGCAGGCTGACAGTGGCCGTGGTGCCGAGCGCGATCGGCTGGTCGGACAGCGGCATCGTCTTGGTGACGGTGACCCGGCCACCGGTGTAGTGCACGCCGAGGTAGATGTTGCGTTCACAGACGCGGAGCTGATAACCGGTGTGACCGACGTTGCGGAACCAGACGGTGGCGCAGCTCATCGGGGTGAGCAGCCGGACCCCGACGTCGGCCCGCATGTCGGCGGGCACCAGGTCCTGCGGCCCCCGGCACTTGAAGGTGCCCTCGGTGTCGCGGCGGGCCACCAGGGCGTCCTCGAAGAAGCAATTGCCCTGGCCGACCTGTTCGGACGGCTGCCAGAGGAAGTCCTTGCGCAGCGGATCGGACAGTCGCGGTGCGTTCGCGGGTGTCGGTGGCACCGACGGCGACCCAGCGGCCTCCGGCGGGGTCGCGATGCCGCCGGGCGGGCGCAACGACAGGGCCAGCATCACCGCGCCGGCCACCACCGCCATGATCAGGAACGCCACCGCGGCGGGCAGCACCCAGCGGCGGGCCGACTCCGGCGGCGGCGGACCGGGAAGCTTACCGCCCGGCGGCGCCGAGATCGGCACCGTGACGATCGAGTTCTCGTCGTAACCGACCAGGCCATGCGGGATGTCCAGCATCAGCGCGGTGGTCGGGCCGTCCGGCTGCGCCGGGGCCAGCCCGGTGACGGCCTGCGCCTCCACCGCCGCCGCACGCAACGCCGGCTGGTCGGCCAGGGCCGCCGCGGCCGCCGCCGGCCGGTCACCGGAGATCAGCAGGTCGAGCAGTTCGCGGGCGGTGGGCCGGTTGGCCGGGTCCTTCTCCAGCGCGTGCCCGACCAACTCGCGCAGCGAGCCGCTGAGCCCGTCCAGGGTGGGCGGCTGGGTGAGGATGCGCGCCGCCATGGCCGGCGGCGAGTCGGCGTGGAACGGCGTCCTCCCGGTGCCCGCGAACGCCACGACGCTGCCCCAGGCGAACACGTCGGCGGCCGGGGTCACCGGCTGCTCCGGGTCCGAGCCGAAACGCTCCGGCGCCATGTACGCCACCGTGCCGACCATCTGGTCGGTCCGGGTGTTGCCGCTGGTCGCCTCCATGGCCCGGGCGATACCGAAGTCGATCACCTTGGGGCTGCCCGGCGCCAGCAGCACGTTGCGCGGCTTGAGATCGCGGTGGATCACGCCGGCGCCGTGGATCGCGGTCAGCGCGGTGGCCACCCCGATCGCCACGCCGTGCAGGTTGGACTTGGTCAGCGGGCCCCGCTCCTCGACCACCTCGGCCAGGGTGGGGCCGTCCACGTACTCCACCACGAGGTAGGGCGACTCGTGATCGGGATCGGCGTCGAGGACCTCGGCGGTGCAGAACGGCGGCACCTGCCGGGCCCGGTTCACCTCGCTGCGGAAGCGGCGCCGGAACTCGTCGTCGTGGGCCAGGTCGGCGCGGACCATCTTGACCGCGACCAGCACGCCCCCCGCCGTCCGCGCGAGGTAGACCGTGCCCATGCCGCCCTCGCCGAGACGGCCGACCAACTCGTAATCGCCGAGGGCGCGCGGGTCGCGCGGGCGCAGTGGCTGCGTCCGCTCACCCGGCAATGTGCCATCGACCATGCTAGTGCCCCCCGTACCGCCCGCCGCTGGCACTGTATCGGGCGCCGTCGCTGCCCGACCAGGCCCGGTGGTGGAACCCGACACCCCGGCGAGTCCCGGAATGCTAACCCAGCCTCCCGGTCATCCCGGAGTCCGATCCAGGGGTCGGCTCCGGGCATCGCCGGATAGGCGCGACGGTCACCAGCGGTCACGATGGAGTCACCGGTTCTTCACCGCGAAGAGCCGCCGACGGATGAGAGCGAGACCCACCATGAACGCCGTGCACGACTCGATGGCCCGGCAGGGCCTGGTCCGCCCGCAGGACGGCCGGATGGTGGCCGGGGTCTGCGCGGGGCTCGGACGCCGCTTCGGCATCGACCCGTGGATCGCCCGGTTGCTGTTCGTGCTGATCCTCTTCGTGGTCCCCGGCAGCCAGATCCTGATCTATCCGCTGCTCTGGATCCTGATGCCGGCCGAGAAGACCGACTGGTCGGCCGCGACCACCCCGCCCACCACGTTCTAATACGGTCAGGCTGACGCGGTCAGGCGGTGAGCTCGCGCACCTTCTCGGTCAGCTGGAGATCATCCAGGTAACCCCGGTACACGATGCTCCCCGCCGGATCGATCAGCACGTACCAGCTCTGCTGCGCGATCCCGAACCGCTGCCAGATCTTGCCGGCCGCGTCGTCCAGGTGCGGGACGTCGCCGATCTCGAGGTCCCGCACGAACTCGTGCATCGCGTCGGTGGTGCCCAGCCCGCCGACCCCGAGGATGCCCAGCCGGTCCTCGTACTCGTCGTGGATGTCCCCCACCGACTGCGCCTCGCTCGCGCAGGTGGCGCACCACGGCGCCCAGAACCAGAGCAGGGCCGGCTTACCGGCCAGCGAGGCCGCGTCGAACGCGGCCCCGTCCAGCGTCTTGCCGGTGAAGGTCAGCGCGACCGGGGTGCCGGTCGCGGTGGCCGAGGGCGCCGCCGGCGCCGCGGCCGACGGCTGGTCGAGCCGGGTGCATCCGGTCGCGGCGAGCGCGGTGGCGAGCAGCAGAGCCAACAGCTGGGGTACGCGTGAGGCGCGCCGCCGCGGACCGGTGATCATGGCTCAGCTCATTTCGTCGTCGTCGTCGGTTCGGTGAGCCGCAGTGCCAGCGCGGGGCACACGTTGACCGCCTTGCGGGCGCCGTTCTCCAGCCACGGCGGCAGCGGCGTCTGGGGGAACGCCGGGAAGCCGTTCTGGTCCAGCCGGATGATCTCGGGCGCGACCGCCGAGCAGAGGCCGTGGCCGTCGCACCGCGACCAGTCCAGGGCCAGCTTCCGTGCGCCCTTCTCCGCGGTGTACGGCAGCGGCAACAGGCCGCGCACCGGCTTGCCGCAGCCGTCGCCGTTGGCGTGCGCCTCCACGTCCTTGTGGAACACCTCCATCGCGGAGAGCGCGAACCGGGAGGTGCCGTCCGGGTGGCTGCACGCCCCGCGGCCCTTGACCATGCCGGCCGCCTGCCGCACGTTCTCCAGCGCGCTGCCGCCGAGCGAGACCAGGGTGACCGCCCGGGCCAGGTCGGGCAGGCCCATCCGGCACGGGCCGCACTGGCCCGCCGACTCGCCGGCCAGGTATTGCACGACCTGGGCGACCTCACCGAGCGGGCAGGTCTTCGAGCCGATCGGGATCAGTATGCCCGCGCCGAGCGTGCCGCCGACCTTCGCGAAGCCCTTCCGCGAGATCGTGATCGTCCGTGCCGCCTCGGCGCTGACCCACTTGCCGTGGTACCCGCCCACCAGCAGGCCCGGGCCGAGGTCGGCCCCGCACATCTCCAGCACCTCCATGAGCGGGGTGCCGGTGGGCGCCTCGACCACCGCGGGCGCGGTCGCCGAGCCGCCGACGGTCAGCATGACCGTGCCGGGCTCCTCCGGGATGCCGACCGAGTTGTACTCCCACGGCCCGAGCCGGGCCGCGATCGCCAGCTGCGAGAAGGTCTCCGCGTTGGACAGCAGGGTGGGCAGCCCCATCACGCCGTTGTCGCTGGACCGGACCTTGCGCCCGGGCGGGATGTGCGCCTCGCCGTTGATGCCGCGGACCAGCGCGCCGCCCTCACCGGAGATGAACCGGTGCGGCACCGTGACGATCCGGGTCGGGCAAGGCATCTTGCGCTCGGCGAGCGCCGCCGTGATGGAACTCTGGCCGACGCCGTCGTCGGCGATGCCGATGACGATCTCCTCGGCGTCCAGGGCGGCGGCGGCCAGCGCCGCGCCGTCCAGGATCAGGTGCGGGCCACGGGTGAGGACCGCCTTGTCCTTCCACGACGGCGGCTCACCCTCGGTCGCGTTGACCACGATGACCGGGGGCAACTCCTGCCGGCGGCAGGAGTCGATCACCGCGCGGACCTTGCGGGCGAACGGGAAGCC
The DNA here is from genome assembly GCF_056134165.1 of Actinoplanes sp. 13. Taxonomy (NCBI): domain Bacteria; kingdom Bacillati; phylum Actinomycetota; class Actinomycetes; order Micromonosporales; family Micromonosporaceae; genus Actinoplanes; species Actinoplanes sp. 13. The sequence goes on along the minus strand of NZ_JBVYOQ010000032.1, from coordinate 20,813 downwards.
CGCTCCACCGCGGCCGCGCAGCTCGATCCGGTCGGCCAGGCCGACCAGCTCGCCCGAGCTCAGTGCGGCGAACCCGCCGTGCACCTCCTGGTGGGCGAGCAGGTCGAGCCGGCCGTACTCGTCGAAGCCGGCGGTGATCCTCGGCGTGCCGATCGAAGTGACGGGTGGAACCTGTGCGGTGCTCAATTCACGTCCCTAACGTCACCGCGCAGCTGGGAGAAGTACGCGTCGTCCTCGTCCCGGGCGCCCCGGCTCCGGCGGCCGCCGGTCCAGGTGTCGTCCGGCTCGGCCGCCCGGCGCGACCGGCGCGGCGCCGCGTCGACCAGGGTCGGGGTGTCGTCCACGTAGCCGTCGGCCGCGAGGTCGACGAACTGGCTGCGGCTCGCCCGCCGGCCCTCGGCGCGGCGCGGCGGCTCGTCGTACCGGGCGGAGCGGCCTGCGCGGTCCTCCTCGTCGTCGGCGTACCGGCCACGCGGGCGCGGCACGTCGTCGTAACCGTCGTCGGCACGGCTCCCGCGGGGGACGTCGTCGTACTCGGGCTCACGGCGGCGTGAACGCGGGGCCGGCTCCTCCTCGGCGTAACGGTGCATCCGCGTGCCGGTGGTCTCCGGGTCGTCCCGCCGCATCCGCGTGCCGGTGACCTCGGGGTCCTCCCAGCGTGCCCGGGACCCGGTCGTCTCGAGGTCGTCCCGGCGCATCCGCGTGCCGGTCGTCTCCAGGTCGTCGCGGCGCATCCGGCTGCCCGTGGTCTCCCGCGGGTCCTCGTCGTCGTCGAAGCGGCGACCACGGCGCGGGCCGTCGTCGTACATCTCCTGGGACCGGCCACCCCGGGCTCGCGGAGCGGGCTCGTCGTCGTACCGGTAGCGCTCCTCCTCGACGGCACGCCGCGAGATGGCCCGCGTCGAGGTGTCGTAGCGGTCGTCGTCCTCGGCGGCACGGCGCTGCCGGGGTGCCGGGGCCTCCAGCTCCGGCTGCCGGCGGACACGGGGCGGCGGGTAGTCGTCCACCTCCACCGGAGCCGGCGGGCGGGCCGCCATCGGGGCCGGGCTGACCGGACGGGCCGGCGGGATCGGCGGCGCCTGGGGGATCCAGCCGTCCGCGGCCGGGCCGGCCGGGGCGAGCAGATCCGCCGCGGGCTCCGGACGGCGTGCCGGGCGGCGGATCGGCGTGGCGCTGGTCGGCACCAGCTTGCCGAGTTCGCTCGACTTGCCGCCGCCGGCGCCGACACCGGCCGGGGACGCGAAGTCCTTCTTCCGGTTCAGGCTGACCGACAGACGGACGAGCAGGCCGGCCACGACGCCCAGCACGCAGACGACATAGCTGACGGTGACCCAGGTGGCCGCCGGGCGGCCGGCCGAGAGGCCGTGGACCAGCGCGATCGGCCACATCAGGTACGACACGGCGTGGATGCTGCGCCACATCCACGGCTTCCCGAGGTCGATGAACCGGGACCGGGCGATCCCGCTCCACATCACCAGCACCATGATCCAGCCGGAGATGGTGCCGAACCCGACGTAGTACTTGTTCAGCCCGTCGTAGAGGAACGGGACGAACACGTCGATCAGGCCGATGTGATTCTCGGCGTACTTCGTCCAGACGTGCATGAACAGGGCCGAGACGGCCACGATGCCGGTGGTGCGGTGCGCGGACTGGAGCAGGACGCGCTGACGGATGCTGAGCACCAGCCGGTCGGTGGCGACCAGGCCAACCATGATCGTGATCGAGAGCGCCACCAGGCTGATGACACCCATGAAGTACTCGGCGTAGATGAAGAAGTAGTAGTACGCGACACGGCCGGGCCTGGTCATCATCGCGACGGCCCAGACCGCGGCCAGGACGCTCAGGATGAGCAGGATAACCGCGGTTCTCGACGCCGGACGTGTTCCGGTGGATTCGACGTCGACTGCCACCCGAGTGGCGGCGGCACGCTGGTTGTTCTTCGACCGGGCCATTGACTCCTCGTTTTCCTTGGTGCGGTCACGTCCCGTGGGCGGTGGGACGCTGATGTTCGTGGGGAACACCCCGCGCTCAAGCTCTGCCGAACCCGATCCGTGGCTCTGCTTTCCCCTGCCGCACCACGGTCCGTGTCCTCCCCGGATTACGCAGGCGGCCCCGGAACGGATGAACGCCGTCGAAACTTTTTGCGTAGCCGCGCGGCTACGTTTCGCACAAGGCGCTTGACCTGCGGCGACGCCAGAGGGTGAGCATGCCTAAGGAAGAATTAAGTTGCGCCGGAGAGTGACGCGGACCACCGGCTGAACCATTCTCCCCTCGCCGGCGAACTAAGTAGTGCGGATCCATGCAAGGCGGGAGGGGGGTCACCATGCGTAACCGGATTGCTGCACTGACCGGCGCGATGCTCGCCGGCGCCGTGGTGAGCACGGCATGGAAGGTGCCGGCCGTCGCTGACGAGCCGGGATTCAGCGTCCGGGTGGAGGCGCCGGACACGTTCACCGCCGGGGCGAACACCAGGACGGTCACCGCGGTGGTGACGTCGCAGAACAGGCAGTGCCGCAAGGTCCGGTGGGCGTTGCTGGTGCACACCGGCATCGCCCCGGAGCAGATCGAGGTCACCCGGATCGAGGAGGAACGCGAGTTCCCGGTCAGCACCAGCACCGTCGAGGTCACCACGCGGTTCCTCGACGATCGGCTCGACCCGGGCCTGCTGTGCCGTGGCCGTACCGTGACCGGCCGTTGGGAGATCGCGTTCGACGGCCCGGATGCCGACGACGTGCAGTTCGAGGCCCAGGCGTTCGACGTCCGTGACCGGCTGCTCAGCACCGGCGGCGCGGGCGCCGAGGTGGAGGGCGGCGAACCGGTGGCAGCCGAGCCGTCGGAAGAGGCCGCGCCGCCCACCGCGGACCCGGAGGAGGACGCCGGGGAGACCGGGGCGCCGCCGGCCGCCGCCGGCAACGACGGCACGGACGATCGGGAGGGCGCCGACACGGCCCTGGCGTCCCAGGAGAGCTCGCTGCTCGGCACCGGGCTGATCGTCGGCGGGGTGTTCGTCTTCCTCGGCCTGCTCCTGCTGCTGCGCATCCGGGCCCGCGCCCGGCAGGCCCGGGAGGCGGCGGAGGCGCTGCCGACCGGCTTCTACACGATGCCCGGCACGCCCCGCTAGACCTTTCTCGGATCTGCCGGATCCCGCCGGGTTCAGGTGGCGCGCACCGCGGTCAGGTGGGTCCGGGCGGCCTCGACCAGGGCCTCCGGGTCGTCGGCGTGGAACCGGATCACCCCAACCGGCTCGCCGCGGGTCTTGCGGACCGGCACCACGATCGGCTCGGCCAGCCGCACGTCGATGCTGGTCTGACTCGCCATCCCGAGCGAGAGCACGCCGTCCTCCAGCTGGGTCTGGCCGCCGGGCGGCATCGAGCGGCGCCGCACCTCGATCGACGCGACGGCGTCCCAGGCGAGCGGCAGGTCGAGGCTGATGCTGTTGCGGATGCGCAGGCCGGCCGGCCCGACCAGGTGCGGGTGGACCGTCATCGTGGCGGCGAGACCGATCATCCAGATCAGGCCGTAGACGCCGGCGGCCAGCAGCGCGATCCGCACCGGGTCCCACGGGATCATCAGGTGCAGGATCGGGATCTCCACGACGGAGACGGCCACCAGGGCACCCAGGATCATCTTGACCGCCCCCACGTAGCCGAAGGGCAGGGTGCCCGGCTCGACCGGGACGGGACGTCGCGCGATCCAGCGGAACAGCGCGGCCCAGAGCCGCAGCTCGTAGCGCGTCGCGGACCTGATCAGACGCCATATCTTCGCCATGCCGGCCTCCCCGCTTCTTGTCGGTGCACCGCAACCGTAGGTTACGATTCACTCGTATTGCAATAGTGGTGGGCCAACGCACAACCGGCCGGCGCCCGTGCGGGGCGCCGGCCGGTTGCCGGTTGCTTCAGGTGCTCACTTGCTTTCCTGCCGTGCTGGGTTCAGCTGGTCAGAGCGCCGGGTAGGCGTTCTGCATCAGCTGAGCGAACTGCGCGGGGAACCAGGCGCCCGAGATCGGGGCGTCGGGCAGCGCGCCGGACAGGCTGTTGCCGTTACGGGCGTTACCGGTGTAGGTCGGGTCGCACATCCGGTCGAAGCCCTTGCCCTCGTCGTTGTCGATGAGGCGGCTGGAACCGTCCGACTCGCCCGGGGGCTTGACCCAGACGTAGGCGTCGATACCGGGGGCCGGAGCCGCGGTCGGGCGCTCGCCGAGGCCGGCGCCGGACTGGTTGCACCAGTTGCCGGCGTGGATCCGGCGGTCGATGCGGGACTCGTTCACGAACGTGTCGACGTTGGTCGCGCTGCTCGGAGCGGTGGGCCGGGCCGCGCCGCCCCAGCCGTTGCGAGAGGTGTCGATCAGCATGCCGATGTTGGGATCGAAGCCGATGGACACCAGCCGGGTACGGAAGGCCTGGGCGAACGTGAGCTCGTCCACGTACTGGTTCCAGTCGACCCACTTCGACTGCCGCACCGAGGTGCCGTTCACCGAGGTGCCGATGTTGAAGTTGGTCTCCCGCAGGGCCGAGTAGTTGGCCGTGTTGGTGATGAAGCCGGTCACGTTGCGGACGTTGCCGGAGGCGCGGGCGGCCTCGAGCATGATGTCGGCGGTCGGGTTGAAGTTCGAGTCCCAGCCGATCCAGCCGTGGTGCGCGGCGTCCACGTAGTTGTACGTGTTGGCGAGGGCGCCGAGCTTCTGCAGGGCGTAACCGATGCCCTGCACGTAGCCGCCGTTGGCCTTCATCGTGTCGCAGGTGGCCGTGGCGCCGGCGTTGCTGCCGACGTTCGTGATCAGGTTCGGCAGCGAGTCGATCTCGACGATGTTGATGATCCGCAGGCTGCGGTACTTCGCGTCGCCCTGGATCGCCGCGATCGGGTCGATGTAGTCGGTCTTGTACTTCGGCAGGTCGTTCACGCCGAGCTCACCGTTGGAGGCGAGCGCCGCGCAGTCCCGGCCGGGCAGGTTGTAGATGACGAACTGGATGTAGCCGGCGCCCTGCGCCAGAGCCGCGTCCAGGTGGTCACGCACGCCCATCGAGCCGTTGGAGCTGCTGCCGGTGGTGCCGTTGATGGCGGCGATCCGGTCGATCCAGACAGCGGTCGGGTTGTTGGAGACCCGGTTGCCGCCGGCGACCGACTCGGCCTTGGCCTTCCACTCCGAGTTCACGTAGCCGCGTGCCCCGGCGTAGGGGTTGTCGACCTTGGTGCCCGGGTCCGTGGGCGTGGAGGGCGAGGTGGACGGCGAACCCGAGGGCGAACCCGACGGGGAGCCGGAGGGCGAACCCGACGGGGAGCCGCTCGGCACGCTGCCGGTGCAGACCGTACCGTTCAGCGTGAAGCTGCTCGGCGCGGTGTTCGTCCCGGAGTAGTTCGCGTTGAAGCCGAAGTTCGCCGTGCCGTTGGTCGGCAGCGAAGCGGCCCAGGACGCGTTCCTCACGGTGACGTTCTGCCCGGACTGGCTGATCTCCGAGCTCCAGCCCTGGGTGACCTGCTGGTTGCCCGGGAACGCCCAGGTCAGCGTCCAGCCGCCGCTGATCGCGTCACCCAGGTTGGTGACCGTGACGTTGCCGGTGAAGCCGGTGCTCCACTGGTTGACGCTGTAATTGACTCGACAGCCGGCCGCAGCACTTGCGCTGTTCGCCACGGCGATGGCACCGGCGCCGGCCACGACGCTCACGGCGGCAGCCACCGCAAGCGCCCGGGCACGGGTGGGGAAGGGTCTCATGACACTCCTCGAGACGGGGGAGGCGCGGGTGAGCGCCGAGGGAACGGCGGCCAACACATCGGTGGGGATCGTTGGCCGATGTGGACAGCATTACATGGGAGCGCTCCCAAAGCAATGATCCGGAAACACCCGGGCAACCAAGAGTTCACGCCGCCGCCGACGTGCCACAACCTCGCGGCGAGAGGCGCGTTCGGCCTGATCACCGTGCCCGACGCCGTCCAGCCGGACGCCACCACGGACGACCACCGGCGTGTGACGTTGCGGCTCACATCCGACCCCACTTCACACACTGACCTCGCTGCAGTGCTGTCACAGACGGCCGCCACCACGGACGACCACCAGCGTGTGAAGTTGCGGCTCACATCCGACCCCGACTTCACACGCGGGTTGCGGGTGGGTGACTGTGGTGCACCCGGATTGTGACCGCGTCCCCGGTCACGGCGGCTCAAGCGCGCCGCCGAGGTGCCGACCACTAGGACCATGAGCGTGGGCAGTGGTGTGCACACAGCCGGATCCGATGTCGCGGGCCCCGGCGAGCTGGACGTGACTCCGGACCGGCAGGCCCTCCTGCTGGCCGAGCTGGTCGCGTTCATGACCAAGGACACGCCCTCGGTGCAGCACGTGCTCGACCTGACCGGACCGCACCTGCAGGAGTTCGCCGGGCTGACCGCCGCCACGGTCTTCGAGCTCGACTCGGAGACCGGCATGATGACGGCGACCGCCCAGCTCGGCGAGCGTGGCCGGCGCGACCATCTGGTCGCCGGCAAGGTGTTCCGCGCTCCGGCCGGCGGCAAGCCGGTGGTCAACGGTGAGCAGATGGCGATCCGGCTCCGCATCGGCGGGCAGACAGTCGGCGTCCTGCTGCTGACCGGCAGCGCGCTGGCCGACCTGCGCGACGACACCATCTCGACGGTGGCCCTGCACTTCGCCACCACCCTGCAGGGCCTCGCCGCGGAGAAGCAGCGGCAGTTCGTCGCGCACAGCAGCGCGACCATCCGGGAGCTGTTCGAGCAGGGGATGAACGCGGACGACGTGGAGTCGGCCGCCGAACTGCTCGCCCGGTCCTGCGCCACCGCGTTCCGCACCGAGCACGCCGGCCTGCACCTGATCGACCCGGACGGCCGGATCCGGTACGTCCACGGCGTCGGCATCCCGCCGGAGACCCGGCAGAGCCTGGTCGACAACCTGCTGGGCAGGCCCGCCGCCGAGTCACCGGTCTGGCGCACCTCCATCGACTCGGGCGAGCCGCTGATGGTCGGCGACGTGGCCACGGCCAAGATCCGGGCCGGCGGCTTCGCGCAGACCATCGGCGTACGATCATTCATCGCCCTGCCCTTGATGTCCGGTTCCGGGCCGGTCGGCATGGTGATGTGCGGCGACTCCAGCGGCGCCCGCGAGTGGAGCGCCCGCGACCGCATCCTGGCCCAGCAACTGGCTGTCGAAGGCGCGCTGATCATGGACAGCGCCCGGATGCGGCAGATCGCCCGGCGGCACGTCGACGAACTCACCCACCAGGCGTTCCACGACTCGCTCACCGGGCTGCCGAACCGCAAGCACCTGCTGGACCGGGCCGGCGACGCGGTCGAGATCGCCGCCGCCACCGGCACCCGGGTAGCCCTGCTGCTGCTCGACCTGAACGGCTTCAAGCAGGTCAACGACACGGTCGGTCACCACGCCGGCGACGTGCTGCTGCAGCTGGTGGCGAAGCGCCTGCAGGGCACCGTCCGCAGCCCCGACCTGGTCGCGCGCCTCGGCGGCGACGAGTTCTCGGTGCTGCTCACCGGCAACCCGGACGAGGCGGCCGCGGTCCGGGCCGGTCAGCGGATCTGCGAGCGGCTGCGCGAGCCGTTCGACATCGAGGGCCAGGAGATCAGGATCGGCGCGAGCGTCGGGGTCGCGCTCTTCCCGGAGCACGCCACCGAGTTCGGCGCCCTGATGCGTGACGCCGACGCGGCCATGTATCAGGCCAAGCGGGCCGGCGGCGGGGTGCGCCTCACCGCCGGCTGACGCGCCGGTATCCGGCGTGAATCGGGAGGAATCAGGACCAATACTGGTAGTTTCGGGCCCGCGATCACCGATCCGGAGGGAACCCCGAGATGCGCCGAACACACCTGCTCGCCGCCGCGGCCGTGGCCGTGGCCGTTCTGCCCGGCGCGGTGCCGGCGCAGGCGGCCGAACCGGTGACCGAGGTGGTCGTCGCGATCACGCCGGACGAGGTGCGGCAGGGCTCCCGGTTCACCCTGACCGGGCGCGCCGGGTACGGAACCCGTGGCAACGCCGCGCCGGTCGACATCTACTTCCGCGAGACGGACCGGGCCACCGCGCCGTACGTCCCGCTCACCACGGTCAACGCCTCCGCCTCGGGACGGTTCAGCGCCACGCTGACCGCCCGCAGATCCGGCTATTACATGGCGTTCTACCGCGGCAACGGGCAGCGCGGTTTCGCGACGGCCAGCGATCATCTCGCGGTCTGGACCAGCGCCTCCGCCGACCGGATGCTCTGGACCTGGACCAGCAACGACCTCCCGTGCCACCCCGGTTGCGTGGCCACCGGTCCCGAGCAGAAACTCGGCACCGGCCCGATCCGGGTGACGTTCACCCGCGACTGCGTGCAGGACGCCTCCGCCGGCGGCGCCGGATTCGTCACCGGCCCGGCACGGCTTCCGCAGCTCAACACCGCGGCCTATGTCCCCACGAAGGGTGACCCCGGCTGGCGCGACTTCCCGCAGGGCGCCGGCCCGACCACCTTCGAACTGGCGCCGGTCGCCCGCACCGGGCGTTTCCACCTGCGCTGGAGCAGCCCCGCCGGCCCGGACAGCGGCTGTGACCTCTCCTTCACGGCCACCCAGCGCACCGACCGCAAACGTTACGTGTAACTAGAATCCGGTCCCATGCTCACCATGCAGGAGGCGCTCGCCCGGTTGACCGCGTACTGGACCGATCAGGGCGCCCTGATCGTCCAGCCGATGAACACCGAGGTCGGAGCGGGGACGCTGAACCCTGCGACGTTCCTGCGCGTGCTCGGGCCGGAGCCGTGGCGCGTCGTTTACGTCGAACCGTCGGTGCGCCCCGACGACTCCCGGTACGGCGAGAACCCGAACCGGCTCCAGACCCACACCCAGCTCCAGGTGATCCTCAAGCCCGACCCCGGCAACCCGCAGGAGCTTTACCTCGGCAGCCTGCGGGCGCTCGGCATCGACGTGGCCGCCCACGACGTCCGGTTCGTCGAGGACAACTGGGCCTCCCCCGCGCTCGGCGCCTGGGGCCTGGGCTGGGAGGTCTGGCTGGACGGCCTGGAGATCACCCAGTTCACCTATTTCCAGCAGGCCGGTGGGCTGAACCTCGACCCGGTGTCCGTGGAGATCACGTACGGGGTGGAGCGGATCATCATGGCCCTCCAGGAGAAGACCCACTTCAAGGAGATCGAATACTCCCCCGGCGTCAGTTACGGCGAGGTCTTCGGACAGTCCGAGTACGAGATGTCGCGCTATTACCTCGACGACGCCGACGTCGAGGCGAACAAGCGGCTCCTCGAGCTTTACGCCGGCGAGGCTCAGCGCATGATCGACGCCGGGCTGCCGGTGCCGGCCCACAGCTTCGTGCTGAAGTGCTCGCAGGCGTTCAACGTGCTGGACGCCCGCGGCGCGGTCTCCACCGCTGAGCGGGCCGCCGAGTTCGCCCGGATGCGCCGCCTGGCCGGGGAGGTCGCCAAGCTCTGGGTGGCCCGCCGCGCCGAACTGGAGCACCCGCTCGGCATCACCGAGCCGCTGGAGCCGGCACTGTCGGCCGGCGCCCCGCAGACCGGCGCCGAGGCACGCACCCTGGTCCTCGAGATCGGCACCGAGGAGCTGCCCCCGGCCGAGCTGCGCTCGGCACGCGAACAGCTGGCCCGCCTGCTCACCGATGGTCTGGCGACCACCCGGCTCGAGCACGGTGACCTGCGGATCTTCGGCACACCGCGCCGCCTGATCGCCGTGGTGCAGGCGGTCGCGGCCCGGGAGGAGGACCACGTCCGCACGGTGAAGGGCCCGAAGGCCCAGCAGGCGTACGCCGCGGACGGCACCGGAACGAAGGCCCTCGAGGGCTTCCTCCGCGGCCAGGGCGCCACTCCCGGCGACGTCGAGACCGTGGAGCTCAACGGCGTACCCCATGTGGTTGTGCGCAAGCACGAAGCCGGACGCGCCGCGCCGGCCGTGCTCGCCACCGTGCTCGCGCAGGTGGTGACCGGGCTGCGGGCGGCCAAGAACATGCGGTGGAACGACCCGAAGCTCGCCTTCAGCCGGCCGATCCGGTGGCTCACCGCCCTCTGGGGCGACGACGTGGTGCCGGTGACGGTGTCCACGCTCGCGGCCGGGCGCCAGACGCGGGTGCTGCGGACCGCGGAGCAGCCGGTGCTGGCGATCGAGTCGGCCGAGACGTTCCTGGAGACGCTCGGGGTGAACGGCATCGTGGCCGACCACGAGGACCGCCGCGAGCTGATCGTGATCGGCGCGCAGGACCTGGTCTATCCGGACGGGCGCATCGACGTGGCCGGCGAGGCCGCGCTGATCGACCAGATCACCGACCTGGTGGAGCAGCCGCTGCCGTTGCTCGGCACGTTCGACGAGAGTTATCTGGCGCTGCCGGACGCGGTGCTGACCACGGTGATGCGCAAGCATCAGCGTTACCTGCCGGTCCGTGACGTGGACGGGGCGCTGCTGCCGATGTTCGTCACCGTGGCGAACGGCCCGGTCGACGTCGAGCTGGTGCGCTCCGGCAACGAGGCCGTGCTGCGAGCCCGTTACGAGGACGCGGCGTTCTTCTATCGTGCTGATCTGGCGACCCCGATCGCCGAGATGCAGGCCCATCTGCACCGCCTCACCTTCACCGACAAGCTCGGCTCGATGGCCGACCGGGCCGCCCGGATCTCGGCCCTTGCTCTCCTTATCGCCGAGCGCCTCGAAATGGGTTCACCGACTTTGCACCGGGCCGCCGGGCTGGTGAAGTTCGACCTCGGATCGCAACTGGTCACCGAGATGACCAGCCTCGCCGGGATCATGGCGCGGGACTACGCGTTGCACGCGGGCGAGGACCGGCCGGTGGCCGAGGCGGTGTACGAGGCGGAGCTGCCGCGCAGCGCCGGGGACGATCTTCCGCGGACGGTGCCGGGCGCGCTGCTCTCCCTCGCCGACCGCCTCGACCTGGTCGCCGGTCTGGCCGCGACAGTCGGCCTGCCGACCGGCAGCAGCGACCCGTTCGCGGTGCGGCGGGCAGTGCTCGGGCTGCTCGCGGTGCACCGGGCCACGCCGTCGCTGTCCGACCTCGACCTGGTGGAGGCGCTGGGGCTGGCAGCGGCCGCCCAGCCGGTGCCGGTCGACCCCGCGGTGCTCGACGCCTGCGCGGACTTCCTCGCCAAGCGGCTGGAGCAGATGCTGGCCGAGGAGGGGCAGCCGGTCGACCGGGTGCGAGCCGTGCTGATCCACGCGGGCCGGCCGTCGGTGGTGGACTCGCTGCTGGCCGAACTGGCGACGGCGGTCCCCGACCCGGGATTCCGGGCGGTGGCCGAGGCCGTGCAACGGGCCCGGCGGATCGTGCCGGCCGGGACCGCCGCGGGATACGACGCCGCGGTGCTCAAGGAGCCGGCCGAGGTGGCGCTGCACGCGGCGGTGAGCGCGATCCCCGCGACCGGTTTCGCCGACGTGGCGGGCTTCGTGGCCGCCACCCGGTCGCTGGTGACCCCGCTGAACACGTTCTTCGACGAGGTGTTCGTGATGGCGGACGACCCGGCGCTGCGGGCGGCGCGGCTCGGCCTGCTGGCGGCGGTCCGGGACCTCGGTGAGGGCCTGCTCGACTGGGCCCACCTGCGGTTCTAGGTTCTGTCGTACCCCGGCTCTAGGTTGTCCGGCATGCCGATCACCTGGGGCCTGTTCGATCGATACGTCCGCGACGGCGACAGCGGGGCGCTGACCGCCTCGCTGCTCGCCGTGGACGAGAGCGGGCGCCGGGCCTTCGCCGCCGGCCTCGAGGAGCAGATCGCGACGGAGCGGCGGTGGTGGCACGGCGGCCACCACCGGGCCGGGTGCTACGGGCTCGCGGTGCTCGCCTGCGCGCCGTCGGCGGCCCGGGCCGCGTCGATGCTGAGCCACCGGGAGATGCGCCGGTGGTCCGACATCCCGGTCGACCACGTCCTCGCGATCGCCCGCGCCCGCGAGCTGACCTGGCTGGGCGATCTCGGGCTCCGGCTCGTTCCCCGCCGGCCCGGCAGTGGGCTCGCCGCGGGCGACTGGCGGTTCGTCGCGGCGCTGCTGGCCGAGGGGCGGGCCGAGCCGCCGGTCACCGAGGGGTTCGTGCGCGGCTGGCTGGCGGCGGTGCACGACGGCCGGCTGTCCCAGACGGCGGAGCGGCTGCGCACCCTGCCCTTCCTGGACCTGGTGCTGCCCTCGGTGTTCGAGATCGACGGCCTGGGCGACCTGCTCGCGGTCGGCGGCTACGAGAACGGCGCGTGGCACGACACGCCGCCTTTCCCGGGTGCCGTCGCGGCACTCGTCGCCTCGGGCCGGCTCGACCGCGCGCGGATCCTGGACGCGACCGTCGACCGCCTGATCCGCGGGGACCGGCCGATGCACCTCAAACCGTTCCTCGCCCTGCACGAGGCGCTGGAGCCGACACCGGGCGAGGTGGCGGCCCGCCTCCCCGACTATCTGCGGCTGCTCGCCGAGGCGCCGGCCGCGGTCGCCGGGCTCGCCCAGCGGGTGCTGCGGGCGGCCGGCGAAGCCGGCGTCCTGGAGCTGGACGTGCTGCTGGAGGTGGGGGCGGTGGCCCTGACCCGGCCGGAGAAAGGCCTGGTGCGGGCCCAGCTGACCTGGCTGGACCGGGCGGCGCGCCGGTCGCCGGAGCGCGCTGGGGAGGTTCTGGCGGTGGTGGCGGTCGCGCTCGGGCATACGGTGCTCGACATCCAGGAGCGGGCGTTGACGCTGATCGGCCGGCACCTGGCCGGCGATGACGTCCGGGTGGGGGCCGGGGACGACGTCCGGGCGGCGGTCGGCGACGCGGTCCGGGCGGCGGGCGGTGCGCTGTCCGGGAAGCTCGGGGTTCGGGTGGCGGCCCTTCTCGGGCTGCCCGGTTCCGCGGTGGCCGCTCCGCCGCCGGTTCTGCCCGCGGTGGCGCCGCCGGCGGAGATGCCGGCGCCGATCGAGAGCACCGCCGAACTCGCCGAAGAGGTGGTGATCCTGCTGCGCGAGCCGTCAGCGGTGCGCTGGGAACGCGTCCTGGCGGCGGTGGTCGCGCTGCCGGGCGAGGGCTTCGCCGACTCGCTCGGGCCGGTGCTCGACCGGCACGCCGGGCACTTCGGCGACCGATACGGGCGGATCCCGTTCCTCGGCGCGGCGATCGGCGCCCGGACGGGCCGGGAGCACAGCGCGCTAATGCGGGAGCGTCTGCTCGGCATCGTCCGGCGCAGCTGGACGGACGCGGGCGGCGGCATGGACCGGTCGCTGATCGACACCCCGGCCGGCATCCTCACCCTCCGGGTCGCCGAGGTGGCCGTCCAAGTGACCTGCGCGCCCGGTCCCGCGACGCTCGCCACCCCCAGCGTCACGCCCGGCGGCGCGTTGCTTGCCACGCCCACCCACGTCGGCGGCGGGCTTGACGCTGTGGTGCTCGTCGAGCGGCTGGCCCGGTGGGAGGCCGCGGGACGCGAGCCGTGGCCGCTCGACTTCCAGCAGGCGCTGCTGCGAGTGCCCCGGGCGGTCACCGCGGACGCGCTCGCCCGGGCCGCGGCCCTCACCTCGCCGGCCGGGCGGCGGCTGGACGGCTGGCTCCGCGGCGGTGGGCTGCCCGATCCGGTGAGCACCCGGTTCGAACAGCGCAGCGTGGACGCCGACGGTGTGGTGGTGGCCCGCCGGGTGGTGGCGAACCTGGAGTCCGGCCGCGCGGACGACGGCGGGATCCTGCTGGAGGACGCGCTCGTCACGATCAACCGCCGGCCGCGGCCGGACTATCAGGTCGTCACCGCCTACGAGCCGGACGTGCTGGCGATGGTGCTGCCGCAGCACCGGGAGGCCGTCGCGGCGTGGGCGCTGCCCGAGTTGGCGGCGCTGGCCGACCAGGACGGCCGGGACGCGACGTTGCTCCCGCTGCTCGCCGAGGCCACCGGCCCGATCGGACCGGCGATGACGCTCGCGACGGCCTACGGCCTGGGCGCCGGGCACGCTCCGGCCCGGGTGGCCGCGGTCGACGCCTTCCTGATGCTCGCGTCCCGGCCGGAGCCGTTCGCCGGCGTGCTCGGGACGGAGCTGGGCGACCTGTGCTCCGACGGCACCGTCAAGGTGGGCCGGGTGGTCCGGGCACTCTCCGACGCTCATCAGGCCGGTGCGCCGGCGGTGGTGTGGGAGGTGCTGGAGACGGCCCTGCCGGCGCTGCTCGCCGCATCGCCGCGAGGACTGGCCGATCTGCTGGAGCTGGCCACGCGGGCGGCCGGGGCCGTCGGGGCTCGTGCGGAGATCGCGCATCTGCGTGAGGTGGCGGGCCGGGGTGGCGGCTCCCGGCCGGCCAGGGAGGCGAGACGGCTGCTGGGCGCGCTTTCAGCCTGACCCGCAGCCGCCGGACGGGCAGGCGGCCGGGCCGGCGCGCGGACGGACAGGTGACCATTGGCCGGGCGTTTGCGGACACGCCACGAACACTTCTCCTCGGCGACGACTCGATCACGTCGACTGCCATTCGGACGTCCGGCGAGCGTCGCCGGATCTCGAAACGGTGGAGGAGAACGTGGCAGATCGCCGTCAGGTGCTGCGCTTCGGGGCGGTCGCCGCCGCCACGCCGGTGCTGGCCGGAAGCGTCACGGCGCCCGCGTGGGCCGGGCCGGGTGGGCACGGCGGGCGCCGGCCCGCGCCGCTGGTGGTGGGGCACCGGGGCGCGTCCGGGTACCGGCCGGAGCACACGCTCGCGTCGTACGAGCTGGCCGCCCGGATGGGTGCCGACTACATGGAGCCCGACCTGGTCATCACGAAGGACGGGGTGCTGGTCTGCCGGCACGAGCCCGAGATCGGCGGCACCACCGACGTCGCGTCGCGGCCCGAGTTCGCCGACCGCCGGAGGACGGTGAACCTCGACGGGGTCAGCGTCACCGGCTGGTTCACGCACGACTTCACCCTCGCCGAGCTGAAGACGCTGCGCGCCACCGAGCGCATCCCGGCCGTCCGGCAGCAGAACACGCTGTACGACGGCTACTTCGAGGTGCCGACCTTCCAGGAGGTCCTCGATCTGCGCAAGCGGCTCTCCCGCGAGCTGGACCGGGACCTCGGCGTGTTCCCCGAGACCAAGCACCCGACGTACTTCCAGCGTCTCGGCCTGGAGCTGGAGAAGCCGCTGGTCCGCGCGCTGCGGCGGAACAACCTGGACCGGCGGGGCGCCAAGGTCTTCGTGCAGTCGTTCGAGGCGGCGAACCTGCGGACGCTCGCCGACCGGCACCGCCTCGAGGTGCCGCTGGTCTTCCTGAGCAGCGCGGCGGGTAACCCGTTCAACGATCCCCGGTCGTACGCCGACTACCTGACCCCGGCCGGGCTGAAGGAGCTGTCCGAGTACGTCGACGGTCTCGGCCCGGAGAAGAGCCAGATCATCCCGCGGAGGGCGGACGGCACGCTCGGCTCCCCGACCAGCCTGGTCGCCGACGCGCACGCCGCCGGCCTCAAGGTGATCCCGTACACCTTCCGGGCGGAGAACTCGTTCCTGCCGGTGGAGCTGCGGGTGGGCACGGACGTCACCGCGTACGGGAAGGCGATCGACGAGCAGGTGACGTTCCTGCGTACCGGCATCGACGGCCTTTTCACCGACAACCCGGACGTGGGCGTCCTGGCCCGCGCCCTGCTGTGATCCCCGGCTGAACAGCGAAAGATCCAGCTGAACAGCAAAGATGCCGGAGGAAGCGCCGGGATCGGTTGAGGGCGAGGGCTTCCGGGCGGAAGCCCTCGCCCTCGCCGTTACTTGGCGACCAACGTCGGATAGATGTGCGAGAAGTCCAGCTTGTAGCCGAACCCGTTGGCCACGATGAACGTGAGGCCGAGCAGCACGCCCAGCACCACGACCGCGAACAGGGCATATCCGATGACGGTGCCGATCGGGCGCCGGGCGGCCACCGTCACCCCGCTGTCGCTGACCGAGGCCTCCCCCGCGCCCCAGGCGAGCGACCGGATCCCCAGCGCGAACAGCACCGGCAGCCCGGCGCCGAGCACGAGGCCGGCCAGCAGCACGTGCCACGCACCGGAGAGCGCGAACCCGAAGTTGTGCATGTGACGAGCCCTCTCAGTTCGATGCCGCGACGGCGGGAACCGGAGCGGTGGCGCCTTCCGGCGCGCCGTCCCAGTCGTCGTTGACGTTCTCGTGGTCGACCCGGCCGGTCCGCGACCGCAGCCACATCGCGCCGGAGGCGACCACCAGCAGGGTGAAGACCACCAGGGCGCCGGCCATCCCGCCGACGGTGTCGCCCACCGCCCAGGTGCCGGCGCCGATCAGCCCGGCCGCCGGCAGGGTGATCATCCAGGCGGCGAGCATCCGGCCGGCGACTGCCCAGCGCACCGTGGCGCCGGGCCGGCCGAGGCCGGAGCCGAGCACCGAGCCGGTGGCGACGTGCGTGGTGGAGAGCGCGAAGCCCAGGTGGCTGGAGGCCAGGATGACGGCCGCGGCGCCGGACTGGGCCGCGGTGCCCTGCGGCGGGCTGATGTCGGTGAGGCCCTTGCCGAGTGTCCGGATGATGCGCCATCCGCCCAGGTAGGTGCCGAGCGCGATCGCGACGGCGGCGGAGACCTTGACCCAGAGCGGGATGTTCTCCAGGTCGGTCCAATGTCCGCTGGCGATCAGCGCGAGCGTGATGACGCCCATGGTCTTCTGCGCGTCGTTGGTGCCGTGGGCCAGCGAGACCAGCGAGGCGCTGCCGATCTGGCCCCAGCGGAAGCCCTGGTCGGTGAAGCGGGCCGCGACCCCGGCGGTGATCTTGAAGATGATCCAGGTGCCCACCGCCGCGACCACGCCGGCGACCACCGGGGAGATCACCGCGGGGAGCAGGACCTTGCCGACCACGCCGTCGAGCTTCGAGCCGTCGCCGTTCCAGTTGACACCGGCCCAGCCGAGCCCGGCGACGGTGGCGCCGACGAGGCCGCCGAAGAGGGCGTGCGACGAGCTGGAAGGCAGGCCGAGCAGCCAGGTGAGCAGATTCCAGACGATCCCGCCGACCAGGCCGGCGAGGATGATCAGCAGCAGGCCGTTGCCGCCGTCGGCGAGGAGTTCGGCCTTGGGGGCGCCGCTCTTGTCCTGGATCTTGACGACGGCGTTGGTGACGGTGAGCGCGACTTCGACCGAGAGGAACGCGCCGACCAGGTTCAGCACGCCGGAGAGCGCGACGGCGGTCTTGGGCCGCAGCGCCTTGGTGGCGATGGAGGTCGCCATCGCGTTCGCGGTGTCATGGAACCCGTTGGTGAAATCGAAGGCCAGGGCCGTGACGACCACCAGCGCCAAGATCACGGATGTTTCTGTCACGCCGTGATCGTGACGGAGGCGGCCACAGGACGGCCAGAGGCCGAACGCAACATGTACAAGTTTCCGCTGTCGTTAACCTCCCGTTTCCCAAACTTGACCGGTGAGTAATCGCCCGATCACAAACGGCGCATGTCAACCACGGTGGGGTGAACAGTGGCTTAGATCACCAACACGAAGCCGGCCGGGCCATCGGGCCCGGCCGGCTTCGCGGCACCTCACGGAGCCGGCGTCAGCACCACCTCGTCGGTCCCGGTCTGCGGCGGGTCACCCGCGTCCGTGTACGACGCGACGAAAACCGCCGTCAGGTTGTCCGCGCCGGCGTGCCCGCCGTCGAGGAACGTGGTGATCGAGCCGCTGCAGCCGGAGGACGTCGACAGCGGATGCCCGTGCTCGTCGTGCCCGAGGACGTACGACACGGTGACCCGTGAGCAGTCCACCGGCGCGTCGTCGACCACCGACACCTCGTAGTTCACCGTGTCGCCGAACTCGAACGGCTGGCTCTCCACCGGCGTCATGAACGTGACCACCGGCGCGAGCGTGCCGACCGGCAGGATCACCTCGGCCGACGCGGACCGGCCGGTGCTGTCGGTGACCTTCAGCGTCGGACGGTAGTTGCCGTTGCGGGTGAACGTGTACGTCGCGTTCGGCTCCCGCGAGTCCACCCGGCCGTCGGCGTCGAAGTCCCAGGCGTACGACAGGGCGTCGCCGTCCGGGTCGACGGTGCCGGCGCTGCTGAACGACACGGTCAACGGCGCCTGCCCCGACGCCGGGGTGGCCGACGCCTTCGGGATCGGGGTCCGGTTGCCGCGGACGAAGTCGAACCGGGACAGCTGCGCGTCCGGGTTCTCCGCGAAGTAGCCGTCGCCGTACTCCAGGACGTAGAGCGCGCCGTCCGGCCCGAACTCCAGGTCCATCGGGTTGTCGAAGACCAGCTCCGGCAGCACCGCGTCGATCTGCGTGACCTGGTTGCGGCGGTCCAGATGCAGCGCCTTGACCCAGTCCCGCGTCCACTCGGCGAACAGCGGCAGACCGTCGTACGACTCCGGCCACTTGATCGGCGAGCGCGAACGGCGGTCGAAGTCGTAGACCGGCCCGCCCATCGGCCCGATGCCCCCGGTGCCCAGCTCCGGCCACTCCGCCGAGAGCCCGTAGGTGTACTTGATCTCCGGCCGCTCGACCGGCGGCAGACGGCGCAGCCCGGTGTTGCGAGGCGAGTCGTTGACCGGTGCTGCACAGTTGAACGGCGCCCCCGAGACCCCGGTGGCGAAGTCGTAGTCCACATAGGGCATGTCCGGCGCCACGCAGTACGGCCAGCCGTAGTTGGCCGGCTTGTCGATCGCCATCCAGCGACCGTGACCGGCGGGCCCGCGCGCCGGGTTGGCGGTGCGCGCGTCGGGCGAGTAGTCGGCCATGTAGACCACGCCCGACGACGGGTCCACCGTGAACCGGAACGGGTTCCGCAGCCCCATCGCGTAGATCTCCGGCCGCGTCTTCGGCGTCCCCGGCCGGAACAGGTTCCCGCGCGGAATCGTGTAGCCGCCGTTGCGGCCGGGTTTGATCCGCAGCAGCTTGCCGCGCAGGTCGTTGGTGTTCGCCGAGGTCCGCTGCGCGTCGAAGACCGGGTTCCGGTTCGGCCGCTCGTCGATCGGCGCGAACCCGTCGGAGAAGAACGGGTTGCTGTCGTCGCCGGTGGACAGGAACAGGTTCCCGTGCCGGTCGAAGTCGATCTTGCCGCCGACGTGGCAGCACTGTCCACGATCGGTCGCGACTTCGATGATCTTCTGCTCGGTGTTCAGCCGCAGCGTGTTGCCGTGCAGCTTGAAGCGGGACAGCCGCAGCACGCCCTTGAACCGGGCGAAGTCGGCCGCGGTGCCCTCCATCGGCGCGTCGCCCTCGTTCACCCCCGGGGTCGCCGGGTCGTCGGTCGGCGTGTCCAGCGGCGGCGAGTAGTAGATGTACACCCACTTGTTGCGCTGGAAGTCGTTGTCGATGGCGACGCCCTGCACGCCCTCCTCGTCGTGCTGATAGACCGGGATGGTCGCGGCGAGCACGTTGCGGCCGGTGGACGGCTCGTGGATGCGGACCTCGCCGGTGCGCGCGGTGTGCAGCACCCGCCGGTCCGGCAGCACGGCCAGCGCGATCGGCTCACCGGGGAAGTCGTCGAGCGTGACCTTCTGGAAGTCGGACGACGGCGGGAGCTCGTGCCCCGGGTGAGCCACGGCCGCGGCCGGCGCGGCCAGCACGGCCACGCCGACGAGGCTGATCAGCATGCGGCTGCGCACCATCAGAACCTCAGTCCGGTCAGGTAGTCGTAGCCGACCTCCGCGGTGACCAGCGCGTCGGCCGGAGTGCGCGGCGGGCTGCCCGCGTCGTCACGCTCCACGATGTACTCGATCAAACCTGCCTCCCGTGAACGTTCGAAGATCCGCCCGAAATCGATCAGGCCGGCGCCGGGGTCGGCGAAGCTGCCGTTCTCGTTCAGGTCCTTGACGTGCACCTGCTTGATCCGGCCGCGATGCTTCTTGATCAGGTCGACCGGGTCGCTGGCGCCGCGGAAGGCCCAGAACAGGTCCACCTCGAGGTGCATCAGACGCGGGTCGGTCTCGCCGGTGAGGATGTCGAAACCGGTCAGCCGGGTGCCGGTCATCCGGAAGAACTCGTTCTGGTGGTTGTGGTAGCCGAAGCTCAGGCCGGCCCGGCGGGCCAGCTCGCCGGCACGGTTCAGGTCGCGGGCGAAGGCGCGGTAGACCGCGGCGTCGCGGATCGGGCCGTTCGGCCCGGCCCCGAAATAGGGATGAACGATGAACTTGTTACCGACGATCGCGGCGTCCTCCAGCGTCCGCTTCCACGCGTCGGCGTCGAACGGCTGCGGGATGCCGGCGTGGCCGGACGTGGCGCGCAGGCCGGCGTTGTCCAGCGCGGCGCGGAACTGGGCCGCGGTCCGGCCGACGAACCCGGCGTGCTCGACCCGGGTGTAACCGATCTCGGCGAGCTCGGTGAGGCTGCCCTCGAGGTCGATGCTCAGCTGGTTGCGGAGCGTGTAGAGCTGGACGCTGATCCGGTCGCGCGGCACGCGGTGGACAGAGCCTCCCCCGCCCGCCGTGGCAGCTCCAGGAACGGCGAGTGTGCCCGCGGCGCCCGCCGCGGCGGCAGCACCCAATAGTCGACGGCGGCTCAGTGACTGCGGCATTGCGGCCCCCTCACATAGATGCATCTACATCCGTGAGGACATTACCGACACGTTTCGTCCGGAGAGAAGTTAAGTTTCTTCAGATCAAGCGAAAGTTCGTTTGTCCATGACAAAACCCGGCATCAGCGGATGAAGCGACGCCGACGATTTCCGCTGGTCCAGGCCGCAATGATGTCCAGCGAGGCGCGGCGCAACCTTCGCCACGGATTTTGGTACGACCCAGCCAGGTCCCGCCGCCACACCGCGACCCAGCAGCCCACTCACGCCCGTGCCGCCCCCGCCGGGCGGAGCTGCCCACTCCCCCTCACCCCACCAGTGTGTGAAGTTGGGGCTCGAATCGAGCCCCAACTTCACACACTCGAACGACCGACGCGCGCACGCCCCACCCACAGGCAGAGCCCAGCG
>NZ_JBVYOQ010000031.1:0-98177 GCF_056134165.1 Actinoplanes sp. 13 | reverse complement strand
GCGCTTCCTCATGTCATCGACAACGGCCCGACCAAAGATCAAGTCATGCCGATGCACCCGATTGAGTCAGGAGTTCTTGGGCGGGTGGGCTTTCCCGCATGCGAGGGATCCACCTCCCCCTCGGGAGGGATCGATCCCGGCACGTTCTCGACCACTGTGGAGGGCACAGAGGCCGCGGCACCGCGGCCGGATCGAGGAGACACATCATGCGTGGCAGAGTGGTTTGGGGCATGGCGGCGGCGGCCGCACTGGTCGTGGCGGCGGGGGCGCCGGCCGGGGCGACCGACCGCGGGCCGGCGCGGGTGACCGGCTCGGCCGAGTTCGTCCTGCCGTTCGGCGCAGACAACGACGTGCGCTCGTTCGCCTTCGACGCCCGGTCGGTGCCGTGGAGCCGGCCGCTGCCGATCGAGGGCGGGGAGAAGGGTTCGCCGGCGGATGCCACCGGCACGGTACGGGTCGTGCACCGGTCGCCCGAATTGAACATCACCGTGCGGTGGGAGGCGGCGGTCGACTGCCTGATGACCAGTCCCGGTCACGCGACCGTCACCGGCATCGTCACCCGCGCCGACGAGTACGCGAAGGATCTGCTCGGCAAGCGGGTCGGATTCAGCGTGCAGGACGGCGGCCGCGGCCGGGACCGGGTCGGGTTCACCTGGGACGCCAGCCTGGACCAGAACGAGGCCGGCGAGTGGGGCCCGTCCAGGATCGGCACCTGCCTCTCCACGGCGGCATTCGGCACGGTGGTCAAGGGCGACGTCACCGTCCGGCACGCGGAACTGACGGCACCGCCCGCGTGATCGTGCGATGACGCCGGGCACGGCGGCGAATCTCAGCCGGAGAGGATGAGGCGGCTTCCGTGCCCGGCCGTCACGCTCGGCGGCAGGCAGCCCTCCTTTCCGGCGAGTAGGCCCGGGTTATGGGACGGGTGCCCGCGAATGTCGCCGGTGATCTGGTCCGGGTCGCGTCGATGGAAGCCCGCCCGGCCGGGCTGACCACCCGGCAGCTGGTAACCGCGACCGAGCTGAGCGCCTACGCCACGATCACGGCTCTGCCCCGGCGGCGGCGCTATCCGTCGGACACCACCGACGCCGAGTGGAAGCTCCTCGAACCGCTGCTCCCGGCGCCGGCCAGCACGACCCCATCGGGTGGCCATCCGGAGGCGCACCCGCGCGGCGAGATCGTGGACGCGATCCGCTACCTGGTCGACAACGGCTGCAAGTGGCGAGCCCTGCCCTCGGACTTTCCGCCCTGAAAGACGGTCTACGGGTTCTTCGCCCGCTGGGCCGAAGCGGGCGTACTCGAGTACCTCCGCGACCAGCTGCGCCGCCGCATCCGCCTCGACGCCGGCCGGTGCCCGTGGCCGGTCACCGCCATCATGGACTCCCGGAGCGTGAAGGCCGCCGAGACCGTCAGCCGCGACACCCGGCTGCCCTACCCAAGCTCATCGCCGCCTGATCAGCTCGCCACCCGAGACGCGCGGATCGCGGCAGAACAGGATGGTCAGGTAAGGCAAGTTGGAACCGGTACCGCCTGGGGTCCGTCACAGGACCATGAGTCGTCTCCTGGTTGCCGGGTTGAGTCTGGTGCTGCTGCTGCTTGCTGCCTGTTCCGATGACCGCATGGGTCAGCCCGAGGTCCGCCAGCACGTACCCGCTGTAGGCGAACGTGACGACACGTCCTCGTCGCGGGGGTCGGTCGCGGAATACTTCTCCCCTCCGGTGCGCTATCCGGGCCCGACGTGGACCAAGGGAGGCCGTCCGGTCGACGGACGGGAGTTGAACAGCATCGCTGGTCCGGACCACTGCGATTGGCAGAGCGCGGTGGTCATGCACCTCCGGTGGCCGCTGGGCACCGTCTCTTCGTCGAGCGCCGCGATCCGCCAGTTCATCCGTGACCCGGACGGCGTCATTGGTTATGGGACTCGCGACAAGTTGGCTATCGCCGTCGACCTGCCGGATGGCGCCCGGGACACCGGATACCGCCACGGCGAACTAGAGCTTTGGCTGTCGTCGTCGGATCCAGACGCGGTATACCTGCGGGCGGGAGACAACGTCGAGCGTTGGCCGAGAGCCGATCCGGTCGTCGCCTGCAGCTAGATCCGCGCACCGGGTCTCGGAGGGGTCACCTCCGCGATGCCGTTCGGATCGGCATCACTGTGAGGGTGATACGAACGGCGAGGGGCCTCGGCAGCCCAATGTTGGCGCTAGCTGCGGAAACAGGTTGCGAGACAGCCATTGATGGTGAGCCGCCCGGACTGGCTGACCGAACCGCGCGGCGCCGACGTGCTGCCCGCGGTGCGGTGGTACCCGTTCGTGACGTTCTGGCAGGTCTCGGCGGATATGGCGTTCGCCAAAACGTGCCCGCCGGCCACGGCCACACCTTCGGCGCCGCGCCCACCGCCGCGTGGGCGCGGATCGCGCCACCACAGGGATGGGACGCCGGGCGCACCGCCACGCTCACCCGTACCGGCCGCTGACACCTCCCGGGGCCCCGCCGCTATCGGGTCCACAACGAGGCCGGCGTCGACCGGGACGGAAGCCGTAATGCTCGAGCATCGCCGTCGCCTCGGGGAAGTTCGCTGCGATCGCGTCGGGTGTGTGCGCGTCGCTCCCGGAACTGACGGCGGTGCCACCCTCCTCGGCCCACCACTGGGGCAGCCACGACCACAGGCGTCGCGTGTTCATCTCGAGAGCGCGCCCGCCGGCGGCGATCGCCCGCAGCGCGTTGCGGAACCCCTCCTCGAAGAGACGCGGATCGAACGGCCCGGCATCGCCGGCCGGCCACACGCGTACCGCGTAGTCGATATGGGTGAAGATCTCGTTCGTCGAGGAGATCCTGCTGATGCGCCATCAGATCCTCGGGGGCGGCGCGCCACGTGCCGGGAATGTCGAGGTGCTCGGTGAAGAACCGGTGGCGTGGATGCCCGAACATGCCCGTTCTGCATGGCCCAACATCGACATGCGGCGATGCCGGCGAGGGTGCGTACGGTGAAATCCGATTGGTCCTTGACCTGCGCCCCGACGGCCTGGCGACTTGGCGGTCGATCGGATCGCGGCGCGTCCGGGGTGCAGGCGTCTCGACGGGGGAAGGTGTGCCGAGCATGTGGAAACGAGCGACAACCGCCATGCTGCTGCTGGTCGCGATGGGAGCCGCGCTGCCGGCGAGCCCCGCTGCCGCGCGGGTGGGATCGGCGGTGGCCGGCCGAGGAGAGGCCGTGCCGGAGGGCGCGGTCCGGTCCCTGGCGACGTCCTTCCGGCTCAGGAACTACAAGTCCAAGCTCTACCTGCAGAACTCGGGCAGCATCAGCAACGGCGTCGACGTCTCGCAGCACCCGCGCAACACCAACGGCTACCAGGAATGGCAGGAGGTCGTCGACGGCCAGTACCGCAGTTTCATGCACGTCAAGTCGGGCTTGAACCTGGGTATCAACCGCGGCAACACACTGCCCGGCGCGAAGGCCATCCTGGCGAACGGCAGTGGCGCCTTCAACCAGGACTGGCTGATGGTCACCAGGACGGCCAACATCTTCGAGCTGAGGAACCGTGCCAGCGGGCTCTGTCTGGGCATCTATGACGCGAGCACGGCGGCCGGCGCGGTCGCCGCCCAGTTCGGCTGTGACGGTGGCGCGAACCAGGGCTGGCAGATCATCTACGTGGTGTGAGCCCCGGTGGCCGATTTTCGCTGCTTGGCCGCGTACATCGCCTCGTCGGCGGTGGCCAGAAGGTTCCGTCCGTCCATCGCCATGCCGCTGGCCACGCCGACGCTGCCGCGGACGGGGGCGCCGCCGGCCGCGCGCAGTTCACCCAGTCGCTGTTCCAACCGATCGGCGACGGTACGGGCGGTCGCCAGGTCGGTGCGCGGGAGCAGCATCACGAACTCGTCACCGGCCAGGCGGCACGGCACGTCGGCGTGCCCGGGGCGCACCAGGCCGCGCAGCACCGTACCGACCTGGACCAGGACGTCGTCACCGGCGGCGTGGCCGAACCGGTCGTTGATCTGCTTGAAGCCGTCCAGATCGAGGAAGATCACGGCAACCGGCTCCGGCCCGGCGCAGTGCTCCCGCAGCGCGGCGGTGAAGAAGGCCCGGTTGGGCAGGCCGGTGAGCGAGTCGTTGTGGGCCAGTTCCAGCAGGCGGCTCTGCAGGCGGTGCATCCGCTGGGTACGCCAGGCCAGCACCTCGCCGACGGTGAGGTAGATCGGCAGTGCATAGCTGATCGAGGCCAGGTCCGCCGGCGACTTGCCGTCGGCCCACAACGGGCCGAGATACGCGATCAGCAGGAACGGCAGCATCCGCAGGCTCGTGCCGCGCGGCTCGCACAGGCCGAGCCAGATGAACACCAGGAAGAAGAACATGCCGTACCGGAAGGCGTCCTGACCGGCTGCCAGGTTGTGCACGGCGATCAGCGCCATGGCGCCGGGGGCGATCGCCAGCCGCAGCAGCCCGGGGATCCGCTGCCAGGGCAGCACCATCGCCACCAGCCCCCAGACGAGGGCGGCCACCGCCACGAACGACACGAAGCCGGTCCGGAAACCGGCCGGGGTCGGCAGCAGGATGGTGACGAAGGTGTAGAGACCGGCCAGCGTGAACAGCATGCCCATGGTGAAGCCGCTGACGACGGCGGTGTTCTCGGCGCGGGCGCTGGCGAGCACGCGCCGGGCGTACCTTCGGATCACGTCGTTGTCATCGGCGCCTGCCGGCGCCGGCTGAGTGTTCAGCGGGTTGCTGCTCACCGATTCGGCGGTGTGGTCGATAGGACTGGGGTAACCGACTTTCGCCGGAGGCACGGTGGCCCGCGTTCTGGTGGTCGACGATGAACTGGATGTGCGTGAGCTGACTGCACGATGGCTGCGTGCCGACGGTCACGACGTTGTGGTGGCGGACTGCGCCGATGCGGCGCTCGACGTCGTCGGCGCCGAGGGTCTGCCCGATCTGGCGGTGGTCGACGTCGACCTGCCGGGCATGAACGGCCTGGACCTCGTGGCCCGGCTGCGCCGGTCCGGCCCGGTGCTGCCGGTGATCTTCCTGACCGTGCTGTGGTCCGCCGCCGACATCGGCCGGATGACGGCGGCGCCCGGCGAGTACCTGCCGAAGCCGTGCAACGCTGAAACGCTGCGGCGGACGGTACGGCGGCTGCTACCGGCCGGGTACGGCGTCTCGGGAGCACCGGGGGCGACTTCGTGACAGCTACGCGGGCGGCCCTGGCGCGGACGGCGGCGTTCGCCGCTCTGTACCTCGCCGCCACGATCGCCGGCCGTCTGACGATCATGGATGAGGTCAGCCTGAGCCTGGTCTGGCCGGCCGCGGGTGTGGCGGTCATCTGGTTCGGCGCGCAATGGCGCTGCCGTACCCGGTGGGTGGACGTCGCCGCGTTGTCGGCGATCACCTGGTCGGTGAACACGGCGACCGGGGCGAGTGGCGGCCTGGCGACTGCGTTCGTGGTGGCGAACCTGGTGCAGGCCGGGGTCTTCCTGCACCTGATGCGACGATGGCGGCCTCACCTGTGGGGCGCCGGCGGCAGTGAGCCGATGCGTGGCCCTCGTGATCTGTGGGCCCTGTTGAGCGCCGCTTTCGCGGCCACCGCCTCCGGCGCCGTCATCGGGCCGTCCGCGGTGTGGCTGTTCACCGGTCACTACTCGGCTGCGGCAACGGCCGTGTGGCTGGTCCGCAACACCGCCAGCATGCTGCTCATCGGCGCTGTGGGCCTGTGCGTCGGTCATGCCGTCGCCGTCTTCCGCGGTGAGAACGGATCACTGCACAGCTGGCTGAGACACCTTCGGATCCGACTGCGGGGTACGACCGGACTACGGCTGGCCGAGTACGCCGGTCTGGCGATCTGTTCCACCGCCGCCTACCTGGCGGGTTTCGCCTACAGCCGCGGTGTGCCGATCGCCTTCGCGCTCATCGCGTTGACCGTGTGGGCCGCCACCCGGCTCGCGACACCGTTCGTCGTCCTGCACGACCTCGCCGTCGGCGTCATCGTGGTGCTGTTCACCCTCGGCGGCACCGGTCCGTTCGCGGCGATCGCGCCGGAGCCTCTGCGCGCCTTCATCGCCCAGCTGTTCGTGGTCGTCGTCGCCGTCGTCGGGCTCGCCCTCGCGCTCGGACGTGACGAGCGTCAGGCGCTGCTCACCGCCCTGAACGCCGAGAAAGCCGCCCTGGCCGCGGCCCATCAGGAGTCCTCGCAGCGCGCCGAACTCATGCACGCCATCATCGACTCGATGGCCGACGGCCTGTCCGTCGTCGATGCCACCGGTCACGTCGTGTTGCGGAACCCGGCCGCGGCCGGGCTGCTCGGCGGCCGGCTCAGCCCGGACGACATCGTCAGCGACACCGGCCACTACGGCGTCTTCCACCTCGACGGCACGCCGATCGCACCGCACGACTCGCCGTACGCGCGTGCTCTGCGCGGCGAACACGTCGACATGGACGTGCTGATCCGTCACCCCGACACCACCGAGTCACGGATCGTGCACGTCAAAGCCACCACCCTCGACGACGACGACAACGACGAGCGCAGCGTGGTGCTGCTCTACACCGACGTCACCGCCGAACGCCGCCACCGCGACGAGCTCGCCGGCTTCGCCGGTGTCGTCGCCCACGACCTGCTCAACCCGCTGACCACCGTCGAGGGCTGGACCGACGCGACCCTCGAGACCCTGGCCGAGGCCCCCACCCACCCCGCCGTCACGGAGGCACGCGACAACCTGGGCCGGGTCGGCCGTGCCGCCAGCCGGATGCGACTCCTGATCAACGATCTGCTGGCCTACACGACCGCCCGCGACGCCGGCATGGCGCCCGTCGACGTCGACCTCCACCGTCTGATGCTGGAGATCAGCGGTGCCCGCGTCGACGCCGCGCTCGCCGCCGGCTCCCCGGTCCCCCGGTTTCGCGTCGAGGCGCTGCCGCACGTGCGGGCCGATCTGGTTCTGACCCGGCAACTCGTCGACAACCTCATCGCCAACGCCGTCAAATACACCGCCCCCGGTGTCACCCCGCATCTGGAGATCACCTCCCGGGTCACCGGAGACACGACGGAGATCACGATCGCGGACAACGGCATCGGCATTCCCGCCGGCCAGCATGACTCGATCTTCAACAACTTCCATCGCGCCCACCGCCACGCCGGTTACGCCGGCACCGGCCTGGGCCTGGCCATCTGCAAACGCATCGTCGAACGCCACGGCGGCACCATCATCGCCACCGACAATCCCGGCGGGGGCAGCCGGTTCACCTTCACGCTGCCCACCGCACCGGCGGAAGCCGGCAGCCGGGTCCGGGTGACCGGGTCACCGGGCTCGGTGCGCTAGCCTGCCGCCATGCGCATCGCCGTGATCTCCGATCTGCACGGTAATCTCCTGGCCCTGGAGGCGGTGCTCGCCGACATCGAGGCCCGCGGCGCCGACCAGGTGGTCAACCTCGGCGATCTGCTCTCCGGCGGCCTGGCCCCCGCGGCGACCGCCGACCGGCTGATGGAACTCGACCAGCTCACCGTGCGCGGCAACCACGAACGGCAGCTGCTCGAGAAACCGTACGAGCGCATGTCCATGTCCGACCGGCTGGCGCACGACCAGCTCACCGGGGCCCACCGCGCCTGGCTCGCCGCGCTGCCGGTGACTGCGGAGATCGCGCCCGGTGTGCTGGCCTTCCACGGCAGCCCCTCCGACGACCTCGAATACCTGCTCGAAACAGTCGAGCCGGACGGCGTCAGGCCGGCCACCGAGGAGGAGATCACGGCCAGACTCGGGGAGTACGCGACCTGGCCGCTCCTGCTGTGCGGCCATACCCACCTCCAGCGCCAGGCGCGGCTCCGGACGGGCACGCTCATCGTCAACCCGGGCAGCGCGGGCTGGCCCGCCTACGACGATGACGAGCCGTACCCGCACGTCATGGAGTCGGGCAGCCCGCATGCGCGCTACGCGATCGTGGACGACGCGAACGGACGCTGGGAGGCCGAGCTCCTCGCCGTGCGGTACGACTGGGAGGCCGCGGCCAGGCTGGCCGAGAGCAACGGGCGCCGGGACGTCGCCGGGCAACTACGCACCGGGCTGGCCCGATAACTCATCGCGACGAGCAGCACCTCGGGGCGGTGATCGCGGCCGGGTTCAGCGGTTCGTCGTCGCGGGGCTGGAGGCCGGCGGGACCCGCTCGAAGCGGACCTTGTTCAGCCAGCCCGGGAGGTCGCTGAGCACGTACAGCTCGCCGTGCACGTCGGTGCCGATCGCGGTGGGCTGGGTCGGGAAGTAGCCGATCTCGGCGGACTCGTAGCCGCCGCCGGGCTTGGGGCGGACGGCGTACACGCGGGTCGAGCAGTAGTCGCTCGCGACGTAGGTCCCCCACGCCTCAGGGGTCACGGATCCGCGGTACACCGGACCGCCGATCACCGAGCAGCCGTCGGTCATGAAGTGTTCGTACTCGAAGACCGGGTCGGTGTACCGCACGCCCGCCCGGCACTGCTGCGGGTCGAACACCGGGGTGCCCTCCCGGCACGACCAGCCGAGGTTCGCCCCGCCCTGCCACGGCCGGATGTGGTTGATCTCCTCGACCAGGCCCTGGCCGACGTCACCGATCCACAGTGAACCGTCGACCGGGTCCACGGAGAACTTCCACGGGTTGCGCAGTCCGTAGAGCCAGATCTCCGGCCGCGCGCCGGGCGTACGCACGAACGGGTTGGTCGAAGGCACGCAGTAGGCCTTCGTGCCGCACGCGCGGTTGACGTCGATCCGCAGGATCTTGCCGAGCAGGGTGCCGAGGTTCTGGCCGGCCTTGAACGGGTCGCCGCTGTGACCGCCGTCGCCGAGGGACCAGTAGAGGTAGCCGTCGCGGCCGAACGCCACCTGGCCGCCGTTGTGGTTGCCGTACTCGGCGTGCTCCTGGGTGAGCAGCACCTGCAGCCGCTCCGGAGCGTTCAGCGGAACCCGCGCCAGGGTCAGCGCGCCGGCCGGCAGGCTCGTGTAGGCCACATAGAGGATCCCGGTCCGCGCGAAGTTCGGCGCGGGCGTGATGCCGAGCAGGCCGCGCTCGTTGTCCGACGTGTCGATGCGGGCGGACAGGTCGAGCACCGGGTCGGCCGCCAGCCCGGTGCCGGGGTGGTAGGCGCGGACGGTGCCGTTCTTCTCCGCGATCAGCATCCGGCCGTCCGGCAGCCCGGTGATCGCGATCGGGCGCTGCAGACCGGTGGCCACCTGTTCGCTCACCACGGTCAGCTCGGTGAGCGGCACCGCGCGGGGGCGGGAGGCGCCGGCCGCTGCGGTGTCCGCCCCCGGCACCGAGGCCACCAGGAGCGCGGACAGGATCAGAACGAGCAGACCGGCCAGCATGGTGGCCGGCCGCCGACGCCGTCGCGACATGTCTCAGCTCCTCGGGTAGAAGGGCGGACAGGATTCGGGAGCGCTCCCACCATACATCGACCGATGGTGATGTCTACCCCTGCGGCTGCGCCGGAGTGCTCTCGATGTGCCCCCTCAACGACCTTTTCGGTACGCCTCATGGTGCGCCTCCTCAGGGGATCCGCCGCCGCAACCGCTTGTCGTCGCGATGGCGGCCGCCGGCCTCTCCCCCACACGACACCGGTCCGGGCCGGTCGAACAGGGCGGAAGGTCCTCCGTTTCCGGGTGGTCCTCCACCCCCTACCGCCATCGGCGTTGCAGGGGCACGATATGGATCATGCGAAGGAGGCCGGAACGGCCGTGACTCATATCGGCGAACCACACACCACCGAGCTGTCGGGACGGCTCAACTGGCTGCGCGCCGGGGTGCTCGGCGCCAACGACGGCATCATCTCGACCGCCGGCCTCGTCATCGGCGTGTCCGGGGCGACCTCGGCCGCCGGCCCGATCGCCACCGCCGGCGTCGCCGGCCTGGTGGCCGGCGCGATCTCCATGGCCCTGGGCGAGTACGTCTCGGTCAGCAGCCAGCGCGACAGCGAACGGGCCCTGCTCGGCAAGGAACGCACCGAGCTCGCCGAGTTCCCCGACCAGGAACTCGACGAACTCGCGGCGTTGTACACGGCCAAGGGCCTCAGCCCGCAGACCGCACGTCAGGTGGCGGAGGAACTGACCGCCAACGACGCGTTCGCCGCCCACGCCGACGCCGAACTCCACATCGACCCCGACGCCCTGACCAACCCGTGGCATGCCGCCGGCGCCTCGGCGGTCGCCTTCACCATCGGATCCCTGCTCCCGCTGGTCGCCGTCCTGACCCCGCCGGCGAACGTGCGGGTAGCCGTCACGTTCGCGGTGGTCGTCGTCGCCCTCGCCGTCACCGGCGCGGTCAGCGCGAAGCTGGGATCGGCGCCCGTCGGGCGTGCCGTCGCCCGGCTGGTCGGCGGCGGTGCCGTCGCCATGGCGGTCACGTTCGGCATCGGCCAGCTCGTCGGCGCAACCGTCGGATGACGCCTGCTTCACACCGCGCTCTCCCGGTTCTGCAGGAAGTCGGCGATCACCTCGGGGTTCTCCAGATAGATCTCGTGCGTGCCGGCGCCCTTCACGGTCAGCGGGGCTCGCCCGGTCAGCTCGGCGAGACGGTCACCGATGGCCTGGTGCAGCGGGTCGGGCGCCTCGCTGAGCGCGATGACGACGCGGCCGGCCGGTAGCTCGCCGGGGCCGAACGTGCGGGCGGTGATGAGCGGGCCGTCGTCACGCAGCACCGCCTCGGCGTTCGCCTCGGCCTGCTTGACGATCGGCGAGTCCAGGTCGGCGCGGCCCTGCGACAGGGTGTGCAGCAGCACGTGATAGGCCCCGCGCCAGTCTCCGGGGTGGTCCTTCAGGTGCCGCTCGTACGGCTCGTGCAACGCCGTGCGCAACCTGTCGGCGTCCGGCAGCATGCGGACGGCCGGCGGCTCCCAGGCGATGACCTCGGTGACCACGCCGGGGTGGCGGGCGGCCAGGGCCAGGGCGACGACGCCGCCGGAGCTGAACCCCAGCACCGTGGCCGGCACCGCGTCCAGCTCGCGCAGCAGCGCGGCGGCGTCGTCGGCGTGCTGGTCGGCACCGGAGCCCGGCCAGTCCGCACGCGTGCTGCCGCCCGTGCCCCTGCGGTCGTACCAGATCACCCGGCGGCCGCGTGCCGCGATGGCCCGGGCCTGACCGGTGATCATGGTGGCGTCCTCGGCGCCGCCGTGGATGAGCAGGACAGGCGGGCCGGTGCCCGCGGTCCGAAAGGCGAGACGCATCGTGATCTCCTTTAGCTGCACTCGGGGTGAATCGAATACAAGCTAGAGTATGCGAATGACTGCACCGCGGACAGGCCGCCGTCGCTATGACGCCAGAAGCCGACAGTTGCAGGCCCGGCAGACCCGGGACCGGATCCTGGAGATCGCGCGGCGGCTCTTCGTCGAGCAGGGATACGCCGCCACGTCGGTCCAGCAGATCGCCGCGGAGGCAGGCGTGTCCGGCCGGACGGTCTTCGCCGGTTTCACCTCGAAGATCAACCTGTTGAGGCAGGCCGTGGACACCGCGATCGTCGGTGACAGCGACGACGTCCCGCTCGCCATGCGCGAGTCGATGCAACGGGTCCACCAGGCCACCACCGCGGCCGAGGCCTTCGAGCGGCTCGCCGACACCTATGCCGAGGTCGTGCAGCGCGCCTATGGGATCTACACGGTCGTGCACCGCGCCGCGGACGCGGATCCGGAGATCGCGGAACTCGAACGCCTCCTGGAGGCGCAACGCCTCACCGGCGCCGGGCACCTGGCCGGCACGCTGGCCGGCCGCCTCGGCGTCACCGACCCGGACGCGATCGCCTACATGCGGGACGTCCTGTGGACGCTCGGGTCCCCGCTGCAGTACGGACTGCTGGTCCACGGCCGGGGCTGGACGGTCGAGCAGTACCGGGACTGGGCGGCCCGCGCCCTCGCCGCCCTGGTGCCGCCCTCCTGAACCGGTCGCCGCAGAAGAGGGCGGGAGCGCTGAGGCCCCGTGCGGAAGCCGGCGGGCCGCCGACGGGGCCTTCGGCCTCAGTCGTTCTTCTTCTCGTCGCGTTCCAGCGCCAGGTCCAGGGCCAGCACACTGCCGATGATCAGCAGTGGGTCGACGCCGGCGGTGACCCGGACGGCGTACGTGTCACGGACCGACAACCAGCGTTTCGAGACCGCCGCGACCTCCGTGCCGTCCCGCTCGATCACGTACTCGTGGTTCAGCAGGTCGCCCTTCATCTCCAGATCGTCCGGGCCGGGCACGTCGATGGTGAACTTGTCCCGGAACGGCGTGAACAGGTTCTTGCGGACCTCGGCCGCCTTCTCCCCGCCGATCCGGATCTCATAGGTCGGGCGCATCGCCACCAGGTGCCGGTGCACGGTGGCGGCCTCCGCACCGGACGGGTCCTCGATGACGACCTTGTTGCGGACACTGAGCACCTTGCCGTCCACCCGGTAGACCTTCGTGCCGTGCTCGTCGAGCACGTCGAAATCGTCACCGACGGCGAAGATCCGTTCTTTGATCACATACATACCGCGATTGTCGGCCACCGCCCGCCGGACCGCAGTGCGGCCGCCACCACCCGGCGGGCCCGCTGCCCCCGCCGCTGCGGAGTTCGGGCCCCGCCAGGACCGGTCACGGTCGGGCACGTCACGGATGACCGCGGTGGCGTACCGGAACGGACCGGCCGGGCGGCACGCCGGTGTCAGCCGATGGTGCGCCGCCCCTTGTCGGGCAGGTCGGCCTCGATGCGTTCCTTGCGGACCTCCGCGCCGACGGTCTGCTGCTCGGTCACGGACTCCTTGCCCAGACGCACCCGTTCCACCGGAACGGTCTCGGTCGTCACGACGGCACGCTCGGCGTGCAGCGTGACCTCGTGCTCAGACTCGGTGATGGCCGGCCCGGCATAGGCGGCGTCGCGGTTGGCGGCGGTGATCGGCTCGCGTTCCAGGCGTACCTCCTCGTGGGTGACCGGAACAGTGACCTGCTGGTGCTCGGTCACCACGTACTTGCGCAGCCGGGCCCGGCCGACCTGTTCGTTCGCCTTGCCGACGGTCAGCCGCTCCTCCGAGCGCGTCATCGCGTCGTCATGGGCGGCCGCACGCGAGCCGGTGGTGGCCGCGCCGGCACCGGCGGTACCTGCTGCGGCGGCCGCGGTACCACCCGCGGTTCCACCGGAAGTCCGGTGGCCGGTGCGGTAGCTCTCGTCCCAGCTCATGCCGTAGTGCTGATAGAGCAGGGCGACCTCGTCGGTGGTCAGCGGCTCGTCGTGCGAGGCATCGATGTTGGGCGCCTCCTTGATCTCGTCCTTCTCGAACGGCACCACGACCCGGTCGCCCTGCAGCGTCGCGTCGTCGAGCGGGAGCAGGGACTCGTTCATGCCGAACAGCCCGGTTCGCACCGACGCCCACGTCGGCCGGCCGACACCGTCGCTCCACACCGCTCCGATGCTCCCGACCTTGTCGCCGTCACGGTCGAGGACCTCACGGCCGTAGAGAGAATTGATCTGCTCCTGCGCGATCATGGGATGGCTCCTTCCGGTTGGCTACGACAAGAGCCATACCCGTTACGATCGCCTTCACGCACTAATCTGCGCAGCTCAGAGACTGTTTGATTGTCAGCGAAATGCCTTTCCGGTCGCATTCCGGATGCTACAGTGCAGCCCTTCCAAACTATTTATTCAAATACGCGCTCACGCCTTGATCACCTCGTAGAGGGCGGTCCAGCCGTGGGTGCCGTGGCCGGCGGCGATCGCCCGGTCGTAATGCGATTTGACGGCTGCCGGCAGCGCCGGGTCGATGCCGGCCTTGTCGCTGGTGCGCAGGATGTGCTCGGCGGTGGCACCCATCATCAGGGCGGTGCTGAGATCGCCCGGGTGTTTCCCGGCGGTGATCTCGGCGGCCAGCTCGGCGCCGCTGCCGACCATGGCCGGGACGTCGGCCAGCAACGCCATGGCGCCGGGCAGGAAGTCGGCCGCCGGGACGCCGGCCGCGGTCACCATGGCGGTGGAGTGCAGCAGGCCGGACAGCACGGTCAGGAAGACGTTGAGATTGGCCTGGTAGAACAACTGGGCCAGGCCGGGATCGGCGCCGAGGTACCGCGGGTCGCCGATCAGCCGCAGCGCCGGTTCGCGGGCGGCGAAGACCTCGCCGGGGCCGCTGTAATAGACGTACGCGCCGGGGCCGCCGACCGCCGGGGCCGGCACCATGACGCCGCCGGTGACGAAGCGCGCGCCACGGCCGGTCGCCCATTCCGCCGCCTCGCGGGACGCGTCGGGCGTGTCGGAGCTGAGGTTGACGAGGTCCCGGCCGGTCAGGAAGTCCGGGTCCGCGCCCAGGATCTGGTACATCGCCGCATAGTCGGTGAGGCTGAGCACGGTCAGCGGGCTTGCGGTCACCGCCTCCGCCGCGGTGGCGGCCACGGTGGCGCCGGCGTCGATCAGGTCGCCGGCCCGGCCGGGCGTCCGGTTCCAGACGGTGACCGGGTGGCCGCCGCGCAGCAGGGCGCCGGCCATGGCGCGGCCCATCGGGCCGAGACCGATCACGGTGACAGGTTCGTGGCTCATCGGGTGGTCCTCAGCTCTTCGAAGATGCGGGCGGTGTCGAGGTCGCCGTGACCGGCGGCGATCTGCCGGCGGACCAGGTCGTACACGGGCTGGAGAAGGCCGGTGGAAACGCCCTGGCCGGCGGTGGCGCGCAGCAGTGCGGCCAGGGCCGCCGCGGTGAACCGCAGGCTCTGGCCCTCGCCGGCGTAGTCCCCCGCGTCGACCGCCGCCGCGTACCCGGCGAAGCCGCCGGTCATGGCGGCCAGGAACGGCGCCTGCCGCCGGGCGAACTCGGCCGCCGGGACGCCCTCGGCGGCGAGCATCGCCGCGCCGTGCAGGAAACCGGCGACCATCGTGTACATGCCGGTGAGCATCGCCATGTCGTACACCGCGGCGAGGCCGGGGTCGGCGCCGAAGAAGGTGCTCTCGCCCCACCGGTCGAGCAGCTCGCGGTGCTCGGCGAAGACGGCCTCCGAGCCGCTGTAGAAGATCGCCGACCCGCCGGAGCCGATCATGCCGGGTACGGCCAGGATCGCGCCGTCGACATAGGCGATGCCGTGACCGGCGGCCCAGGCGGCGAGCTCCCGCGACTCGGCGGGCGTCGTCGTGGTCAGGTTGATCACGGCGCGGCCGGTCAGGGCGGCGGCGACCGGGTCGAGGACGTCGTGGACCGAGCGGTGGTCGAACAGGCAGACGACGACCGGCCCGTCGCCGGCGACGGCCTTCTCGACGGTCTCGGCGACGACCGCGCCCCGATCGGCGAACGGCCGTGCGCGCCGCGGGTCACGGTTCCACACGACCGCGGGAAGGCCGGCGTCCAGGATTGACGCGGCCAGGGCTGTGCCCATCGCGCCCAGACCCAGGAATGTGGTCATGGAGTGGTGGTCCTTGTCTGACTAGGAGGAACGGATGAGCGGCGCGCCGGTCACCAGGGTTTCCCAGTACAGTCGGGCCAGCAAGTACCCACCATTTAGTTCGGTACTCACCTCGGGGTAAGTATGGAGGGTGTGATGACAGTCGGCGCGAGGCGTGGGCCGTACATCTGCGGCATCGACGCCGGGATGGACGTGGTGACCGGCAAATGGAAGTCGCTGATCCTCTGGGAGCTCGACAACTACGGCGTGCGGCGCTTCGGTGAGCTGCGGCGTGGCCTGCCCGGGGTGAGCGAGAAGATGCTCGTCCAGCACCTGCGCGAGATGGAGGAGGACGGGCTGATCCACCGGGAGATCTACCGCGAGGTGCCGCCCCGGGTGGAGTACTCGCTGACCCCGGACGGCACCTCCCTCAACGAGGCCCTCCGGGCACTCGGCGCGTGGGGTCAGCGGCGGGTCGAGCGCCTGGCCGCCGAGGGCAGCCTGGTCGAGGCTTGACCACCGGCCGCCCGCGCGGGGATCACGACTCGGGCCACGCCGCCGAAGGCGTCGACGTCCAGCGGTGTGCCGACCGGTCGTCCGGATCCGGCTGTGTCGAACCGCACCCCCGGGAACGATCACGGCCGGCGGCGTGTTGCGCCGCTTATGACCAGCACCTCCACAGCCGGCCTCCGCCTCTCGATCCTGGATCTCGCGCCCATCGCCCCCGGCGAGACCGTCGCGCAGGCCTTCGCGAACTCCGTCGCCCTGGCGCGGGCCGCCGAGAGGTACGGCTACGAGCGCGTCTGGTACGCCGAGCACCACAACATGGCCCGGATCGCATCCAGCGCGACCAGCCTGCTGATCGGGCACGTCGCCGGCCACACCTCGACGATCCGCCTCGGCGCGGGCGGCATCATGCTGCCCAACCATTCGCCGCTGGTGATCGCCGAACAGTTCGGCACCCTGGCCTCGCTGCACCCGGGCCGGATCGACCTGGGCCTCGGCCGCGCGCCCG
This sequence comes from Actinoplanes sp. 13, assembly GCF_056134165.1. NCBI lineage: Bacteria > Bacillati > Actinomycetota > Actinomycetes > Micromonosporales > Micromonosporaceae > Actinoplanes > Actinoplanes sp. 13. The sequence continues at coordinate 81,850 of NZ_JBVYOQ010000031.1, read as the reverse complement.
GAAGCGACCAGGCCACCATGCGGGCGATGCGCCGCGATCCGATGTCGGCGGAGACCTTCCCGCAGGACGTCCTGGAGTTGCAGGGCTACCTCAGCGGCGAATCACGGATCGAGGGCGTCCGGGCGACGCCCGGCGCGGGAACGAACGTGCCGTTGTACATCCTCGGCTCGTCGATGTTCGGGGCCCGGCTGGCTGCCGCGTACGGCCTGCCGTACGCGTTCGCTTCGCACTTCTCGCCCGGCCTGCTGCGGGAGGCCGTCGCGCTCTATCGCGCCGAGTTCACCCCGTCGGCCCAGCTGGCGTCGCCGTACGTGATCGCCGGCGTGAACGTGGTGGCCGCCGCGTCGTCCGAGGCCGCGCGGCACCGCTTCGAGACCGCCCGGCGCACCCTCGTACGCGGCCTGCTCCAGCGTTCCACCGGCCCGGCCGACCACACCGACGAGGAGATCGACGCCTTCCTGACGACGCCGAACGGCCGGCAGCTCGCCTCGATGCTGACGTACACGGCGGTGGGCACCCCGGACGAGGTGGGCTCGTACCTCACCGCGTTCGCCGAGCAGGCGCAGGCCGACGAGCTGATCGTCGTCCACCAGCCGGCGCGGATCGCCGACCGCCTGGAATCGGTGGCGCTGACGGCCGAGGCGGTGCTGGGCGTGACGGCCTAGTGCCAGGTCGTGCCGGGTGCGATCCATTCGCACCCGGCACGAATCTCCTAGCTGCGGCTCAGCGCGGTGATCTCCGCGTCGGTCAGCACACCCTGATAGACGCGTACGTCGTCGAGCACCCCGTTGAAGTGGTCCACGCCGCCGCTGTTCCACCAGTTGCGGCCGAACACTGTCGACCCGGCGCCCGCCCACAGCTTCGGTACGGCTGCCGTGCCCTTCAACGTCCCGTCGACGTACAGCCGGATCTGGCCGGCCTCGGCGTCGTGGACGGCGGTGAGATGCGTCCACCGGTCCACGACCAGGCTGCCCGCGCCGGACCTGGCCCGGGTGTAGTCGGTCGACGTGGGCGTGGGTGTCACGCCGAACTGCCACTCCGTGACGGCCGGATAGGCCAGCAGCGTGAACGGTGACCGGGTGCCCGTCTCCTGCGCGACCATCGACCGGTAACCCGCCGCCGAGCCGGCCTTCGCCCATACCGAGATGCTGTAGGAGCGGTCGGTCTGCAAGGCGGTCGTCGGGGCGGCCGCCCAGGAGGAGGCGGAGCCGGTGTACGCCGTACCCGCACCGCTGTGCCCGGTCGTCCACGTGACCCCGGCCAACGTCGCGGTCCGCCCCCGGCCGGTGCTGTCGGCGGTCGTGGCGCCGCTGTTCTCCTGCATCTCCCACGACCCGACGAGCCGTGCCGTGGCCGGTTCGCCGAGCGTGCCGTCCGCGCCGAGAGCAGGCACCGCGAACCGCTGATTGATGTCACCGTGACAGGATCCGGAGGTCAGCCGGACACCGGCGCCGACGGGGTAGTCGACGCAGCCGTCGACCGCCGGGTTGTAGAGCAGCTCCCCGCTGCGCAGTGCCCACTGCTGGCCGGCACTGCCGTTGCAGACCTCCAGCTGAAGCCACTTCTGGGTGTTGACCCGGACCGGCCCGTTCTGGTCGACGCAGTACCCGTAGATCCGCACGGTGCCGTCGCCGGGCAGCGTGAACTGCTGGTTGCCCGCGTCGGCCTGGCAGGCGAACACCTGCAGTTGCGCGCCGGCCACGGCGCTCTGGTTGTAGACGTCGACGCAGAGCTTGTTGTATCCGGTCGACTGCAGCGGGCCGAAACGGGCCCGGGTGGCCGGCAGCCCGAACTTCTGGTTGGCCCCACCGGTGCAGGTGAAGGTGTAGAGCTGCAGGGAACCGCTGGACGGCGAGTCCAGACAGGTGTTCAGCCCGGGGTTGTAGAGCGAACCGTCCGCGCGGGCCACCCACTGCTGCGCCGGTGAGCCGTTGCAGATCCAGGTGTAGACGTTGCGCCAGGTGCCGCTGCGGATCGGGCCACCCGAGTCGAGGCAGCGGCCGAAGATGCGCAGCGTGCCGTCCCCGGGCAGGGTGAACTGCTGCGCGTCGTTGCCGCGGCAGGGGATCGCCTGCAGGCCGATGCCGTTGGCCCGGCTCGCGTTGATCACGTCGGCGCACTGGCCGCCGACGGTGACGGCGCCGTAGCGGGCGGCCGCCTGGTCGACACGGACCCGGACGTTGCGGAACCGCACCGCCGCGCCGGCCGGGCTGCCCTGCAGACCGATGAAAGAGGGGTTGAGCAGCGCGGTGGTGCTGGCGCTGACGAAGTCGTTGACCAGCACCTCGTTGAGCCGCACGGTGATCCGCTTCCCGCTGACCCGGACCTCCATCGCGTTCCACTGCCCGACCGGCTTCTCCGCCAGGGCGACCGCCGGCCGCTGGTCGTTGATCGAGCCGGTGGTGGTGCCCCCGGCACCGTTCGGCTTGATCTGGACCTCGTAACCGCCGGTGGTCGGGACACCGCCGTCGACCGGCGTGCTGAAGCCGAGCACGACCCCGGAGTCGGCGGTGTCGACGTCGGCCTTGTAGTCCAGTCGCAGGGTGTATTCCGACGGCAGGTGCTCGGCCGGGTACCAGCGGAAGGTGTTGTTCGGCGCCGAGGTGGCCTCACAGTTGGCGAAGTCGGCCGTTCCGCCGATTCCGGCGGTCCGCCACTCCGCGCCGGTGCGGGTGCGGCCGTCGAGGAGCGGGGTGAATCCCGGTTCGGCGTCGAGCGCGCAGGATCCGGTCTGCTGGGCCAGGGCCGGGCCGCCGGTGAAGTAACCGGTGACGGCCGCGGTCACGTGGGTCGCGCCGGCCGTGTTGCGGATGCGGATCTTGCCGCTCGGCCCGGAACGCGGAACAGCCAGGCCGGAAACGGCGAGTCGCGGTTGCAGGCCGCGCAGATCGACGTTGCCGGAGAAACCGCGCTCGGCCGGGCTGAACGACAGCCCGCCGGTACCCTCGGCACTGCCGGCGACCGACAGGACCGGTGCGGTGACGTCGCGCGGTACACCGGCCACGTCGCTGACCGACAGGGTGGCGATGCCCTCGTGCCCGATCGCACCGGGCGGCGCGCCGGTCCCGGAACGGGTGTCGAGGATCTTGGCGGCTCGGGTGAGGGGCACGTAGCGGGCCCCGGCACCGGGCGCGAACCAGCCGAGCAGGTCGACGGTGACCGCGGTCCGGCCGAAATGATTACGGACCCGGATGGCTCCGTCGTCGCCGATCCCGGTCAGCGCCAGGTTGCTGCGCCGGCCGTTGGCCGAGGTCTCCAGGGCGGCCAGGACGGACGGCTGGTTCTGCGGATAGATGCCGAGGAAGGTGTCCGCGCTGTTCTCCGCCGCGGTCAGGTTCACCAGCACCGCGGTGGCGTTGTCCGGCACGCCCGCCACCCCGCGCACCGGCAGCGTGAACGCCTCGGCCGGGCCGAACGGCGCCGGATGCCCGCCGACCGCAGAGCGGGTGTCCAGGATCCGCTGCGGACTGTCCTTCGGCGTGTAGTTGCCGGCGCCGGCACGGCTGAAGTAACCGAGCAGGTCGATGTTGAGGTGCGCGCTGCCCGCGTTGTTGCGGATCGCGATGGTCCGCGCGGCCGACACCGGCACGATCGCCATGGTGGTCCGCTTGCCGTTCGGCTCCACCTCGAGGGTCGGGATCCCGCTGGAGGAGTCGACGTCGCGGTACAGGCTGAGGTGGGTCTGGTCGGCCGACCAGCCGGTCAGGTTGACGGCGACCGCGGTGACGTCGCCGGGCAGGTCGCTGATCGGCAGGGTGAAGACCTCACCCGCGGTGAACGCCCGCTGGTGCCCGCCGGTCGGTGTGCCGGTGTCGATGATCCGTCGCGGCAGCTGCAACGGCGTGTACCCGCTGGTCGCCGGCGCCTGGGTGAGGTCAGGGGTGCCGAGCGCGAGCAGGCCGTGCCCCCACTGGTTGTCGAACTTCGCCGGGTTGGTGCGTTCCTCCAGCAGCGCCTGGACCTGGTTGGCGCTCAGCCCGCTGTTCGCACCGGTGAGCAGGGCTGCGGCGCCGGTGACGTGCGCGGCCCCGGCGGAGGTGCCGGCCATCGTCGGCGCCGGGCCGAAGGTGTACGTGCTGACACCGGACTGCCCGGTGATGTCCGGCTTGGTCCGGCCGTCGACCGTCGGGCCCTGCGCGCTGTAGTCGTCGACGCGCCCGCTGCCGACCAGGCTCGCTCCCACTGCCGTCACGTACGGCGACGACGCCGGCTCGAGGACGCTGCCGGCGGCGACCGGGTACGACAGGCTGGTCGCGTCACCCATCACGAACAGGTCGGTGCGGGTGCCCGGGTACGGCGTACGCGCCGCCGTGTAGATCCAGTAGGTCTGCGAGCCGCCCGAGGTGTTCTCGATCGTCACCTGCTCGGTCGGCGGCAGCGCCTCGGTCGCGGCGGCCTGCGGGTTCGTCGACTGCGCGACGATCGCCGGGTCACCGGGCCCGGTCGGCTGCCGGTTGGCCGACAGCACCGTGAGGTCGAGATCCTGCCGGGTGGCCGGCCAGGCGTCCCACTTGAGGCTGACCGTGGCGCTGCCACCGGCCGGGATGGTGAAGCCGTTGCCCTCCGCCGCGCCGTTGACCTCGACATATCCGTCGGCATCCGCGTCGGCGGCGGGCCCGGTCCAGTGCAGCTGCGCCTGGTTGCCGGCACCGCCGACCCAGAGCACACCGGCCGAGCGCATCTGCTGCACGACCGCGGCGGGGCTGCCGGCCGGCCCGGTGCCGTCACCGCGGCCGGTGTTCGGGAAGCCGATCGACGAGTTGACGATCTGCACACCCTGACCGGCGAGCCACTGCGCGGCCGAGGCGAACGTCATCGAGTCCGGCGCGCAGGCCAGGAACAGCTGGGCGCCGGGCGCCACGTCGTGCACGATCTCGGCGACCGCGGTGCCGTGGCTGGAGGCGTTCTCGGTGGGACAGTCGTCGCCGTGCAGGGTCACCCCCGCCGGCAGTTCCCCGGCGTCCCGCGCGTCGCTGAGCCCCTCGAACCCGACGTCGACGATGCCGACCTTCACTCCGGCGCCGGTCTTCCCGGCGCGGATCCAGCCGCCCGCACCGGAGGCCTCCACCCCTTCGGAGGTCACGGCGAGCGGGAACGCACGGTCGGGTTGCCGCACCGCGGCAACACCGGGCGCCTGCGCCAGAGAGATCAGATTCTTTCCGGGTACGGCAGCGCGCACCCGATCGTCACGCGTCTGCAGCACCGCTCCCCCGGCGGCCCGGACAGCGGTTCTCGCCTCGGCGGCCGATTCGCCCTCCACATAGACGAAAGTGCGCCCGTCCTCGTCGCGGGCCGGGGTGACCGCCTCGGCCTTCGCCTTCTTGAAGCGGGTGTCACCGGTGGCCGGCAGCAGCCCGAGGTCCAGCTCCCGCGGCACGTCCGGCTGCAGATAGTCCTCGGTCCGCGGAGCCGGCGCAGCCGGCGAGGAACCGGCAGGCGCCGAAGTAGCGGGCGCCGATGCGGCCGGCTTCGATGTGGCCGGCGCGGAAGCGGCAGGCTCCGATGCGGCAGGCTCCGACGCGGCCGGTTCGGCGGCGGCCGGAGCCGCGAAGCCGATCCCGGCAAGTGCGACGGCCAGCAGCGCGGCCGTCATCCCCCGTGCGGTTCTCAACGAATTCCTCCCCAGGAATTTGTGATGTCAGGCCGGCGGCGGCAACAACACCGCGGCCGGGTCGGTAGCGAGTTCGAGCAGGAAGCGTGTGGCCGACATCCGGTGCGTGACGAAGTCGCGCAGCGAGGCGTCCAGAACCACCACCGGCCACTCGACCGGCGAATAGGAGGCGGCGGCCCAGCAGAGATAGCCGCCGTCCTCGAGACGACCCCACACGATGAGGCCCTGGTGCTCCGGGTAGATCGGTCCCTGAGGTCCGCCACCGAACTCTCGTTCGGCCTTGACCCGCTCGCCCAGCGCCCGCAGCTCGGCGAAGAAGTCGGTGGCGGAGCCGTCGGGGGCGTTGACCCGCGCGGGCCCGACCGATACCGCGCCGTACCGGGCCACCAGATCGCCGTAGTCCGACGGCAGTGCCCGCTGCATCTTCTCGAGCACGGCGCCCCACCTGAAGTCCGGGATCGGGGCGGGTTCGGCGAACGCGCCGAGCGCGTCGACCACGTTCACCGGTTCGACCGGTCCCGGCCCCACGCCGGTGGTCCAGTACCCCGGCGAGGGCCGGCCCACCGGTGAGGCGGCGGGTTCCCCGGCGGTGCGGCGCGCGGTGAACACCGGCGGCTGCACCGCCTCGGTCACATAGGCCAGCTCCGGAACCGCGCCGGGCTCGCTCAGCACCGCCGACAGGAACTCGGTCGCCGACATCGCGTAACGAGGCCAATCCGTCTCGCCGGATTCACAGATGACGACCGGCCAGCGATCAGGATCCTCGCCGTCGGACAACCAGCAGACGATCGGGTCGAATCCCACGGTCGCCCAGGGGATCAGTCCGCCGGCGTCCGGATACACCGGCACTGTCGTCCGCAGGTCCTCCGCGTGATCGCGGACGATGTCGGCATAGCCGGCGATCTCCGCACGGTAATCGGCGGGGGCCTCCGACGCTGCCGGGTGGAGGATGTCGAGGAAGGTCTGGAAACCGCCGGGCGGCAGCGCGTGCGCCAACGCCTGGAAGTCTGCCGGGAGGGGCGTCCCGAGCTCCCGGCTGATCGACTCCCAAGCGATGTTGCCGCCGGCGTTGCCCGGCGCCGACCGGCCCACGAGGCTGAGCAAACGGTGCAGATGATCATTGGTCATGGCCTGTTGTTGATTTTCATGACGAGAGTCCCAGCCTGGGTTGCGACGATCACACGGAGATGGTCCGGCACGTCTCCTCGGTCCTCGGTGTACACGGGCTCCACGCGGTAGTAGACGGTCTGCCCGCTGGTGATCCACTTTTTCACGACCCGCTCGACGCCGTGGTACATCGCGCTCGTATTCACCATGTTGTGGTAGAGCGGTGTGACGTTCTCGGCAATCTTGCCGTTACCGCCGAGCGATTTGGCGATGAGGTGGCCACGCGCCATCCCGGTGTCCTCCACGAAACCGGGCGGTGTGTATGTCGCTGGGCTGCCACCCGCAGGGATCTTCTTGTTCGAGTAGCAGGCCTCCGCGAGGGTCGCCCTGCCGTAGGTGTCGACCGGGTGGTAGATGATCGGCCTGTTCGGGTCCCAGCCGTTCTGCGCGCAGTCCTCGCGCTCCTCGTCGTAGTCCTCGGCCTCCGGATCGCCCTGGCCGTCCCAGACCTCGTGACGCTCGTTGTCGGTGAATACCGAACCGATCTGTTTTCCGAAGGAACGGACCAGAGGCGTGTCGTCGTCAAGACCGGCACCGGTGACCCGGACCGCGTTCCCGGACATGGTGGGGCCGGGGTCGACCCGGGTGGTGCCGGGACGGTCGGCGCGGACCGAGGGAACGCGCGGTTTGACCTCTTCGGCCGGCGACGGCGGGGCGACTCTGATGAACAGCGGCGGGATCCACGGCGGGGGCGGCGGCGGAGGCGGGGGGACGAAGGTGCTGGTGCCGGTGCCGGGGCCACCACCGCCGGGTGGTCTGGGCGTGCCGCCGCCGGCGGGGCCCGTGCTCCAGCCGTTGTTCCAGGCTTTGAGGATGTTGCTGTAGATGCGCCGGAAGATCGAGGCGCCCTTGCCGCCGCCGGTCGTGCGACCGGGTGTCGGATGCGTCTCCTCCGGGCAGAACTCCGGGTACCCCGCCTTGCACCAGTTCTTCGGCAGGCACTGCGAGTGTCCCCTTTCGAGGATGACGCCTCGCGGGCCCTCGCAGGAACCGACCGTGGGTGAGCTGTCCTCGAAGATGTGTTCCCAGGCGAACACCACTGCCCTGCCGGGCCCTGACAGCCGGCCGAACCGGCGTACGTTCTTGGGAACGATGTCCCTGGGCTTCTGCACCGGAATGTATTTCGGCCCGGGTGGCAGCGGGACCTTGGTGTACGAACCGCCGCCGCCGTCCACCGCGGCCAGCATGTGACCGGTCGGGTCGACGTTGTTGAGAGGGTCGCTGTTGCCGTACGCGTACCGGTTGGCGTTGCCGTCGGGGGTGGGCTCGTTCGCCAGGGTGTCGCGGCTGGGGAAGCGGCCGGTGGCCGGGTCGTACCAGCGGCTGGCCATGTTGACCGCGCCGGTCGCGGTGTCGGTCCAGGCGCCCTGATAGCCGATCAGGGGGGTCTCGCCGGTTGCGGAGGTGACCGAGCCGAAGGGGTCGTAGGTGCGGGTGTCGCCGGCCGAGGACGAGAGGTAGCGGCCGGTGACGTCGCCGTGCCGATCGGCGTAGAGCATGCGGCCGGTGGTGGAGGTCTGCGCGCGGTCGGCGAACGGTTTGCCGAACGCGTCCCGGCTGAGGACGCGGGCGCCGTCGGCGACCACCTCGTTGCCCAGGCCCTCGTATTCCACGCCGGCGACGCTGTTGCGGGTGGCGACCCGGTCCAGGGCGTCGTAGCCGAAGCTGGAGCCGCCCTGGGCGACAAGCCGCTCGAAGGCGTCGTGGGACAGGTCCTTGACGGTTCCGCCGTTCTTGGCGGTGATTTTGTCGAGCGTGCCGCGGGGTGTGTAGGTGTAGGTGCCGGTGCCGTCGTCGACGAGCTGGTTCTGCTCGTTGTAGACGGCGGTCGTGCTGCCGGCGCGGATCCGGTTGCCGGCGTCGTCGAAGTCGTACTCGGTCGTGGTGGAGCCGGCCGTCCAGGTCTGCATCCGGCCGGCACCGTCGTAGGTGTACGTGTTGGCGGTGCTGCCGGCCGGCTGGTAGGCGGTCTTGCTGGTGAGCTTGTCGTCCAGGTCGTAGCCGTAGTCGGCGCCGAGCAGCACCCGCGGCGGAACGCCCGCGGTGACGGTCTGCTCGACCCGGTCGGTGGCGGTGCGGTTGAGCGCGTCGTAGGTGAGCGCCCGCTTCACCGTCTTGCTGACCGCCCGGTCGGTTACCGTGCCGAGCCGGCCGGCGGAGTCGTACCCGTAGTCGACGGTCCGGCTGGTGATCGGGTCGGTGAAGGACTTGACCCGTCCCGCGGTGTCGTAGCCGAACGCCGCGGTCCCGGCCCGGTCGGTGCGGGAGGTCAGGTTCCCGTCGCCGGACCAGCTGAACGTGCCGTTGCCGGCCGCGCCGGCGACCTGCACCAGGTTGCCGCGGTCGTCGTAGCGGTAGTTGGTGTCGCCGGCGGCGCCGCTGATCCGGGTGAGCCGGCCGTCCGGGTCGTAGCCGAACACCTTGTCGGCGGTGGCCGACTCGGCGCCGGTGCCGCGCTCCACGGTCAGCCGGCCCTGCGCGTCGTACTCCTGGGTGCGGGTCACCCCGCCGGGCAGCCGCGCCGCCACCAGCCGGCCGGCCGCGTCGTACACGGTGGTCCAGGTCCGCTGCGCGGCCGCCGGCGCCGCCGCGGTGGCCGGCTCGATCGTGTTCTCGAGCTGGCCCCACGCGGTGAACGTGTACGTGGTGGCGTTGCCCTTGCCGTCGACGTACCGGGTGACCTGCCCGGCGGCGTCGTAGCCGGTCTCGACGCGCAGGTCGGCCCCGGTCTCGGCCCGGGTGGTCTGCGCGACGACCCGGTCCAGCGAGTCGTACGCGATCGTGGTGCGCCGCCCCGCGCCGGTGGTCAGGACCGTGGTGTTGCCGTTCGGATCGAGCTCGTTGGCAGTGGTGCGCAGCACGGTGTCGCCGCGCCGCTGTGCCCCCGCCGTGGCCCGCCCGGCCAGGTCGTACGTGGTGGTCGTGGTGAGCCCGGACGGGTCGGTCTGCGCGCTGACCCGCCCGGCGATGTCGTACTGGACTGTCGACTTCAGACCGGCCGGGTCGGTCAGCTCGGTCAGTTCGCCGGCACCGTTGTACTTCATCTCGGTGACCCGGTTCTCCGGCGAGATGACCTTGACGGGCTGCCCGGTGTCGGCGTAGCGGTGCTTGGTGATCAGGTACGCCGCCGGCGTGGGTTCACGCTCCACGACCGTGCTGGTCTCGACGCGGCCCAGTTCGTCGTACGTGGCCTGGGTCTGCGCGCCGCCCGGCGTGGTCGTGGCGAGCACCTCGCCGACCCGGTTGTACCGGTACGAGGTGGTCGACGGCTGGTCGCCCACCTTCGGCGCGGTGCTGGTGAGCACGTTGCCGTACGGGTCGTAGGTGGATTCGGCGGCCCGGTTGAGCGGGTCGGTCGTCTTCGTCAGGTTGCCGCGGGTGTCGTAGTCGTACGTGGTGACCGGGGTGATCGTCACGCCGCCCGGTGTGGCGTACGCCGGGCCGGTGACCGTCCGCGTCCGGCCCGCGAGGTCGTAGGCGGTGCTGGTGACGGCACCGTTCGGGTCACGCTGATGGGTCGGCTCGCCGAACGTGTTGTATCCGGTGACCGTGCCCGGCCGCACGTTCTTCGTCTGGACCCCGTTGACCCAGGTGTCGACGGCCGGCGCCGCCGTGGTCGACAGCTGCCCGTTCGCGTCGTAGGTGTAGTCCGTGCTGACCAGCCGCGGGTTCTGCTCGCTGCGCACCAGCCCGCGCTCGTCGTACGTGACCGAGTCGGTGAGCACGCCACCGTCGGCCAGCTGCCGTTCGGTACGCGTCACCTGGTTCACGGCGTTGTAGGCGTACACCGCCGTCTCGGTCCGCCCGGGCTGGGCCGCACCGGTGAACTGCACCTTCACCGGGTTGGCGTCGGCGTCGCGCTGGTAGGCGGTGGTGCGTTTGAGCCCGGCGGGGTCGACGACCTTGCGCTCCAGCTGCCCGGCCGCGTCGTAGGCGAACTCGGTGGTGACACCGCCGCTCACCGAGCGTGTGGCGTTGCCGGCCGCGTCGTAGGTGTGCTGCTCCAGGACCACGTCGCGAGTGCCGGCCTCCGGATCGCGGTAGCCGAGGCGGGTCGAGGAGGCGAGCAGGTTGTCGTCGTAGTAGGTGTAACGGGTGGTACGGCCCATCGCGTCGGTGACGGTGGCCAGCCGCCCGCCCGGGTCGTAGCCACGCCATTCGACGGTGAGCGCCCGGGCCGACGGGTTGTGCGGATCGACGCCGGCGCCCTCGGCGGTCGTGGTGAGCAGGCGCTGCTGGTCGTCGTAGGTGTCGCTCCATCGGATCCCGGCCGGGTCGACGGTGGTGACGGTCAGCGCGTCCGCGGAGTACTCGGTGGTGGTGACGGCGCCGGTCGAGTCGACGGTACGGACCAGCCGGTCGTTCGCGTCGTAGCCGTAGCTGACGGTTCGTGCCGGGTCACCGCCGGCCGACACCGGCGTCGCGTCGGCCTCGGTGGTCGAGACCACGTTGCCGTTTCCGTCGTACGCATGTGTGGTGATTCTCTGGTGGGTGATGCCGGTGATCGGGTTGCGCACCGCGGGGCCGGTCGTGGTCCGGATCTGTGAGCCGGCGGTGTAGGTGAGGGTGGTCGTGGCGAACGTCGCCCCGCCGTCGTTGCCGGTGCTGCTGGTGACGAGCCGACCCAGGTCGTCGTAGGTGTGCCTGCTGACCAGGCCGGTCGGTGCGGTCTGCGTACTCAGGTCACCGGTGGAGCGGTAGGTGTACGCGGTGACCTGCCCACGCCGGCCGGTGTGGCGCATCAGCAGACCGGCCGGGGTGGCGCCGGTCCCGTCGGCCGCTTCCGAGCCGGTGCTGTACGTCCAGCTCTCCGCCGGCGCCACGGTCACACCGGCCGGTCGCGGGTAGACGGTGCGGACCAGACGGCCGGCTGTGTCGTACTCGTAGGTGACCCGATAGGTCGTGTCGCCCGGTCCGCTGGAGCGGGCGTCGGAACGGGACAGCACCTTGCCGTTGCGGGGGTCCAGCGGATCGGCGGCGTTGGTGTGGTAGGTGGTGTAGTTGGTCTGGCACGAGCCTGCCGACCGGCACGTCGTGGTGGACAGCACGTTGCCGGCCGGATCGGTGGTGTAGCTGGTGCTGTGCTTGTTCGCGTCGGTGACCTTGGCGAGGAACCCGGCCTCGTTGTAGTCGAGGTACTTCGTCGCGCCGTCGTGGCTGACCGACATCAGCCGGCCGCCGTGGTCGTAGTCGACCGCGTACACCCAGTCCGGGTACGGCCCGTGCAGGGTGACCGTGCCGGTGCCGCCGTCGCGCCTCGGCGGATCCAGCTGCCAGGTGCGGCCCCAGTTGTCGACAAGCGTGCGCACCCGGTCGGCGTCGTTGTCGTAGGTCAGCTTCGCGTAGCGGCGCGAGTCCTGCGGCAGCACGATGCCGGTGAGCACATCGGTGCGCTGCGAGGCCGCGAAGTGGCTCGCCACCGCGAGCGGGCTCAGCGGTCGTGTGTAGAGGGCCAGCTCGTCGATGGCGCCGTCGAAGTGGAAGGCCTCGCCGTTGGTAGCCGGCCAGTCCTTGCCCTGCCCGGCGCCGACGGTGTACTGGATCTGGTCGCCGTGGTCCACCGAGCCGGACGCGACGATCTTCTGGGCGACGCCGTCGACGTAGAGCGTCTGCCTGTCGATGGCGGCGGACAGCACCGCGTGGTGCCACTTCCCGTCGTTGACGGCGGCGTTGCTCACCGCCTGCCGCGGCCCGTCCGGCTGGGGTACGGAGAAGCCGCCGTAGAGCAGGCCGTCCACACCGACGTACAGCACCGGGGTCCACTCGGTGGCGGCCGCCGGGAACGGCTGCCCGTTCTGATAGCTCAGCAGGGTCCCGGAGGCGGTCGTCCGGAACCACAGCTCCACCGAGGCGGACATCGAGGCAGTGGTGATCTTGGCCGGCAGAGTCACCCGGCTGCTCACCCCGTCGAAGACGGCCGCCTTGTTGCCGGCGCCGCCGAGCGCGCCGTCGGCGTTCAGAACCACACCGGTGTACGCGCCGGCGTCACCGCCGGGGCTGCGGGCCGTGGTGCTGGCGGCGGTGGAGCCGGAGCTCTCGCCGAACCGCCAGTAGCCGCGCGGCGCGTCGTCGAGGACCGTGGTCCGGTAGTGGGAGGCGTCGCCGTACTCGTAGGTGGTGCAGTTCGGCGCCGGGTCCGGCCCGCAGACGGTGGTGAGCCGGTCGCCGTCGTAGGTGTACTGCCAGGTGGGACCGCCGTTGGCGCGGACCTGGGTGACATGCTCGCCGGTCCAGGTCAGGGTGAGCCGGCGCCCGCTGACGTTGTTGACGATCTCCACGACGTGGTCGGCGGCGTCGTGGCGAAGGGTCTCGGTGAGCCCGTCCTGGTCGATCACACGGACCAGCCGGCCGAGCGCGTCGAAGACCCAGCGGGAACCGGTCGCGTCGCGCAACGTCCAGGTCGCGGTCACGGTGTCGCGTACCAGGGTGAGTGTCTGTCCCTGCGGCGCGGCGTACGAACCGTCGGGATTGCGGCCGAAGCGGACCTGACGGCCGGTCGGCAGGGTGACCAGCGCGCCGAAGACCTGGTCCTCGGCGAGCCGGGTGTCGATCCGCGACGACCAGCCGGTGCCGAACGCGTTGTCCTGCCGCGGGTCCAGGCTGTTGTAGGTGCGGGTGATCGTCAGGTCGGGCCCGGCCGTGGTCACCGAGGCGTCGGTGACGACCGTGGAGTAGTTGCCCACCGCGGGGTCGACGCCGGGTGCCTGGGCGCCGTCGGGACGGCCGGCGAGGTTGCCGGTGATCTCCGGTTGCGGCACGCGGGTGGTGAGCACGAGCGGACCGGCGGACGGCCCGGCAGAGATCCCGTCGTGCACCCGGACCCACCAGTGGTAGGTCTTCGACCAGTTCAGCGCCGGCGGGGTCCAGGTGCGCCCGGTCCAGCCGGAGCTCTTGCAGTCGGTGGGCGCCTCGGCGGTACCGGAGCAGATCCTGAAGTCGAACTTGAGCTTCGCGCCGGCCGGCCAGTTGTCCGGGTCGACGCCCTCGGCGTACAGCGTGGGGCTGATCGTCTCGATCTCGGCGCCGGAGCCGGGCTGCTGGAAGTTCGAGGCCGGGGCGACGTTGCTCACCTTGATCGGGAACGTGCCGACCGGCACCCCGTAGGCGGTGCGGAAGTCCGTGCCGGCCGCGTTGTACATCTGGAGCTCGACCGTGTAGTCGCCGGGCGCGATCGCCGGGATCGGCACCTTGATCGTGGCGGTGCCGTTCGGCGCGACCGCCGCCGACGGCGCGACCCGGCTCGAGGTGGCCACGACGGTGGTGCCCTTCTTGACCACCAGGCCGGCCTTGACCGTGCCACCGGCCGCCCACGTGGCCGAGCCCTGGTTGGTCACCTTCGCGACGACCTCGCCGGCGGTGGCGTTGGTAGGCAGCAGCACCTGGTCGACCGCATAGGCGGCGCCCTCGTCGGCGTAGGTGACGCTCAACAGCGGCGCGTTCACGCTCTCGGCCGCGGCGAACCGCTTGAACTGGGCGTTCGACTTCTCGTTGGGCGCGCGGACGCTCAGCCCGTAAAACGGCTTGCCGTGGGTCCAGCCGGTGGCGTCGTCGGCGTTGATCGCCAGGGACTCCCACCCCGCGCCGCAGGTCGACGAGCCGCCCTGGTGGGCGAACGACCGGGTCTCGTACGCCCTGTTGACCGACGCCCCGGGCCAGCGCAACGACGAGGGCGACCAGGACTCGCTGACCTGGAACACCGTCACCGGCGTCGGGGTGCACGAGCTGGACCAGGTGTTGAACAGCGTCAGGGCGGCACCGTTGACGTACTTGTTCTTCAGCGTGGTGGCCAGGCTGCCGAACCTGAGGTACGCGCGGCCGATGTGCTTGCCGCCGTCCTCGGTGCCGACCTGAAGGTCGAGTGAGCCGGACGCGTCGCCGACCCCGGACATCACGTAGGTGTCGCCGTCGGTCTTGAGCTGGTCCGCGGCGGCGGCGACCAGGGCGGTCATCGTTCCGTCGGCGTTGCGGAACAGCCGGGTCTGCGCGTCCGGTTCGGCCACCAGCACGCTCGTCCGGGCGTCGTAGCCGGCGACCTCGGTGCGGACCGCGGTCGCTGCCGGTCTGACCACCTTCGCCCCGGCCGGCGCCCGGCCGGTCACCGGCGGGATGCGCCGCCGATCGGGAACCGCGCCGGGCGGCCGGATCGCGTCGCGGCGCGCGCCGCGAACGCCGGCGCTGGTGGCGGCGGCGCCGACGCGATGGCCGGTGCCCGCGGGCGGGTCCGTCACGCGTTGTGCCGGCGGCTTGTCCGCGGCGCCGGCCGGGCGCGCCGGCCGGGCGCCGTCGGCGGCCGAGGCCGGGACGCTTTCGTATGACAGGAGCAGGACGACCGCCGTGAGGCACACGGCGATCCGACGGCGAGCGGTCACGCGCTCTCCTAGCTGAAGAATTCCCCCGTGGATGAGGCCGCCGGAATGGTCCGTCCGTAGCGGACCCCCCGGCTCCTCGCTGAAGCAGGGGCAGCGTAGCCAGCGAATCGAGATAGGGAAATGCAACCAACTCCTGAAGAGTGATGCCGGTCACTCTTCGGACCGCGCGAAGTCCCGACATATGAGGTCGATACCACCGCCGTCGATGCCGCCCGAATGGCGTCGCAGAAGTTTGCGCTAGAGCAAATATTTACCAATGGACAAACGTAATTCCCCAGGCCGGACAAGCCTTCCGGCGCCGATCGGCCCGCCGGCCGGCCGGAGCGAAACGTCATCATCCGGGCGGCGGGGCGAGGCCCAGGTTTCTGAGCGTTGCTCGATATTGACAAGAGATGATCTTCTTCGTACGGTCGCCCAGGGCCACTCGCGACCTTCCAGCGGCACTCGCTGACGATCTCGTTGCGACGCCTGCCGCACGCTGTCGCCGATCGCCCACGCCCGCGGAGCCGTGGCCGCGTCGATGGTGGACACCTCAGCAAAGGCCTTCCCCACCGCGGCAGCAAAGCCCTGACACCAACTTTTGACTGATGACATAAAAGTTACGGTCATCTATCCGAAAGTCTGGACAGGACCGACCAGAAGTTCCTACGGTAATCCTTGCTACCGGAACGTTTCCGGTAGATGTCCAGGCCGCATCCATCGATCGCTCGCGATGGAGGATCAGATGACGACGACCGGTGTGTGGCTGATCGGGGCCCGCGGATCCGTGGCGGTGACCAGCGTGGCCGGGGCACTCGCCCTGCGCGCCGGGCTCGCCGAGCCGCTGGGCTGCGTGACCGAGCTGCCCCAACTCTCCAGCCCGGCGGTGCCGGGCCTCGCCGAGCTCGCGTTCGGCGGCCACGACGTCAGCGACCTCGCCCTGGACAAGAAGGTGGAGAACCTCGTCGCGGCGGGCGTGCTGCCGGCCCGGGCCGCGGCGGCGGTCGGCGGTGAGCTGGCCGCGGTGCAACGGGAACTGCGGCCGGTGCCCGTCGCGGGCACCCAGCTCGAGGTGGCCCGGCTGATCGCCGCGGACATCGACGACTTCCGCCGGCGGCGCGGCCTGCAGCGGGTCGTGGTGGTGAACGTGTCCTCGACCGAGCCCGCCGTCGAGCCGCACCCCGCGCACCAGAGCCTGACGTTGCTCGACGCGGCCCTCGCGGGGAACGCGAAGGTTCTGCCGCCGAGCTCGCTGTACGCGTACGCCGCCTTCACGGCCGGCTGCTCCTACGTCGACTTCACCCCGTCGACCGGCGCCCGGCTGCCCGCGCTGGCGGACCTGGCCGCCCGCACCGGGTCGCCGTACGCCGGGCACGACGGCAAGACCGGTGAGACCCTGGTCAAGTCGGTGCTGGCGCCGATGTTCGCGATGCGGCACCTGCGGGTGCGCACCTGGTCCGGCACCAATCTGCTGGGCGGCGGCGACGGCGCCAACCTGGCCGACCCGGCCGCGAACGCCGCCAAGGCCGGCAGCAAGCAACGGGTGCTGGCCGAGACGCTCGGCTATCAGCCGCAGGGCAGCAGCCACATCGAGTACGTCGACGACATCGGCGACTTCAAGACCGCCTGGGACCTGATCACCTTCAGCGGTTTCCTGGGCGTCTCGATGCGGATGGAGTTCTCCTGGCACGGCTGCGACTCGGCCCTCGCCGCGCCGCTCGTCCTCGACCTGGCCCGGCTCACCGCGGCCGCGCACGCCGCCGGGCGCACCGGGCCGCTCACCGACCTGGCGTTCTTCTTCAAGGATCCCATCGGCGACGTGCCGCACGCGCTGCCGGAGCAGTGGGCCGCGCTGGTCGCGTTCGTCAGGGGCCTCGATGCGCCTGCGTGACCTGGCCGAGCTGGTGCGCGCCCCGGCCGCGCTCTCGGTTCCCGGTGACGCGGTGGCCGGTGCCGCGGCTGCCGGGACGCTGGGCCCCGCCACCGGTGGCCTGGTGGCCGCCTCGGTCTGCCTCTACTGGGGCGGGATGGCCGCCAACGACTGGGCGGACCGCGACCTAGACGCCCGCGAGCGCCCGGAACGGCCGATCCCGTCGGGACGGGTCACCGCCCGGCAGGCGCTGCTGACCGCCGCCGGCCTGACCGGCGCCGGGGTCCTGATCGCCGGCCTGGCCGGTGGCCGGCGCGCTGCCGCGGTCGCGGTTCCGCTGGCCGGTGCGGTCTGGGCGTACGACCTCCGCGCCAAGAACACGGCCGCCGGCCCCGCGATGATGGCCGCCTGCCGGGGGCTCGACGTCCTGCTCGGCGCGAGTGGCGGACGGGTCCGCCGCGCGCTGCCGTCAGCGCTGGCAGTGGCCGCCCACACCTACACGGTCACCGCGCTGTCCCGTTTCGAGGTCTCCGGTGCGGCGCCCGCGCTGCCGGCCGCGACCCTCGCCGGCACCCTGGCGCTGGCCGCCACCACAGCCGGCCGGCGCCCGGGACCCGCCGGTCTCCTCGCCGCCTGGTACGCGGCCGGTTACGGCGCCGCGCAGGCCCGGGCGTTCACCGACCCCGGCGCGAAACGGGTGCGCGCGGCCGTCGGGGCCGGCATCACCGGCCTGCCCCCGCTGCAGGGCGCGCTGATCGCGAGGTCGGGCCGGCCGGCGTACGGGATCGCTGTCGCCCTGGCCGCCCCGCTCGCCCGGCGCCTCGCGCGAAAGGTGTCCCCGACATGAGGTTCGGCTACGGCACCAACGGCTTCACCAACCACCGGCTGCCCGAGGCGCTGCGGGTCATCGCGGACCTCGGCTACGACGGGGTCGCGCTGACCCTGGACACCAACCACCTCGACCCGTTCGGCGCGGACCTGGCCCGGCGCACCGCCGCGGTGGCCGCCGACTGCGAACGGCTGGGCCTGGCCGTGGTCGTCGAGACCGGCGCCCGCTATCTGCTCGACCCGTGGCGCAAGCACTCCCCCACACTGATGGACGACGACCCGGCCCGGCGGCTCGACTACCTTCGCCGCGCCGTGCGGGTCGGCGCCGACCTCGGCGCGGAGGCGGTCTCGTTCTGGGCCGGCATCGGCCCGGCGGACGCCTGGGACCGCCTGGTCGACGGCTGCCGTCAGATCGTCGAGGTCGCCGCGGAGGCCGGCGTGACGCTGGGCTTCGAGCCGGAGCCGGGCATGCTGGTCAACGACATCGCGGACTGGCGGCGCCTGCACGCCGACCTCGGCCGGCCGCCGCATCTCGGCATCACCCTCGACATCGGGCACTGCCGGTGCCTGGAGCCGCTGCCGGTCCCGGACTGCGTCCTCGCGGTCGCCGAGCACCTCGTCAACGTGCAGATCGACGACATGCGGCGGGGCGTGCACGAGCACCTCGAGTTCGGCACCGGCGAGATCGACTTCCCGCCGGTGCTGGCCGCGCTGGACGCCGCCGGCTACCGCGGCCTGGTCTCGGTGGAGCTGCCCCGCCATTCGCACGCGGCGCCGACGGTGGCCGCGCAGTCGCTGGAATTCCTGCGGAAGGCCGCCGATGATCACCCTTGACCTGCTGCGGCACGAACTCGGTGACCGGATCACGGACGACCTGCACCGGGTGGCCGCGGACCCGGCTGCCGCGGCCACGCTGTTCCCCGCCGCGGGCCGCCGCTACGGTCGCGAACCGCTGACCGGCGACTGGACGGCGGACGAGGCGGCCCGGGCGCTGCTGCTCTCCGTCCTGCCGCCCGAGCACATCGAGGACATCTACCGGTACGGCGACACGGCCGAGAAACTGGCCGTGTTGAAGGCCCTGCCGCTGCTGCCGATCGGCGACCACGCGGTGCCGCTGCTCGAAGACGCGTTGCGCACCAACGACACCCGTCTGGTGGCGGCGGCGCTCGGCCCGTACGCCGAGCACCTCCGGCCCGAAGCGTGGCGTCAGGCCGTACTCAAATGTGTGTTCATGGGTCTGCCGTTGTCCGGTGTGGATCGGCTGTCCGAGCGCGCCGATCCCGAGCTGGGCGCCATGCTGCGCGCCTTCGCCGACGAACGCCGGGCCGCGGGCCGGGACATGCCGCCCGACGCGCTCGCCCTGCTGGACCAGCTGAAGGAGCCGTGATGCGCATCTTCGACCCGCACATCCACATGACCTCGCGGACCACCGACGACTACCAGCGGATGGCCGCGGCCGGGGTGCGCGCGGTGGTCGAGCCCGCGTTCTGGCTCGGACAGCCGCGCACCAATCCCGGCTCGTTCACCGACTATTTCGACGCGCTGATCGGCTGGGAGCCGTTCCGGGCCGGGCAGTTCGGCATTCGCCACCACGCCACCATCGCGCTGAACCCGAAGGAGGCCAACGACCCGCGCTGCCGGCCGGTGCTCGACCTGCTCCCCCGCTATCTGGCCAAGGACGGCGTCGTCGCGGTCGGCGAGATCGGCTACGACTCGATGACCCCGGCCGAGGACGAGGTGTTCGCGGCACAGCTCGCGCTCGCGATCGACCACGACCTGCCGGCGCTGGTACACACCCCGCACCGGGACAAGGCCCGCGGCACCGCCCGCAGCCTGGACGTGATCGCCGAGTCCGGGATCGATCCGGGCCGGGTGCTGCTCGACCACCTCAACGAGGTCACCGTCGCGGCGGCCCGGGACGCCGGGGTGTGGCTCGGCTTCTCGATCTACCCGGACACCAAGATGTCGCCGGACCGGATGGTGGCGATCCTGCGCGAGTACGGCCCGGAGCGGATCCTGGTCAACTCGGCGGCCGACTGGGGACGCTCCGATCCGCTGCTCACCGTGCGGACCGCGGAGGCGATGCTGGCCGGCGGCTTCGACGCGGACACCGTCGACCGGGTGCTCTGGCGCAACCCGGTCGAGTTCTACGGCCAGTCGAAACGCCTGGACCTGTCCCCTGATCCCGGGACCGGCACGACGTTCGCCGGCAACTCCATCCTGCGCGGAGGCAGCTGATGCACCTGAGTTACTGCACCAACGTGCACCCCGCCGAGGACCTGGACGGCATCATCGCCCAGCTGGACACGTACGCCGAGCCGATCCGGCGGCGCCTCGACACCGAGGTGCTCGGGCTGGGACTGTGGCTGGCGGCGCCGGCGGCGGCCGAACTCGCCGCCTCGGCCGGGGCCCGCCGCCGGCTCCGGCACGAGCTCGACGTCCGCGGCCTGGAAGTGGTCACCCTCAACGGTTTCCCGTACGAGTCGTTCCAGGCGCCGGTGGTCAAGCACGCCGTCTACTTCCCGGACTGGACGTCGCCGGACCGCCTCGATTACACCCTGAACCTGGCCGCTGTCCTGACCGATCTGATGCCGGACGCCGCGACCTACGGCTCGGTCTCGACGCTGCCGCTGGCCTGGCGCACGCCGTGGGACCCCACCCGGGCCGCGGTGGCCCGCAAGCACCTCGACGAGCTGGCCCGCGGGCTGGACCGGCTCGCCGTCTCGACCGGCCGCATCGTCCGGGTCGGCTTCGAACCCGAACCCGGATGCCTGATCGAGAACACGACGCAGGCCGCGGAGCTGCTGGCGGACGTGGACACCAGGTGGCTGGGCGTCTGCCTGGACCTGGCCCACCTGGCGTGCGCCTGGGAGGAGCCCGCGGCGGCCCTGCAGCGGCTGCGAACGGCGGGCGTGCCGGTGGTCAAGGTGCAGGTGTCGGCGGCGCTGCAGGCCGACGATCCGGCGGCGACCGCGGAAGTCCTCCGGTCGTACGCCGAACCGAGGTTCCTGCATCAGACCCGCTCCCGCCTCGGCCCGGCGGCCGACGACCTGGACGAGGCCCTCGACCGGGAGCTGCCCGGGCCGTGGCGCATTCATTACCACGTGCCGCTGCACGCCGTGCCGGCCGCGCCGCTCACCTCGACGATCCCGGTGCTGCGCGAGGCCGTCCACGAGCTGGTCACCGAGTGCGAGCACTTCGACGTCGAGACCTACACCTGGGGGGTGCTGCCGCCGGAGCAGCGACCCGCCGACGCGGCCGGGCTGGCCGACGGCATCGCCGCCGAACTCGCCTTCGCCCGCGACCTGCTCGCCGTCGAGGCGGCCGGCCGATGACCGCGCTGGTGGTGCTCGACGTCGTCGGGCTGACCCCGCGGCTGCTCGCGCACATGCCGCGCCTGCGGGCGGTCGCCGGCCGCGGCTTCCAGGCGCCGCTGGGCACCGTCCTGCCGGCCGTGACCTGCTCGGTGCAGTCCACCTTCCTCACCGGCCTCACCCCGGCCCAGCACGGCGTCGTCGGCAACGGCTGGTACTTCCGCGACCTCGGTGAGGTGCTGTTCTGGCGCCAGCACAACGCGCTGGTCGGCGGCGAGAAGATCTGGGACGCGGCCCGCAGGCGCCGGCCCGGCTTCACCGTCGCCAACGTGTGCTGGTGGTACGCGATGGGCGCGCGCGTCGACTGGACCATCACACCCCGGCCGATCTACCGGGCCGACGGGCGCAAGGAACCGGACTGCTACACGTACCCGCCCGAGCTGCACGACGAGCTGCCGCCGTTCCCGCTGTTCACCTACTGGGGGCCCGGCGCCGGGCTGCCGTCGTCGCGGTGGATCGTCGACGCGGCGCGGCATCTGCTGGACACCCGGCACCCCGACCTGACCCTGGTCTACGTGCCGCACCTGGACTACGACCTGCAACGCTTCGGCCCCTCCGGCACGCAGGCCGCCACCGCGGCCGCCGAACTGGACGAGGTGCTCGCGCCGCTGCTCGACCGGCCGGACACCACAGTGGTGGTGCTCTCCGAGTACGGCATCACCGACGTGCGCCGGCCGGTCGACGTCAACCGGCTGCTGCGCGCCGAGGGCCTGCTGTCGGTGCACACCCAGGACGGCATGGAATACCTCGATCCGTGGAGGTCCCGGGCCTTCGCGGTCGCCGATCATCAGGTGGCCCACGTGTACGTGCGGGACCCCGGCGACCTCCCGGCGGTGGCCAAGCTCTGTGCCGCCCTGCCGGGCGTGGCCGAGGTCCTCGACGACACCGGCAAGGCGGCGTACGGCCTGGACCACGCCCGCTCCGGAGAGCTGGTCCTCGTCGCCGAACCGGACGCCTGGTTCACCTACTACTACTGGCTCGACGACACGGCCGCCCCGGACTTCGCCCGCTGCGTCGAGATCCACCGCAAGCCGGGGTACGACCCGGCGGAGCTGTTCTTCGACCCGGCCGGCCCCGCCGCGGCCCGCCGTCGCGCGATCACCGCGGTGGCCCGCAAGAAGTTGGGCCTGCGCTACCTGATGAACGTGGTCGGCCTCGACGCGGGCGCCCGGGCGGTCCGCGGATCGCACGGCCGGCTGCCCGAAGACCCGGCCGACGCCCCGGTGCTGATCTGCTCCGACCCGTCCGCCGCCCGCGACCGGGTCGCCGCCACCGACGTGAAAGCGCTGCTCCTGGACCTTCTCTCATGACGCTGCAAGCGACCCGCCGGCCGCTGCGGCAGCGGTTCGACGCCGCCCTCACCGACTTCATCGACCGCCAGGACGCGGCCTGGCCGGACGGTGCCCCGCGCGGCGCGCTGGACTCGCTGCGCCGCTTCATCCTGGCCGGCGGCAAACGCATCCGCCCCACCTTCTGCTATTGGGGCTGGCGCGGCGGGGGCGGCGAGGACTGCCCGGCGGTGATCGACGCGGCGGCGGCGCTCGAGCTGTTCCACGCCTTCGCGCTCATCCACGACGACATCATCGACGGCAGCGACCGCCGCCGCGGCCAGCCCTCGGTGCACCGCGCCTTCGCCACCCTGCACGACCGGCACGCCTGGCGCGGCGACTCACTCGCCTTCGGCCGCAACACCGCCCTGCTCTGCGGCGACCTGTGTGCCGCCTGGGCCGAGCAGATGTTCCACGAATGCGGCCTGCCGCCGAAACAGATTCACCAGGGGTACGCGACCTTCGCGCTGATGCGGACCGAGGTGATCGCCGGCCAGTACCTGGACCTGGTGTCCAGCGTCGGCGACGGCTCGGTGGCGAGCGCCCTGACCGTGATCCGGATGAAGACGGCCCGCTACACGGTCACCCGCCCGCTGCAGATCGGCGCCCGGCTGGCCGGCGCACCCCGATCGCTGTGCGTCGCGCTCGCCGAGTTCGGAGACCCGCTCGGCGACGCCTTCCAACTGCGCGACGACGTACTCGGCGTCTTCGGCGACCCGGCCGTGACCGGCAAGCCCGCCCTCGACGACCTGCGCGAGGGCAAACCGACGGTGATGATGGCGCTGGCCCGCGACGCCGCCGACCGCACCCAGGCGGCCGGCCTGGCAGCGTTGTTCGGCAATCCGTCCCTCGACGAGGCCGGGGCCGAGGAGATCCGCGACATCATCCGGTCGACCGGCGCCCACGAACAGATAGAACAGATGATCCGGGTACGCACGGACGCCTGCCTCGCCGCTCTCGCCGCCGCCGAGCTGCCGCCGCCGGTGCGGGCCGCCCTGGTCGAGCTGGCCGCCGCCGCCGTGAACCGCACACACTGATCACGGCGCCCGCCTCCTGCGCCGGCATCCACACACGCCGGCGCCGGCCACCAGCACCGGAATCCTGGCTCGCGCCAGGGCTCGTCGTTCAACCTCGCGACCGAGAACCAATCAATTTCGCATTGGCTAGCTTCGATGCAAAGCTTGTTAACAATGAACTCATCGCCTACTGTTAACAACAACATCAGTAAGGCGAGGTCACGGCTACAGCAGCCTCCCGCCGCATTTCGGATCCCCTTTCCATGCACTGTTGCGCTTTCACCGCGGATCAACAGGACGCATCGCCGAAAACCCGCGTCGCGATTCCTTGTCGGACAACGGGAGCTCCGGCCGACGCGGAGGTCCAGGCGGACCGGCCAGGTCTGCCTCGCGCCTGGCAACGACGGCCCCTGGACACACCTGCATGCATCGCCTACCCCCCGCCGCGCGTCCCCCCGCGCGTGCCGAGCGAAAGGCAGAGGATTGACATTCAGCAAGCGCCTCGGCGTCACCATCGGCGTCGCCCTCCTCGCAGCGACCGCACCGCCGGCCATGACCCCGGCCGCCGCCACACCGCCGGCACCGGACCATCGATCGGTGAACTTCCAGTTCCCGGAGAATGCCCGCGCACAGATCCCCCTGGTTCAGGCCGCCGGCGCTATCCGCACCGAGCTCGAACGCCGCAGCTATCCCGGCTACGCCGGGATCGAGCTCGAGGACGGGCAAGTGGCGGTGTGGTGGAAGGGACCGGTGCCGACCGCGGTCCGGCAGGTCATCAACGCCGCCCGGTCGACAGCCCCGGTACGCGTCGGCGCCGCTGAGCACTCCCTGCGAGAACTACGGGTCGCGGGTGCCCGGCTGCGGTCGGCGTACGCCGCACAGCAGCCACGGATCAAGTACGCGGTGGACGGCAGCAAGATCGTGGTCGACATGATCAAGCAAACGACCGGCACCCGGCAAACCCCCGACGTCGGCGTGCCGGTCCAGATCGTCGACCAGGGTGAGAAGCTGCTGACCAGCCGACGCGACGACTGGGCACCCTGGAAGGGCGGCGCCGACCAGATCAACGGCAACTCGCGTTGCACGACCGGCTTCCCGGTCCGCAACGGCAACAACGAGCGGTTCATCCTGACCGCCGGGCACTGCGGCAGCAACGGCAACCAGATCCGCGACGGTGCCGGCGAGTTCATGGGCACGTTCACCGCGGACAACGACGGCCACGACATCGCTCTGATCAGCACGCCGGGCAACGTGGACAATGTCATGTACGTCGGCGGTCCGGACAGCAACGTCGTCACCACCGTGGCCGGCTGGGACTGGGTGTTCCCCGGCGAGTACCTCTGCCAGTCCGGCGGGTCCTCCGCCCGCGACGTCGGCGGTCCGGTGTGCGGCCTGCGGGTCGAGAGGTTCAACACCGACTCGGGGGACGCCGTCGAGGCACGCCAGGTCGACGGCCGGCCCGCGGTCCGCGGGGGCGACAGCGGCGGGCCCGTGTACGGCCCGAGCGCCGGCGGCGGTGTGATCGCCAAGGGCATCAACAACTACACGTACGTCGGTAACAACACCATTCTCGGCTTCCAGGACTTCGGCACCGCAACCCGCGACTACGGCATCTGGATCGTCGAGTAGTACCCGGCACTGCCGCCGCCTCGATCATCGGAATGACTAAACTCAGCTTCCGATGGAAAGCACCAGGTCCTACCACGAAGCCAACCGGGACCGCCTGCGCGCCGCCCTGGTGCAGGCGGCCCGGGAACTCGCGGTGACGCACGGATGGGCGAACGTGCGCATGGCTCAGGTGGCCCGCGCCGCCGGGGTGAGCCGGCAGACGGTCTACAACGAGTTCGACAGCCGGGCCGGGCTCGCGGCGGCCCTGGCACTGCACGAGATCGAGCAGTTCACCTCGGACGTACGAACGCGGCTGTTCACCCACGGCGCCGACATCCGGGCGGCCGGACACGCCGCGATCCTGCACACCTTGCAGGAGGCTGCCCGCAATCCTCTCGTCCACGCCATTCTGACCAGCGGCCGAGGTGGATCCGACGAACTGCTGCCCTATCTGACGACACGGGCCGAAACACTGCTGACCGCCGCCGGATCGGTGATCGAGGAATGGGCGACCGCGCATCTGCCGGACGTCGACCCGGCCACAGCGACGCTGGCGGCCGAATCCATCGTGCGACTCACGGTCAGCCACATCATCCTGCCGCTCACCTCGCCGGCGGAGGCCGCCGACGCCCTTGCCGAGGTTTTCGTACGCCTGCTCCGCTGACCGGCTGCCGGCCCGACCGCGGCCTCATGCGCGGAGGGCCGGCGCAGCCACCGTGGGACGCCTGAGAAGCTCCCGGCACCTTGCCGACGCGGCCGACAAACCCGTGGCGGCCGGCGGGCTGAAGCCATAGCGTCGCGTCGTGATCTATCAACATCCTTTGCATTACCTGCTCGGGCTTGAGGGCGTCGCCCTGCTCCGAACGTTCGCCGGTGATCACAGCCGTGAGTTCGGTGAGGCTCGAATCACGGAGATCCGCCGGCTGTTGGACAGCCCCGAGCTGGCCGGCGAAGGCGTCACGGCCATGGCGGTGGACACGGTCGCCGGCTACCGCATCTGGTCGACGACATACGACCAGCCGGGCAACGGGCTGTTCGGCCCCGAAGAGGCATTCGTGCACGACGTCATCGACGCCCTTGCGGCGGGCACGGCTCTCGACGCAGCCTGCGGCACGGGCCGACATGCCCAGTACCTCGCGGCGCGAGGCCATCGCGTCATCGGCGTGGACAGCTCGCCCGAGATGCTCGCCCGCGCTCGTGAACGCGTTCCGGCAGCAGAGTTCCGTGAGGGCGAACTGCACGAACTACCGTTGCCCGACAACCATGTCGACATCGCCGTGTGTGGACTCGCTCTGGCGCACCTTCGCGACCTGCGGCCCGCCTTCGCGGAACTTGCCCGCGTGTTGCGCCCCGGCGGCCATCTGATCGTCACTGATGTCCACCACGAACTGGTGGCGTTGGGCTCGGTGCCCCACGTCCGTTCGGCCGCTGGTGAGCCGCAGCTCATTCCGTCATACCGGCACCGCGCCAGTGACTACCTCAACGCCGCCTTGCCGCGTGGCCTGCACCTGCGACGCTGCGAGGAGCCTGGTCAGCCGGCCATGCACGAGCAGGACCCCATGGTTGACGACATCACCACTCACGCGTGGGATGACTGGCCGTGGTCTCTGCTCGCCATCACGCCGGCTGCCTTCAGCGCCGCCTGGAACGGAACACCCGACCTAGTCCTCTGGCACTTCCAATTGGCTGACGCCTAGAGCCGCCGAGCCGCTCCGGGAGCACGATTGATCCGCAAGGCGTCCCTATGCCACCATCGGTGCCGGTTCGGCGGGGTGCCGCTGCTGGGCGCGGGTGAGCCGACGGGTCATCAGGGTGATGGTCGCCCAGGTGATGTGGGCTTCGGAGTGTTCGGGGCGTTCGTAGTCACGGGCGTTGCGGCGGGCGCGCATTAGCCAGGACAGCGACCGTTCCACGATCCAGCGGCGGGGCAACACCTTGAACCCGACCTGGCCCGCTGCGGCACCAGCGACAACCAGCCCAGAGCACCACGCCCGTCACCGCTCATCTCGCGAGCGTACAACGGGCCCTAAACCGATCTTGAAGTAGCGAGACAGGCACTGAGATCTGCAGTCGAAGTCACTCCTCCCGGGCGCCCGCCTGCTGATGACCGCCCGCCGCGGACACGGCCTGCTGGTATCCGCACCAGCCGGACAGCCTTCGAAGCTGTCGCCGCCAAGACGGAGGACGGTCGCTGAAGCTGCTGCGGATCCGGATCGGTCACGGGCGTCCAGGTCCACTTGCGGCGGTGGGTCCGGCAGACCTGGCCACCGTACCGGTGAGGACTACTGATTACCCGGTCGCGTGTCACGGCGCCCGCTGTCGACAGTGGGTGACGCGTCGACGGGACCGGCCAATGTCGTGATCGGCAGAGGGGAAGACGAGGACAGTTGCCGGCGCAGACGGCGTACCAGGTCCGCGGCGGGCTCAGTGTTGTTACGCAGAGCGTCGACATACGCCTTGGCTTCCTGGATGGCCAACTGCGGCGCTTGAGCGCGAAGGTGCCGCAGCGCTGCCATGAAGCCGTCGCGTTGCAGGACGTCCTGGACAGCGGCTCGCAGCGGGTCCGGCGGCTCCACGCCTCTCACCTGCTCGAGGTAGAGGTCTGCCCACGGCTCCGTCACATATGTGGTGACGGGGATGTGGTGGATGCTCCCGTCCTGCCGGTCGACGAGATATGGACCGTTACCGACGAGCATCGTTCCGGGATCCCGGGAACGGATGTACTCGACGGATTGCCAGAACACCAGCCAGCCGAGCGGATGTTCCTCGACGTCCATGACCGCGACGTCCGGGTATTTCGGTGATCCGTGCCGATGCTTCGACAGGAGAGCTTCGACCAGCACGACGGCACGCTCTCTCGTGATCACGTCAGGGATCATCCAGCATGCCAGTGGTGTGGTCATCTTCCGGCTGTCCTCGCCGGCGTGGTCAGGCGACGTAGAAGACACCCGCGCCGGTGGTGTCGGTGTCCTCGAACGCCACCTCCAGTTTGTCGATCACCTCGACCACGCCGGCCACCTGGCGGGTTAGGCGCAGGGCCAGGTTGGCGGTCGAGCGACGGTCGACCGGCCCGGTCAGCGTCACCACGCCACCGGTGACGGCGATGCCGATCCGGCGGGAGCCCTCGGGCAGCAGCGCGTCGAAGACGTCCGTGGTGACGTCCGCGCTGATGGCGTCGTCCGGCCGCAGGTGGACCTTGAGCAGATCGCCCCGGGACACGATGCCGATCAGCCGGCCCAGGTCGTCGACGACCGGCAGCCGTTTGACCTTCTCGGCGTCCATCAGCCGGGCCGCGGAGGCGATGGGTGTCCCGCTGAGCGCCACGACCGGCGGGCTGCTCATCAGGTCGGCGGCGATGCCCGCGTGCGCCTTGGCACGTTCGCTGCGGCGACGGCGGCCCTGGAAGAGCCGGGGCTGTTCCTCACCCGCGTACTCGATCTTGCGGAGCAGGTCGGCCTCGGAGAGGACGCCGACGACGTGGTGGGCCTCGTCCACCACCGGCACGGCGCTGAAGCGGTGCCCGATCAGCAGGTCGACCACCTCGCGGTAGGAGGCGACCGGCTGCGCCGACACGACCGCCTTGGTCATCACGTCGTCCACTGTCCACGCTGTCACAGCAGCCTCCTCGCTCGTCCCCTGTGACGGTAGGAGCACCGGCCGGTGCCGGGCAGGGCCGAAAGACCCGGACGGTCCCGGCCCGTCCGGCATCTCTGGCCCTGCTCGTGCCCGGCTCACCGACGAACGTCCACGCCGTCGCGGCCGTCGTGGCGAAGGTGGCCACGGTGGAACGTGTCGAGGTGATGCCGTTCCACCGGCTCGGCGCCCAGAATCATGCCGCTGGGCCTGCCGCTCCCGCTGCGCTCAGTCCGCCGCGCCCACCTTCTCGGCGGGTGCGGCCGTGCCCGCGGTGCTGCGCAGGCTCCATCCGATCGACACCGCGATGGTCACCACGATGACGCCGAGGGTCAGCGGGATCGGCAGTTTGCCGACCGGGGTCTCGGAGAGGATGAGCTTGACGCCGGCGAAGGCCAGCAGCACGGCCAGGCCGTAATGCAGGTGCACGAAGCGGCGCAGCAGGCCGGCCAGGCAGAAGTACAGGCTGCGGAGGCCGAGGATGGCGAAGGCGTTCGCCGTCCAGACGAGAAACGTGCTGGTAGTGATCGCCAGGACGGCGGCGACCGAGTCGATGGCGAAGACGAGGTCGGTGGCCTCGACGGCGATCAGCACCACGAACAGCAGGGTGGCCACGCGACGGCCGTCGACGCGCGTGACGAAGCGGTCGCCGTGAAAGGCGGGGTCGGTCGGCACGAGCCGGCGCACCAGCCGGACGACCGGGTTGCGGTCGGGCGGGGTCTGCTCACCGGACCGGAACGCCATGCGGTAACCGGTGTAGATGAGGAAGGCACCGAAGACGTACGCGGTCCAGAAGAACGTCTCGAGCAGCTCGGCGCCGACGAAGATGAACACCAGCCGCATGGCCAGCGCGCCGACGACGCCCCAGAACAGCACCTTGTGCTGCAACGCGGCGGGAACCGCGAAGGCCGAGAAGATCAGCGCGAAGACGAAGACGTTGTCGATGGACAGCGCTTTCTCGATCAGATAGCCGGCGTAGTAGGTGCCGGCCACCTCGGAGCCCTGCCACCACCACAGCACCACCCCGAACAGCAGACCGGCGCCGATCCAGACGGCCGACCAGGTCGCCGCCTCCCGGAAACCGATGACATGGTTGTCGCGGTGCAGGAACAGATCGACCGCCAGCATCAGCGCGACGGCGCCCATCACGAGGACCCAGGCCCACCAGGGCACGGACATGGGGAGACTCCCTCCGACCAGGCCGGCCGCACGGGCCGGCGTCACCGGTCGAAGGTCTCCCCGGACCACCGCGACACCGGTGGCCGCGTCACCGGGAACCGATCCGCCCGGGTCCGTATTGACGGCGACGCGTCGTGCTTCGGGTACTCCCCCTCGAACTGCGAACCATTATTCACGAAGTACAGTTCCCATGACAAGGGAGGAGGCGCCGTGTCGAACTGGACGTTCCTGACCAACCATGCGCACGTGCTGCTCGCCATCGCGCGCGACCCGGACGTCCGGCTTCGCGACGTGGCGCAGACCGTGGGCATCACGGAGCGCTCGGCGCAGGCCATCGTGGCGGACCTGGAGGAGGCGGGCTATCTGCGCCACAGCCGGGTCGGCCGCCGGAACCGCTACACGGTCAACCCGGCCGGCCCCTTCCGTCACCCGGCCGAGGCCGACCGGCGCATCGGGGACCTGCTCGCCCTGTTCACCGCACCGTCCTCCGACGACAGTGACCCGGACCGCCCAGGACAGGCCGGGACGCGATCCGGCGCCTCCACCAGGGCGGAGGAGAACTCGACACGTCCCGACGGTTCGCGCTGACAACCGACGGCTATCACGACGGGTCTTGGACGGCGTCCGCGCCGCGGTCACAGGATGGGTGCCGGCGGCTGCGGGACCGCGCCGCCGGAAGGAGTTCACCGTCATGACCCACAGCAACAGCGCGGGCGGCCGGGTGTGGGTGATCACCGGGGCGAGCAGCGGGTTCGGCCGGGCCCTCACCGCGGCGGCCATCGCGGCCGGTGACGTCGTGGTCGGCACCGCCCGGCGGGTCGAGGCGCTCGAGGATCTGGTGGCGGCGCATCCCGATCAGCTGGAGGCCGTCCGGCTGGACGTCACCGACCAGCAGCAGGGCGCCGCGGTGATCGCCGACGTGCGGGCGCGGTACGGGCGCGTCGACGTGCTGGTCAACAACGCCGGCCGGGGGCAGGTCGGGGCTGCCGAGGAGACCACCGACGGCGAACTGCGCGAGCTGTTCGACCTGCACGTGCACGGCCCGGCGGCGCTGGTGCGGGCGGTGCTGCCCGGCATGCGGGCGCGCGGCGGCGGGGCGATCGTGCAGATGTCGTCGTTCGGCGGGCAGGTGGCCTATCCGGGCTTCTCCGCGTATTGCGCCACCAAGTTCGCCCTGGAGGGCTACTCCGAGGCCCTGGCCGCCGAGGTGGGCCCGCTCGGCATCCGTGTGCTGATCGTCGAGCCGGGGGCGTTCCGCACCGCGTTCTCCGGTGCGGGGCTGGTGGAGAGCGCGGAGCTGGCGGCTTACGCGGACACGGTCGGCCCCACCCGGCGGATGATCAAAGGTGTCGACGGCAGCCAGCCCGGCGATCCGGCCCGGGCCGCCGCCGCCATCCTGACCGCGCTGGCCGCCGGCACCACGCCGTTGCGGCTGCCGCTGGGCGACGATGCCGTCGACGGGATCCTGGCGCACGTCACGTCCGTCCAGGACGAGGTCCGCGCCTGGGAGAAGGTCTCCCGTGCCACCGCCTTCGCCGCCTGATCAGGCCGGGCGCGTTGGCGCCCGGCCCCGGCCGTGCTACCAGTGATCCATGGATGTGCATCTGCGGGACCTGCGGTACTTCGTCGCGGTGGCCGAGCATCTGCATTTCACCCGGGCGGCCGAGGAGCTGTTCGTCAGCCAGCCGGCGTTGTCCAAGCAGATCAGGGCGCTGGAGACGCAGTTGCGGGTGCCGCTGTTCGTCCGGGACCGGCAGCAGGTGCGCCTCACCCCGGCCGGGGTGGCGCTGCTGCCCGGGGCACGGGCGATGCTGGACGCCTGGCGGGCCGCCGAGAACGACCTGGCCGAGAGCGCGGCGCGGCAGGCGTCCACGCTGGTCGTGGGCATGGCCACCGGTATGGGCCGGGGCCTGCTCCCGGCCGTACGGGCCCGGCTCGCCGACCTCGCGCCGCGGGCCCGGCTGGAGCTGCGCCAGGTGCGCTGGGACGACGCGACCGGCGGGGTCGCCGCGGATGGGCCGGCACGCAACGACGCGGCGTTCCTGTGGTTGCCGATGCCGCGGATGGAGCGTTTCGAGTGGCTGACCGTGGCCGTGGAGCCGCGGCTGCTGGCCATGCCGCCCGGGCACCGGCTCGCCACACGTGCCGGCCTGCACCTCGACGACGTCCTCGACGAGCCGTTCCTCGCGTTGCCGGCGGTGGACGGCGTCACGCGCGACTACTGGCTGGCGGCCGACGCCCGCCACGGGCGGCCCGTGGTCGTCGGCGCGGAGGTCGCCAACGCCGAGGAGACGGTCGAGGCGCTGGCCGCCGGTCTCGGCGTGTGCCTGGTGGCGGCCGGCAACGCTCCGCTGCTGAGCCGGGACGGCATCGTGACCCGTCCCATTGCCGGTGTCACCCCCAGCGAGCTGGTGCTGCTCTGGCGCCGCGGTGACGATCGCCCGCTTCTGCGTCACTTGCGCACCGCGGTCCGGGAAGCCACGGCTGCCCTGCGGCTGTAGCCGGCTGCCGCCCGCACACCTACAGTCGATCACGGGTGAAGAGGCGGCCCGGTGACCGCCGCACTACTGCTGAAAGCCGAGCTCATGGCCATCGACGTGACCGCCCTGCGGGCGCATTTCCCCTCCCTCGACTCGGGCCTCGCCTTCTTCGACGGCCCGGGCGGGACCCAGACCCCGCGGCCCGTCGGCGAGGCCATCGCCGCGACGCTGACCGGCCCGCTCTCCAACCGGGGGGTGATCAGCCGGTCCGAGCTCAACGCGGAGCGCGCCGTCGCCGAGTTCCGCGCCGCCTGTGCCGACCTGCTCGGTGTGCCGGCCACCGGGGTCGTGCACGGGCGCAGCGCCACCCAGCTGACGTACGACTTCTCCCGCACCCTCGCCAGGACCTGGCAGGCAGGCGACGAGATCGTCCTCAGCCGGCTGGACCATGACTGCAACGTCCGGCCCTGGGTCCAGGCCGCCGAACGCGCCGGGGTGACCGTCCGCTGGATCGAGATCGACGGGACGACCGCGGACCTCGACCTGGATTCGTTCCAGCGGGCACTGTCGCCCCGGACGCGGCTGGTCGCGGTCACGGCCGCCTCCAACGTGCTGGGCACGAAACCGCCCGTCCGCCGGATCGCCGACCTGGCCCACGAGGCCGGCGCCCTGGTGTACGTCGACGGCGTGCACTACGCCGCACACCACCTGGTGGACGTGCCGGCGATGGGCGCGGACCTGTTCGTCTGCTCCCCCTACAAGTTCCTCGGACCGCACTGCGGGGTGCTGGCGGCGGCACCCGAGCTCCTGGAGAGCCTCCACCCGGACAAGCTGCTGCCCTCCACCGACACCGTGCCGGAGCGCTTCGAGCTCGGCACCCTGCCCTACGAGATCCTGGCGGGCGTCACCGCCGCCGTGGAGTTCCTGGCCGCGATGGGCTCGGGCACGCAGCCCAGCCGCAGGGAGCGGCTCGCGCACTCCTTCGATGCCCTGCACGACCACGAGCGGGTCCTGCGGACGCGACTGGAGGACGGCCTGCGTGCGGTCGGCGACGCCGTCACCCTGCACTCGACCGCCGCCGACCGCACGCCGACCCTGCTGATGACCCTCGAGGGCCGCGACGCCCGCGAGGCCCAGATCCATCTGGCCGCGCGCGACGTGCTGGCCCCGGCCGGGTCGTTCTACGCCTATGAGCCGTTCGCCGCGCTGAAGCTGACGGATCCCGCGCTGCGGGTGGGCCTGGCGCCGTACAACACCGCCGACGACGTCGACCGGTTCCTCGACGGTCTCTCGTCCTTCGTCCGCGGCTGACACGGAGCCGCCTGACAACGGACCTGGCGCGGAGCCGGGTGACACGGAGGGGTCTGCCGTTCGCGAGGACGGCAGCGCGCATGAGCCGGCGGCCGCCGACGGCCGCGGCTTACGCCTGGCCGGCGCCGGCCCGAGACCCGGGACCCGCATCATTCGCAACCTCGGCGCCCCGCGCGCCGCCGTCGTGCTGGCGCTTGCCGCCGGCGCTGCTCCCGGGCCCGTCCTCAGCTGCTTGGCGTCAGCGGCCGTACGCCTCCAGCAGGCGCAGCCAGATCTCGCTGACCGTGGGGAACGCCGGGACGGCGTGCCACAACCGGTCCAGCGGCACCTCGCCGGCGACCGCGATCGTCGCCGCGTGCAGCAGTTCGGCGACGTCCGGGCCGGCCAGCGTGCAGCCGACGATCACCTGCCGGTCCTCGTCGACGACCATCCGGGCGCGCCCTTCATATCCGTCGGCGTGCAGGGCCGAGCCCGCGACGGCGGCCAGGTCGTGGTCGACGACCCGGATCCGGAGGCCGGCCGCTTCGGCGGCGGCCGCGGTCAGGCCCACCGAGGCGATCTCCGGGTCGGTGAAGACGACCTGCGGCACGGCCCGCTCGTCGGCCGTGGCGGCGTGCCGGCCCCATCGGCCGTCCTGGACCGCCTCGCCGCGGGCGCGCGCCACGATCACGTCGCCGACCGCGCGGGCCTGATATTTGCCCTGATGGGTGAGCAGGGCGCGCCGGTTGACGTCGCCGGCGGCGTACAGCCATCCGCCGGCGGCGGGTGTCCCGTCCGCGCCGACGACCCGCATCGTGTCGTCGACCGTGAGCCAGGCGCCGGGTTCCCGGCCGATCCGGTCGAGGCCGAGGTCCCTGGTGTTCGGTGTGCGGCCGACCGCGACCAGCAGTTCGTCGGCCTCCACCTGGTCGCCGCCGGCGAGCGTGAGGC
This sequence comes from Actinoplanes sp. 13, assembly GCF_056134165.1. Taxonomy (NCBI): domain Bacteria; kingdom Bacillati; phylum Actinomycetota; class Actinomycetes; order Micromonosporales; family Micromonosporaceae; genus Actinoplanes; species Actinoplanes sp. 13. The sequence goes on along the minus strand of NZ_JBVYOQ010000031.1, from coordinate 47,167 downwards.
GGACCGTGCCGTCGCTGTGCCGGGTCACCGACGTGGCCTCGGCACCGGGGCGGACCGACACACCGGCCGCCCGCAGTGACCTGGTGACCAGCTCACCGGCGAAGGGCTCCGCCGACGGCAGCACACCGTCGCGGGCCAGCACCGTCACCGCCGACCCGAGAGCCGCGTACGCGGTCGCCATCTCCGTGGCAACGACGCCACCGCCGATGACGGCGAGCCGGCCGGGAACCTCCTGCGCGGCGGCCGCTTCCCGGCTGGTCCACGGCACCGCCTCGCGCAGGCCGGGGACGTCCGGGACGAGGGCGCCGCTCCCGGTCGCGACGACCACCGCGTGCCGGGCGGTGAGCGTGAGCCGGGCGCCGTCCGCGCCGGTCACCTCGACGACCCGGTCGGCGCTGATCCGCCCGTGGCCGCGGTGCAGCGCGATCCCGGCCGAGTCGAGCCACGAGACCTGACCGTCGTCGGCCCAGTCGGCGGCGAACGCGTCGCGCCGGCGCAGCACGGCTGCCGCGTCCAGTTCGCCCGTCACGGCTTCGCGGGCGCCGGGCACCCGGCGGGCCGCCCGCAGCGTGGCCGCGCTGCGCAGCAACGCCTTCGTCGGCATGCAGGCCCAGTAGGAGCACTCGCCGCCGACGAGTTCCCGTTCGACGACGGCCGCCGTCAGGCCGCCTCGCACGACCCGGTCGGCGACGTTCTCACCGACCGGCCCGGCGCCGATCACTACTACGTCGTACGCCAGCCGCATGTCAGTTGCCTTTCGCCGCGCGGCCGAGGCGGAGGGCCGCGATGAGGAAGAAGATGGCGCCGGGGACGGCGTAACCGGCCGCGTTGGCCAGCGCGGGGTCGGGCGCGGAGGCGGCGGCGATGAACGATCCACCGGCGAGCACCGAGAGGCCGCCGCTGATGATCATCGGCCACTGGCCGCCCATCCGGCGGCGGGTCACGCCGACGAACAGCTGGACGACACCGGCCACCACCGCCCAGGCGCCCCACACGCGCAGGACCGCCGGGGCGCCGGACGTGGCGGCGACGGCCAGGCCGATCGCCGCGAGCAGGCTGACCGCGACGTTCGCGTAGAGCAGGGTGGGTGCTCCGGCTGCCCGCGACGCGCGGGCGTCGACCAGGGCGGCGGCCACGTCGAACAGCGGGTAGAGCACGAACAGCGTCGCGGTGAGCGGGTTGAGGTCGCCGGCCAGCGGGATCGTCACGAGCGCCCAGATCAGGGCGAACGCGAAGCGGATGAAGTACAGACGCCGCAGGGCGGCGGCCGTCGCGGAGATGCCGGGGGTGGTGACGGTGCTCATGACAACCTCGAGAAGGTAGAACGAACGTTCTGTCTCGGCAGACTATGGCGGGCCTTCGAGCACTTGTCAAGAACGAACGTTCTGTCGCTACCATGGGCGCATGGCGAGGACCGACACCGAGACCCGGCCGTCCGAGGCGCGCCTGCGGCTGCTCAGCACGGCGTCCCAGATCTTCTACACGGAAGGGATCCACGCGGTCGGGGTGGACCGGATCGTCGCCGAGGCGAAGGTCACCCGGGCCACCTTCTACCGGCACTTCCCGGGCAAGGAGGATCTCGTCCTCGCCTATCTGCAGGCGGCCGACCAGGCCATCCGCGGTCAGGTCGAGACCGCCGCCGCCGGCCTGCCCGCGGGCGACGCCGTCCGGGCCGTCGCGGCGACGATCGCCGACGGCATCCGCTCCCCCGGTTTCCGCGGATGCGCCTTCCTGAACGCCGTCGCCGAATACCCCGATCCGGCCAGCGCCGTGCACCAGGCGGTCCTCGCCCACCGGCGATGGTTCCTCGACACGATCAACGCCTTGATGGCGCGCGTCCAGGAGGATGCGGCCGAGCCGGCCGCACAGCACTTCGTGATGCTCCGCGACGGCGCGATGGCGGCCGGCTGCCTGTTCGACCCCGACGTGATCTGCGAGACCTTCCTGCGCGGCGTCGACGGACTCGTCGACACCCATGCCGCCCGGTAACCGTCCTGATCGCCCGGATGGGGCCGTGACTGCCGGGAAGCCCAGGCGCCCGAACCGATCGCCGGTCCACCTCCTTTCACCCGGATCAGCCGACATCCTCGCGAGCCGTCGAGTGCCTCAGGCCCGCGCGGGCGCCGAAGGGCCTTCTCAGGCCTTCCCCTCAGTACCGGAACGAGGCGGCGATGTCGCTGAGGTCCCGCGCCATGGCGGCCAGCTCGGCGGAGGCCTGCTGGGCGGCCGTCGCCTCGGTGGTGGTGGCCGTGGCATTGTTCGAAACCGCCGTGATGGTCTGCGCGATTTCCTGCGACCCGGTCGCCAGCTCGGCGACGCTCCGGTTGATCCCGCTGGTCGTCACCGACTGCTCCTCAACCGCCGAGGCGATCCTGACCTGGGCATCGGCAACCAGCGTCACCACGTCCGAGATCGCGCTGATCGCGGCAGCTGCCGCGGTCGTCTCGCTCATGATGGATGTGATCTTGGTGCTGATGTCCTGCGAGGCTCGGGCCGTCTCCTGGGCCAGATCCTTCACCTCACCGGCCACCACGGCGAAGCCCTTGCCGGCCTCTCCGGCCCGGGCTGCCTCGATGGTCGCGTTCAACGCCAGCAGGTTTGTCTGCGCGGCGATCGCCGCGATGGTCTCGACGATGGCGCCGATCTCGGCGCTGGCGTCACTGAGCTGCGCGACAGTGGCCGAGGTGGTGGCGGCGTTTCGGAGTGCTTCACCTGCCACCGTGGCCGCCTTGTCGGTGCTGCGGGCGATCTCGTTGATGGCGGCGGTCATCTGCTCCGCGGAGGATGCCAACGCGGTGACGTTGCCGGAGATGTCGTCCGCCGCGCTCGCGGCCTGTACGGTCTGCCCACTCGTGGCCGACGCCTGCTGATCGAGACGCCCGGAGAGGGCTGACAGGTGTTGTCCTGCGGCGGTCAGCGCCTCCGCGCGTTCGCCAACCTGGCCGACGGCGGCGCGGACACCGGCCACGGCGGCGTTGAACTCACGCGCCATGTCTGTGGCCTCGTCGTGCCCGTCCTCAGGCAGTTCGATGGTCAGATTGCGGGCCGCGAGCTCACGCAAGCCGGCGATCACCTGGTCCGCCGGACGGACCACGCTGGCGGTGATCACCAGCGCGAGCAGGGCGGCGATCAAGACGGCGAGCGTCAGGGCGACCCCGATGGCGATCAGCATGACTCGTCGCGAATCGGCGGCGACCTGGACGCTGTGCCGCTGCGCGGCGTCCGCTCGTGCGGTCACCGAATCGACCAACTTGTCGGTGGCTTCGAGGATCTGGTAGTACGCCGCGTACCGTCGCCGACGATCAGGGCGTTGGCACGGGCCGTCGCGGTGGCAGTGTTCTGGCGGAACAGGGCGACGACCTGCTCGTCGTAGCTGAGGAAGGCGTCGAAGCCCGACTTCACCGTGGCGAACAGCTGCTGCTCCTGCGCGGTGAAGTAGCCGGTGTGCACGGCGGCCAGATCGCTGCTCAGGGCGCGCGCCGACTCGAGGAACCCCTTGCGGTTGGCGGAGTCCTCGGCGGTGGCGGCACGCCCACCCTTGAACGGGACGTCCCAGGCGTAGGAGACCTGCCATCCGCTGACATCGGCGTCCCGGAACTTCAGCTCCATGACCTCCCGGGTGAGGACCTGAAGCCGGCCGATCTCGCCGTTGGCGCCCTGTTGAGCCGCCGAACTGCGTTCACCGATCACGGCCATGCCGGCCAGCATCAGGCACAGCGCCGCGAAGGCCAGGGCGAGACGAGCGCGAAGCCGTACCCGGCGTCCCAGTGCCACCATGCTTTGACACGCTCCCTGAAGCGACTGACCGTAGCGCTCCCATATCGGCACCTGATCCGGTCGGCACAGCACAGCACACGTGATCGTCAGCCCACTCCGGACCGCGCCGACGTTTCTGCACCGCAGCACGCATAGCGGCCGCGGCAGTTGATCGTTCACCGTCGGCAGGGCCGGCCCGGTCGCCGGTCCGGCAACCCGCCCGCGCCGGACCGCCATCGTCCGCCACGGTACGAAGGGCGAGCCCGCATTCTGGCTATCGCCCGTGAAGCGCCTCACTCTGGGCGACGATGAAGGGTGATGCTGAACCGACTTGAGCCGGTAGGAGTCGGACGGGTGGCTGACCCGGTCCGGCTGCGGACGTTGGCGGCTACCGGCTTGCTGGACAGCGCAGCGGTGCCGTCACTGGACCGGCTGACGTCCTTGGCCGCGAAGCTGATAGGCGCGCCGCTGGCTCTGGTGTCGTTGGTCGGCGCCGACCGGCAGGTGTTCGCCAGTGGATGCGGCTTGACCGGCCGGCCGGCTGTCGAGCGGCAGACGCCGTTGTCGCACTCGTACTGCCAGTACGTGGTCGCCGATGATGCGCCGCTGGTGGTGTCGGACGCCCGCGCTGATGAGCGACTACGCAACAGCCCGGCGATCGCCGACGGCCGGGCGATCGCCTATGCGGGGTTCCCGGTGCGGTCGCCGGACGGACTGGTGCTGGGGTCGTTCTGCGTGGTGGACACCCGGCCCCGGCACTGGACCGAGCACGAGTTGGCCATCGTGCGAGGGCTGGCGCAGGCGGCGGAGTCAGAGATCGCGGTTCGGCTGGCCCATCGCGAGTCGCTGCTGCTGGCGGCCCGGATGCAGGCGGTGCTCGACTTCGCTCAGGACGCTTTCGTGTCGATGACGGCCGACGGAGTGGTCATCGCCTGGAACGCCGCGGCTGAGCAGCTGTTCGGATGGTCAGCCGACGATGCTCTGGGGCGACCGGTGACCGAGCTGATGATCCCACAACGCTTCCATGCCGCACACAACGCGGGCCTGGCCCGGGTGCGCCGAGCAAGGACGTCGACGCTGGCGGGGCAGCGGCTGGAACTGGCCGCGGTCGATCGCGGTGGCCGGGAGTTCCCGATCGAGTTGACCTTGCAGGTCAATGTCCAGGACGACGAGTTGATCTTCCACGGTTTCCTGCACGACATCACCGAGCGCAAGCGCGCACAAGCGCAACTGGAGGCCGAGCGGCAACAACTGGCCGACGAGCGCACGTTCCTGCAGGCATTGCTGGACAGCCTGGACACTGGTGTCGCCGCTTGTGATGACGGCGGACATCTCACGCTGTTCAACCGGGCGGTGCGAGAGCTGCACGGCGTGCATCAAGGCCCGTTGGCTGATCATGCGTGGGCGCAGACCTACCAGCTGTATGCCGCCGACGGGCGGAGCATGCTCGCGCCCGAGCAGGTGCCGCTGGCCCGGGCGTTCACCGGGGAGACGGTGCGGGGCGAGCACCTCATCGTTCGGGCGGCCAGCGGTCAACCGCGCAGGTTCGTGGTCAACGGCCAGCCCATCGACACCCCGGACGGTCGCCGGTTGGGCGCGGTCGTGGCGATGCACGACATCACCGAGGCACACCACATCGAGACGCTTCGCCGAGCGCAGCATGCTGTGGCCGAGGCGTTGTCGGAGGCGACCGGTGCCGAACAGGCAGCCACCGCAGCGATCGCCGCCGTGGCCGGCGAACTGGGCTGGGCCTGCGCGGAGTACTGGCAGATCACCGAGGACCGGCAGCGGATCTCGCGGGTCAGCTCCTGGACAGCGCCCGGCCGGGACCTGAGCGCCTTCACCAGCTCCGAGCCACTGGTCTTCACCTGTGGGCAAGGACTTCCCGGCCACGTGTGGCAGCAAGCCTCGGTCGTCTGGACCAGCGACCCGGACACCGATGTCACCGCATTCACCAGGCGGTCGGCCGCCGCCCGGGCCGGACTGCGTACCGCCATCGGGCTTCCCGTGGACAGCGCGGACAAAGTCGTCGGTGTGCTGGCCTTCTTCACCGACATCGACATCCCCCGCGACTCCGACGTGCTGACGATGCTGACCAGCGTGTGCGCTCAAATCAGCCGTTTCATGGAACGCCGCCGCGCCGAGGACCTCGCCCTGGCTCTGGCCGCCGCCCGCCACGACCTCGACCGGGTCATCGCGCGGGTCAACGACTTCGTCTGGAGCCTGCACATGCTGCCGGACGGCACCATGCGAGTGCTGTACAGCAGCCCCAACAGCAACGACGTCTACGGCGGCCCGTTCCCCACGGACACCGACCCGGCAGAGACCATGCGCCGGCACGTCCATCCCGGCGACCGTCCCGCCCTGGAGGACTTCTTCTCCACACTTGCCCGCAACGAGCACACCGAGATGGAATGCCGCCTCGTCGGCGCCGACGGCATCACCCGCTGGCTGTGGGTCCGCGCCTTCCCTCGGCGCGAGGGCGAGCAGCTCTTCATCGACGGCATCACCACCAACATCACCGAACGCCACCAGCTGACAGAACAACGCGAACAACTGCTCGAAGCGCAGCAGGAACAGGTTCACAGGCTGCAGGAGATCGACCGGATGAAGGACAACCTCGTCGCGGTGGTCAGCCATGAACTACGCAATCCCATCGGCGTCATCCGCAGCTACACCGAGATGCTGCTCGACGAGCCCGACCTCACCGGCCGTGGGCGCACCGATCTGCAAGTCGTTCATCGCACGACCGGCCACCTCGAACACATCGTCGACGACCTGCTCGACCTGGCACATCTCGAGGCCGGACCCGCCCGGCTCCACCGGCGGCTGCTGTCACCGGCGCGGCTCATCCGCGACACGGCACGCGCTCACGTACCGGCCGCCGCTGCCAAACAGCTGACCATCACCACCGACATCGACCCATTGCGCCTGGTTCCCGTCGATGCCGCCCGACTACGTCAAGTCCTCGACAACCTGCTGTCCAACGCCATCAAATACACCCCGAAAGGTGGCGCTGTCGCCGTCACCGCCCGCAGCGATGTCCACGGCGTCACCATCACCGTGAGCGATACCGGCATCGGCGTCCCCGCCGAACAGCTCCCACACCTGTTCACCCGGTTCTTCCGCGCCAGCACCGCCACCGAGCGCGGCATCAAAGGCACCGGCCTGGGCCTTGCCGTCACCAAAGCGATCATCGATGCCCACAACGGCACCATCACGGCCTCGGCTGCCCCGGGCGGCGGAACCTGCTTCACCATCACTCTGCCCGCCGACACCGAGCCGCACGGCTGAAGCCGCCGACGAGAGGTGCCGACCGGCGGGGTCCGGTGCAGGGTTCAGCGGGAATCCTCAGGCATGGTGACCGCGAAACGGACGATGGTTGTTCCGTCGCGGCGGCCGATCGCCAACGCGTCACAGAGTTGTTGCGCGATCCACAGGCCGCGACCACCGGCCAGCGCACGCAGCGTTGGCCGATAGCCGATCAGCAGATCGTCGGGGCCAGGTCCGTCGTCACTGACCTCGCACGTCAGGGTTCTGCCGTTCAGCCAGAGCCGAACCTCGCGGCGGCCGGAGCCGTGCCGGATGCTGTTGGTAGCGATCTCGCTCATCGCGAGCACCAGGTCATCACCGCGGTCCTGGCCGGACCAGCCATGGGCCGACAGCATGTCGGACACGGCATGGCGGGCGGCCGTCACGCCGTCCTGCAGCTCCATCGTGATCACGGGCTGCCCGATCACCGGCGGCAGCGGTTCCGGGACCGCTCGAAGAAACTGCTCGGTGGGCACGTAGGTCTCGCTCTTGCGGCGTTGCGAGTGGGAGATCACGGTGGGGTGGGTGCGCCGGGCCTCGTCCACCAGCGTGCCGGGCAGCACCCTGATGTCGTACGGGCAGATGATCGAGGCAGGCGCCTGCGCGAAAACCTGGTTCAGCGCAGCCTTGTAGCGGGTCCAGGTCGCGTGGCGCGCATCGGCACCGAACCCGACCTCTCCGATCAGGCGTATCTGCTGATGTCCGCCTTCGGCGGCGTCCGCCAACATTCGCTGCCAAGCCGCGACGGTGGTCGCCGGCCGCACATACCACTCATCCCGGTCGAAGAACGACACGGCAGCCGCGTCAGCACCCAGGGCGTCGCGCAGCAGGGAGATGTTCGCCCTGGTCACTGCTGCGGCCGCCGCCTGTCCCTGTGCGAGCCCCTCGCGGACGAACGGAACGAGCACAGTGACGAACTCGTGATCGCTGTCGTAGAACATCGCGTCGTGAGTCAGCGCGGCGGTGGAGGACACCGGTTATATCACCTCGATCGAGGATTCGACGTCGTGGAAACCGACAAGGCGCCACATCCGGCCGAGCATTGGCGAAACACCGCGGATCGCCGCCCTTCCGTAATCCACACTACGACCTGACATGCCGCAACAACCATGCGGAACCCGCCACATCGACGTAGTGCGCATCGGTAGCGGCCTGTGGTGGCTCGGCGAACTGTCGGAGGATACGGCAAGGACGTGGTGATCGAGCGCATCTTGGGCTCGCGAGTACGCGAGAGAGCCGGGCACGCTCCCACCGACTCCGCAGCGACTCGGTGTGTGGATACTTGCTGGCAGCAAGTAACCGTGTCGATGAGGCCTTCGGAGGTGTGGCTGTGGCGAAGGCCGAGCTCGGTGCCGTCATCGCCGCGGCGCAGCGGGTAGCCGATACCACCGTTGCCGCCGAGGCTTCTGTGGTGGACCGGGAGGGCCGCTGGCCCGAGGCGAGCTTGAAGGAACTACAGCGCGAGCTGGGCGGATTGGTCGTCGACGAGCGTCTCGGCGGCCTGGGGCACGGCCTGCCGGCCGTCGCGAGGGTCGGGGAGATCATCGGTCGCCGGTGCGCCTCGACGTCGATCTGTTTCGGCATGCACCTGGTCGCATCGGCCGTGATGGGGGCCAAGGCGACCGCGCGGCAGGAACAGCAGTACCTACGTCCCATCGCCGCCGGTGAGCACCTGACCACCCTGGCGTTGTCCGAGCCCGGCACGGGCAGTGAGTTCTGGCTGCCGCAGTGCCGGATGCAGTCCGACGGCGACGCTCTGCGGATCACCGGTACCAAGAGTTTCGTCACCAACGCCACGCACGCCGACTCGTACGTCATCAGTCTGGTGCGCGCGGCGTCACCGACGACGCCGGGCAGCTTCTCCGTCGCGGTCCTCGACGCCGCGACCCCGGGCCTGCAGTGGGGTCCTCCTTGGCACGGGTTCGGCATGCGCGGCAACGACTCGCGATCGCTGCGGATGCACGACATGCCCCTCGGCCGGACGCAGTTGCTGGGTGAGGAGGGCGACGAGATCTGGTACGTCTTCAACGTCGTCGCCCCGTTCTTCTTGACAGCCATGGCCGGCGCCTACCTCGGCGTGGCGACGGCAGCCCTGGAGACCGGCCGCGAACACCTGAAACGGCGACGCCACACCCACAGCGGGCGGCGACTATCGACGCACCCGGTCCTGCAGCACCGGCTGGGCACTCTGTGGGCGACCGTCGAGCGCACCCGGCGGCTGCTGTACTTCGCTGCCGAGGAGGCCGGGTCAGGCGGACCGGCCGGACTGCTGGCGCTGTGCTCGGCGAAGGCCGAGGTCGCGCAGACCGTCGACACGGTCACCAACGAGGTGATGACACTCGTGGGTGGGATCGGCTACGGCAACGACGGCGATCTGCACCGCTATCTGCGCGACGGCCGAGCCGCGCATGTCATGTCACCGACCACCGACATCCTGCGGACCTGGGTGGGGCGCGCACTGCTCGACGAGCCCTTGCTGGAGGACTGAGCGGCGTGTCGCGCCGTCTCGTCCTGGCGGGTCTGCCGACCGCCGTCGCCACGAACCGGAGCGGCGACGCCCAGGTGCTGGAGATCGCGCCGGGAGCTCTCACCGTCGAAGCCGTCACCCAGCCGATCGACGGCCTGCGCCCCGCCTGCATCGTCGTGGTCCTGGGTCCCGACGCCGCCGATCCCTTCGCGGTCGTGCACGCGCTGCAGCCGGCTCGCAACCACATCAGCGTCATCGTCGTCGGCGGCGCGCCCACGGCCGGCATCGACCCGCTCGGGCTGGTGGCCGGCCGGCACATCGTCCGCATCACCCCCGACCGGCTGGATGATCTCGGTGCCCTCATCGACGAGCGGTTCACCGATGTCGAGAACGAACGCCGCCATCGAGCCCTTCGCGCCACCGCCCAGGCGCAGCTGACAGCCAGAGGTACAAGCGCGCTGCGCCGAGTCGGCGAACGGCTGTTCGGAGAGATGCTGACCCGGGCACCCATCAGCGTGGTCCTGGTGGATCTGGCGGGCAGAGTCGTGGCTTGGAACGACCGCGCCGGCCGGTCGCTCGGTCTTACCGAGCCTGACGACCTGAACCGCGACGTGACACGGCTGTTCGACGACCCCGCCGCGGTCGAGTCGCATCTGGGTCTGCGCTCGCCACACCGTCCGGACGACGAGCGGACCGGCCTGCCGGCCGACGACCACGTGGTCACGTTCGGCCTCAGCAAGGCGGACGACAGGACGTCCTACCTGCGCCTCACCGGACAGCGGATCACCGACGACGCCGGAGTCGCGCGGTTGCTCATCATCGCTGAGGACGTGACCGAGACCGTCGAACACCAACGGCAGATCATGCGGCACAGCAGGCAGAGCCTGACCGCCGCGGAAGTCGCTGCCGCCATGGCCGCGACCGGCCCCCTGGATCGGGCCCTGCGCCGATGCAGCAATGCCATCACCGCTCAGCTGGGGTTCGCCGCCACGGCGATCTGGATGTACCACCGCGACACCGACGACTTCTCGCTCGAAGCCGTCTCGGGGCCCGCCGACGACGTCCTGCGCGGTTACCAGGACGTCGTGGCGGGTGAGGGCGTGGTCAGACGTATCAGCGCCGGCCGGAGCCCCATCACCACGGAGCCGGCTCGCGCCGGAACGGAGGCGTCGCCGCCGTACTCCTTCGCCGGCTACCCGCTGATCAGTGGCGAGGAAATGGTCGGGGTGCTGGGCATGCTGCACCCTGGCCACCTCGACCCCGGCATGCTCACGCCGTTGCCCGCCATGGCGCGCCAGATCGCCGTCGGCATCCATCAGTCCCTGCTCCATCAGCAGACCATCACCGTCGCTGAAGCGCTGCAGAAGCCGCTGCTGCCGCCCGCTCTTCCCACCATCGTCGGCCTCGATCTCGCGGCGCGCTACCAGCCGCACGGCGACAGCACCCGCATCGGTGGTGACTTCTACGACGTGTTCGAGGTGGCTGACGGGCGGTACGCCATGGTATTGGGCGACGTCTGTGGCAAAGGGCCGGAAGCCGCCGCGGTCACCGGGCTCGTGCGGCACACCATTTGGACCGCCGCCCAGCACCGAGCCGAAGCGGACTACGTTCTCCCCCTGGTGAACCGGGCTCTGCGGCGCAACGGCGACGCCCGGTTCTGCACCTTGACCTACGCTGTGCTCGAGCACGCCGGACCGGCTGGGGCCACCGTTCAGCTGACCTGTGCCGGGCATCCGCCGCCGGTCATCCACCAGGCAGGCCGCACCCGCCTCAGTACGGCGCGGGGCACTCTGCTGGGCGTCACCCGACGCCTCAACCTCCGCGCCGAAACCGTGATCCTTTCCCCCGGAGACGCGCTCGTCTGCTACACCGACGGGTTCACCGAAGGCGCGGGCTCGCATGACCAACGCCAGCCCACCGACATCGCCGCCGACATCAGCGACATCACCTCCACGCCATCTGTCCGCGCGTCCGTCATCGTCGACGCTCTGCTCGCCCGTACCCGAGCACACCTCGGCGCCGGCTTACGCGACGACCTCGCCGCACTCGTCGTCGCCATCCCTGCGCCTACTCGCGCTATCACTGAGGGTAATTGACAGCCCGTACACATCGACGGCTTCGTCGCGCTCCTCGATCGGGTGTGGCGGTCGGCTGGCCGGCTGGCTGGATACCCCCTCAACGGCGCTGTGAGCTGGCATTCTGGAGGGCTGAGTCCGCGGAAGTTCTTCCTCGGCGAACGGATGGCTCGGTGGGCAGGATCCTAGTGAGTGACTGATGATGAGCCGGATCTTCGGTTCCTGCTGCGGCGCATCTTCAGCCGGGCCGGCCACCAGGTCACCGAAGCTGGCGACGGCGCCGCCGCGCTGGCATCGGTGCACGAATCTCCACCGGATCTGGTGGTGACCGACATGACGATGCCGGTGACGGGAGGGGCGGAACTCATCCGCCGGCTGCGGGCGGACCCGGAGACCGCAGCGATTCCGGTCCTGGCGGTCAGCGGGAACGTGCACCTGGCAGTCGGTGCTGACCGCCGGCTGGCCAAGCCGTACCAGAGCGCCGAGTGGCTCGAATTGGCCGAGTGCCTGCTCCGGGAAGGGCCGGGCGCGAAGTGAAGCGACTTTCGGCCGGGCCGGCCGGCCTGGACCCTCGTCCTCGGGGGTGGTCTGTTACCCGGCTCGGTGATGATTCTGGCCGGGCCGCCGGGCGCGGGTAAAACGATCCTGGCGCAGATCTGTTTCACCAACGCCACCACCGAGCGCAATGCCGTCTACTGCACGACTCTCTTCGAGCCGCATGCCAAACTCGTCGAGCACCTGAGCGGCTTCGCCTTCTTCGATGCCGCAGCCCTGGGATCCAAGGTCGAGTACGTGCATCCGGGCGACATGCTGCGAGACACCGGCACGAGCGACCTCGATCTACTGATCGACGAAGTGGTGCTCAACGCCCTCGACGAGCCGGTGCTGGCGGTGATCGACAGCACCCGGATCCTCCGGGACTTCGTCAGCGAACAGACCCTGCGAATGGCGTTGTACGACCTGACCAGCCGCATCACGCACAGCCGTGCCGTGCTGCTGCTGGGCGGGTACACCGCTGACGAGATGCAGACCGGAGTGGAGTCCACCCTCGCCGACGGCATCATCCACCTGTCGCACCAGCCTCGGGAGCCGGTCGACCGGCGCGGCCTGCGGGTGGTCAAGATGCGTGGCACCAACCACCTCAGCGGCGCGCACACTGTGCAGATCACCGCCGACGGTTTCCAGGTGTTCCCCCGGGTCGAGTCGTTTCTGCGCGACGAGGTGCCGCCGAGGGGTGGACGGGTCCCCTCCGGGCTCCCCGGCCTGGATGCGCTGATGGAGGGAGGTTTGCCGCACGCAGACGCCACCCTCGTCCTGGGGCCCTCCGGAGGGGGAAGACCATCGGCTGTCTCAACTTCGTCGCCGAGGGTCTGGGCCGCGGCGATCGGTGCCTCTGCATCACTTTTCAGGACACCGTGGACCAACTGGCCGACATGGCCGGCCAGTTCAACTGGGATTTCGAGACTGCCCGTCGCAACAACCAGCTGGTGATCTCGCATGTGTCGGTGGGCCAGCTCGACCTGGACGTCCTGGCATCGATCGTCCGGCATCGCCTCGCCGACGGCACGACCACGCGGGTCGTCATCGACAGCCTGGCCGAGATGGCGCACGCCGCCCGTGGAACCGAACGGTTCCCCGCTTACCTACGCAGCCTCGTCGGCCTGGCCCGCGCCGCCGGAGCCGCCTGCTGGGTCACCAGCGAGACCCGCACGTTCGAGCCCGTCGAAGACCCTCTGGCCGGGCTGATGTACCTGTTCCACAACGTGATCCAGATCCGCTACGTCGAGGGCTGCGCCGATCGGCCGAACCCTCGATGTCCTGAAGATGCGCGACAGCCGTCATGACAGCGGCATGTACACCTGCCACATCACCGCCTGCGGCGTCACCGTCGGCGACAAACTCGCCCACGTCACCGGGATGCTTGGATGGACCGCCCTGCGCGGCTGCTCCACCGCATCGGGCGGCGAGCGAACCAGCGCCGGCCCGGTCTGCCGGACCGGCTGAGCCGGGCACCCCGGAGCGCCATGGTCGTCCGGATTGGCATCCGGCCTCCTCGACCATGCGTCGAGCCTGCCGGTGCAGCCCGCCGGCCCGTACCTCGGGCGAAACACCGCCGCAGCTGCAAGCACGTGAAAAGGCGCCCCGTAACGACGGGGCGCCTTTTGTCAACTCTGCCGAGGAGGCAGGTCAGAACCAAACTTTTCGGCCACCGACCGGGCGGCCGACAGCGCCGAGGATCCAGAGCACGGCACCGATCACCAGGAGGATGATGCCGATCGTGTAGAGGATCGACACCTTGAGGAAGATGCCCAGCAGCAAGAGGATGAGTCCCAGAACCAGCATGACTTTGCTCCGTTTCGTCGGCGGGCATCTCCCGCCGGGCCCCTTGTACCCAACGCATCGAAATACCAATCCGCCTCGATGATCATGGTGGTACGCCGGGCCGCCGTCACCGCGCGGCGGTCCCTCCTGGAGCGCTGAACGCACAGCGAGAAGTTTCCTCGCTTGCGGCCGGGACCGGGTCGCGCCGCTGCTGGGAGGATGATTGCCGCCTCGTCATCCCGGTGACCCGCAGCCGATCAGCACCAAGGAGCCGACATGACCGTGCCCGCCGAGATCGCCGCCAGCAAGCAGATCAGCCTGACCACCTATCGCAAGGACGGCACCCCGGTGTCGACCCCGGTCTGGCACGTGGCGGACGGCGACACCCTGACCACCGTGTCGGCAGCCGACGCCTGGAAGGTCAAGCGCATCCGCCGCAACCCCGAGGTCGAGGTCGTCGCCTGTGACATCCGCGGCAAGGTAGCGCCGGGCGCCCAGCCGGTCCGGGGCACCGCCACCCTGCTCCCGCCGTCCGAGACGGAGACCGCGCGCCGCCTGATGGAGCGTCGTTACGTCTCCGCCCGCATCGGCGGCGGGCTGGCCAGGCTGCTGCGCATCAAGCGGCCGGCGGGTGTCGGCATCGTCATCACCCTCTGACGATCCTCTCCGGCCGTCGCGCTGCGACGAATGAGCCGGCGGCGTTCGGGGCAATGGATCGTCATGGATGAGGAGGACGTCACCGCTTCCTACACGTTCGGCAGCCTGCTGGTGCGTACCGCCGCAGTCATCGCCGCGTTCGCGGCGCCGGTGGCCTTCGGGATCGCCGGGGCGTCCGGGTTGTTCGGCACCGATTCGCTGTGGCAGCGGGTCGCTTTCGTGCCGCTCGGCCTGGTGATCAGCGCCGTCTACGGCTATCTGGCGCTGTTCCGGATCGCTTACCGCCTCACGATCAGCGGCTCGCGGCTGCGCTGGCGGGCCGTGCTGCGCGCCGGGAGCGCACCGCTCGCCGACGTGCGTGAGGTGCTGCCCCACTCGAACAACTACACGACCGTGGTGCTCGCCGGCGGACGGCGGGTGCACGTCGCCGGGGTGCACGACGTGTGGCCGTTCCTCGAGGAACTGCGCCGGGTGGCGCCGCACGTCGAGATCACCCCGAGCCTGACCGTGTGGCCGCCCCGAGCGTTCCGGACCGGGCGCTGACCGGCTACTACCCACGCGCAACAGTCCGACATCTCGGTTCACAACCGTCGCTCCCGAGTCTTGACCCGGTAAGCAACTCGGGAGGGGACGTCGTTGATGAAGGCTCAGATCCGTAGGTACACCGTTGCCGCCGTCGCCGTCGGTGCGCTCGCCGCGGTCGGCGCTGTCGCTCTGCCGACCGGGTCGACAGGCTGGGAGCCGGTCACCTACGGCCTGACGGCCGCGCCGGAGCAGCTGCTCCCGGCCACCGTCTCCGCCGAGCGGCCCGCCCGGGTCGTCACCACCACGGTCGGCGCGGACGGCAAGCCGGTGATCAGGGTCGCCGAGGCCACCGACCGGGCCGCCGCGGCCGGTCTGGTCGAGACCGGCCAGAACGCCGAGGGCGCGGTGAGCGTCGAGGTCGACGCTCCGATGTACGCGCTGGGCGTCCCGTCCGGCTCGGACCCGTACCGCGCCCAGCAGTGGGACTTCGCGAAGCTGCGGGTGGCCGAGGCCTGGAAGGCGTCGACCGGTCAGGGCGTCACCGTCGCGGTGATCGACACCGGTGTCGACGCGAATCACCCCGACCTGCAGGGCAAGGTGCTCGGCGGGTACGACGCGATCGCGAACCGGGCCGGCGCCGGCACCGACGGCAACGGGCACGGTACGCACGTGGCCGGCACGATCGCGGCCACGACCGGCAACGGCACCGGCGTCTCGGCGATCGCCCCGGACACCCGGATCCTGCCGATCAAGGCGCTGGGCTCGAACGGCAGCGGCAACATGTCGGACGCCGCGGAGGGCATCGTCTGGGCAGCCGACAACGGCGCGCAGGTGATCAACATGTCGCTCGGCTCGACCGCCAAGGTCGCCGCCGTCACGAACGCGGTCAACTACGCCCGCAGCAAGGGTGTCACCGTCGTCGCGGCGGCCGGGAACAGCCGTACCTCCGGCAGCCCGGTCTCCTACCCGGCGGCCGACGCCGGGGTGATCGCGGTGGCCGCGACCGACTCCGCCGACCGCTACGGCAGCTACTCGAACGCCGGCAGCTACCTGGACGTCGCCGCGCCGGGCAGCAGCATCCTGAGCACGTACCCGACGGCGCTCGGTTCCGCGTACCGGTCGATGAACGGCACCTCGATGGCGTCGCCGCACGTCGCGGCGGTGGCCGCGCTGCTGAAGGCGGCGAACCCGGCGCTGACGCCGGACCAGGTGGAGGCCGCCCTGGAGAAGACCGCTGTGGACCTGGGCCCGGCGGGCTTCGACAACGACTACGGCAACGGCCGGATCGACCCGGTGGCCGCGCTCGCCGCCGTCGCCCCGGCGACGACCGCGCCGACGACCGCGCCCACCGTCGTCCCGACCACCGCGCCCACCACCAGTGCCCCGGTCACCAGCGCGCCGGTCACCAGCGCGCCGGTGACGAGTGCTCCGGTGACCAAGGCGCCGGCTCCCACCACGAGCGCTCCGTCCAGCCCCGCCTCCACCGGGGCGGCGTACGAGGCGCAGGTCGTCACGCTGACCAACGCGCAGCGGACGGCCAACGGCTGCGGGGCGCTCCGCGTCGACGACCGGCTGACCACCGCGGCCCGCGCCCACAGCGACGACATGGTGGCGAAGGACTTCTTCAGCCACACCGGCTCCGACGGCAGCAGCTTCGTGACCCGGGCGACCCGGGCCGGCTACACCGGCGCGTCCGGCGAGAACATCGCCGCGGGCTACCGCACGCCGCAGGAGGTGGTGACCGCCTGGATGAACAGCTCCGGGCACCGCGCCAACATCCTCAACTGCTCCAGCGTCGCCATCGGTGTCGGCCTGGCGACCAAGGCGGACGGCACCACGTACTGGACCCAGAACTTCGGCCGGATCTGATCCGGCCGCCGAACGCCCGCCCACCGCTGTCAGCGGTGGGCGGGCGTCATCACATGCCAGGAACGCCACCTGGTGCCATCGGCGCATCCGAGGGGTACCGTCGAGGGATGCTGCAGGCGGCCCCGATCCCGGTTCGTGAACGGGCCCGCCGTGCCATGCGCGCCGAGCTGGCGATTTTGGCCCAGGACCTGTTCGCCTCGCGGGGTTACGAGCAGACCACGATCGACGACCTGGTCACCGTCGCCGGCATCTCCAAGCGGACGTTCTTCCGCTATTTCACCTCCAAGGAAGACCTGGTCCTCGGCAAGCACGACCTCTGGGCCGAACGACTCGTCGAGGCGTTCGGCGCCCGCCCCGACGGCGAGCCGGTGTGGGAATCGCTCCGGCACGCCTTCGACGTCGTCGTCGACTATTTCGACGACGCGGCCCAGTTGCCCCGCGCCCTCGCCACGGAGAAGGTCATCCACGACAATCCGGCGCTCGCCGCCGGCGAGCTGGAGCGCATCGCGCGGGTCCAGCACCACCTCACCGAGCTGGTGGCCCACCGCCTCGGGCAGCACTCACCCGCCGACCCCCGTGCGGCCGCCATCGCCGGCGCCGCACTGTCCTGCCTGGTAGCGGCCAAGAACGTCTGGATCACCGGCGATCAGGCACAGCCGTTCAGCGATCTGCTCGACCAGACCATGTCCGCCCTCGAACCCGCGTAGACGCCCACGACCCGACTGTCGACACGCGACCGGATGGAGCTGCCATGGAACGGCGAATCCTCGGACTCGAAACCGAGTACGGCATCACCTGCACCTACCGTGGACAGCGGCGGCTGTCACCCGACGAGGTGGCCCGCTATCTGTTCCGCCGGGTGGTCTCGTGGGGGCGCAGCAGCAACGTGTTCCTGCGCAACGGCGCCCGCCTCTACCTCGACGTCGGCTCCCACCCGGAGTACGCGACACCCGAGTGCGACTCCCTGACCGACCTGGTCGCCCATGAGCGGGCCGGCGAGCGGATCCTGGAGGGGCTGCTCGTGGAGGCCGAGAAGCGGCTGCACGACGAGGGCATCGCGGGCGAGATCTACCTGTTCAAGAACAACACCGACTCGGCCGGCAACTCGTACGGCTGCCACGAGAACTACTCGGTGTCCCGGCACGGCGAGTTCAGCCGCCTCTCCGACGTCCTCATCCCGTTCTTCGTCACCCGGCAGCTGATCGCCGGCGCGGGCAAGGTGCTGCAGACGCCGCGCGGTGCGGTGTTCTGCCTGTCGCAGCGCGCCGAGCACATCTGGGAGGGCGTCTCCAGCGCCACCACCCGGTCCCGGCCCATCATCAACACCCGCGACGAGCCACACGCCGACGCCGAGCGGTACCGCCGCCTGCACGTGATCGTCGGCGACTCGAACATGAACGAGGTGACGACCTTCCTGAAGGTCGGCAGCGCGGACCTGGTCCTCCGGATGATCGAGACCGGCATGGTGATGCGCGACCTCGTCCTGGAGAACCCGATCCGGGCGATCCGCGAGGTCAGCCACGACGTCACCGGCCGCCGCAAGGTCCGCCTGGCGAACGGCAAGGAGATCTCCGCCCTGGAGATCCAGCAGGAGTACCTCGCGAAGGCAGTCGAGTTCGTCGAGCGCCGCGGCGACCAGAACGCCAAGCGGGTCGTCGAGCTGTGGGGCCGGGTGCTCGACGCGATCGAGAGCCAGAACCTCGACCCGGTCGCGCGGGAGATCGACTGGGTGTCGAAATACCAGCTGATCGACCGGTACCGGGCCCGCCACGACATCCCGATGAGCCACCCGCGGATCGCGCAACTCGACCTGGCGTACCACGACATCCGCCGCGGCCGCGGCCTGCACGCGCTGATGGAGAAGCGCAAGCAGGTCGACCGGATCGCCACCGACCTGCAGATCTTCGAGGCCAAGGAGACGCCGCCGCAGACCACGCGGGCCCGGCTGCGCGGCGAGTTCATCAAGCACGCGCAGGAGAAGCGGCGCGACTTCACCGTCGACTGGGTGCACCTCAAGCTCAACGACCAGGCGCAGCGGACCGTGCTCTGCAAGGACCCGTTCCGGGCGTACGACGAGCGGGTGGAGCGGCTCATCGCCAGCATGTGACAGCCGGGCGCGTGCTCGGCGCGCGCCGCGAGGCCGTACCCCGTCGCCGTCAAGGTCTCGGGGGACGGCCCGGCGCCGCCGGTCAGCACCGATCGGGCGTCAGGAGAACTCCTGCTGGAACTCGGTGACGATGATCCGCGCCGCGGCCTCGATCAGAGCCAGGTGGGAGAAGGCCTGCGGGAAGTTGCCCAGGTGACGCCCGGTGCTGACGTCGAACTCCTCGGCGTAGAGCCCGAGCGGCGAGGCGATGCGCAGCAGCCGTTCCATCAGGTCGCGGGCGCGCTGCCGCTCGCCGACGATCGACAGCGCGGAGACCAGCCAGAACGAGCAGATGAGGAAGGAACCCTCCCGCCCGGACAGGCCGTCGTCGGTCTCCTCGGTGCGGTACCGCAGCACGAAGCCGTCCTCGGTCAGCTGGTCGGCGATGGCCAGGACGCTGGCGTGCAGGCGCGGGTCGTCGTGCTCGAAGAAGCCGAACATGGCCGCCAGCAGCGTCGACGCGTCCAGCGCATCGGTCTCGTAATGCTGGCGCAGCACGCCGGCATCGGTCAGGCCGTGCGCGACGATGTCGTCCTTGATGTCCGCGGCGGTCCCGCGCCAGGTCGCGGCCAGGCCGGCATCCGACCGGATCTCGGCGAGTTTGGCGGCACGGTCCATCGCGACCCAGGACAGCAACTTGGACGAGACGTAGTGCTGCGGTTTGCCCCGCGCCTCCCAGATGCCCTGGTCCGGCTCGCGCCAGACCGCTGTGGCACACCGGGCCTGCGACTCGACCAGCGACCACAGCCGCCGGGGAAGGCGCTGGCTGCGGCGGGTGTGCAGCAGGATGGAGTCCAGCACGGCGCCGAACACGTCGTTCTGCCGCTGGTCGAACGCCCCGTTGCCGACCCGCACCGGGCGGGCGCCGTCATAACCGGACAGATCGTCGCGGGTGGACTCGGTGAGGTCACGGCGCCCGTCGATCCCGTACATGATCTGCAGGGAACCGTCGGCGTTCGGCTGGAGGTCGGCGACGAACTGCATGAACTCGTCCGCCTCCCAGTCCAGGTTCAGGTAGTGCAGCGCCTGCAGCGTGAACGTCGAGTCCCGCATCCAGGTGTAGCGGTAGTCCCAGTTGCGCTCCCCGCCCGGCGTCTCCGGCAGCGACGTGGTGAGCGCCGCCACGGTGGCGCCGGTCGGCATGTACGACAGGCCCTTGATGACCAGGGCGGACCGCTGGATCGGGTCACGCCACCGGTGATCCGGCAGTCGGGCCCGGTCGAGCCACGACCGCCAGTACCGTGCGGTGGCGGCCAGCCTGCGCCGGGCGTCGTCGAGGCTCGGCGCAGGAGTGGGGCCGGCCGCCCAGGACAGCGAGCAGAAGACCTCGTCGCCCGCGGTCAGGGTCCGTCGCGCCCGGACCCGGTCCCCCTCGACGCCCAGTGCCAGGTCGGTCCCCAGGCTGACCGACCGGCCGGCGCCGCTCGCCTCGGCGACATGCCGGCCGGCAGTCTCGTCCAGGGTCCACTCGGCCGAGGTCCGGCCGTAGTCGAACACCGGCTCGCACACCAGCTCCACCTCGACGGTGCCCTCCAGGCAGCGCGCGGTCCGCACCAGCATGTGGTCGGCGTCGTCGTCGGCCGGCGGCCGGCTGTGCGGGGTGACCTCGTCCGGGCCGTCGTGCGGTCCCACCGTGAGCGCCTCGCGCACCTCCAGCCACCCGGTGGGCGTCTTCCAGGTGGTGACCAGCACGTTCGTACCCGGGTCGTACGCCCGGGCGGCCGGATGGTTGATGCCGAACGGAGCCAGCCGGAAATAGCCCGCCTGCCGGTCCAGGACGGCGCCGAAGATGCTCGGCGAGTCGAAGCTGGGGACGCACAGCCAGGC
Source organism: Actinoplanes sp. 13 (assembly GCF_056134165.1). Classification (NCBI taxonomy): domain Bacteria; kingdom Bacillati; phylum Actinomycetota; class Actinomycetes; order Micromonosporales; family Micromonosporaceae; genus Actinoplanes; species Actinoplanes sp. 13. Next base: position 26,211 of record NZ_JBVYOQ010000031.1, on the reverse strand, counting down.
GACCGAGCCGTCCGGGGCGATCAGGGCCCCGGTGTGGCAGTCGGAGAGGAACGCGAGGTCGGCGATCGGCGGGAACGGCGACGGCGCGGCCGCGCTCCGCTCCCGCGTCCCGCGGTCCGCCGTGGCGCTGCTGGTGGGCTGCTGCTCGGCGCTGTCCCGCATCGCCGTCTCCTTCCGTCCGGCACGAGGCCGGCGCGCTGACCGTTCGGCATGGGGCTCGGACGGTCATCGTCGCGGGTCGCCGGGACGGTGCGCCTCATCCCTGACGGATGGGCCAGGGCCTTCAGGGGTGGTGACGGGTGTGCTCGACGGCCGGTCCGGCGGGGCCGTTCAGCGCGGAGCGCAGGGCAGGCCCGATGACCAGCGTCGAGAGCGCGAACATGGCGGCGAACACGGCCACTGCGAGGCCCGGCGCCCACCAGGAGGCGAACCGGCGGCGCAGTCGCACCAGCATGGGCAGCATCGCGGCGAGCCCCAGCACCCCGAAGACCAGGGTGCCGCCGACCCCGGTCAGCAGCGCCGTGCCGGCCAGCAGGCCGGCGTGGTGCAGCAGGTGCGGGACCAGGCCCACCGCTGTCCCCACCGCGGCGCCGACGCTCCATCGCCGGCCCCGGGTCACGGGCTCCACCGGCGCCTCAGCCATGGCGCGCCGCACTCGCACCGGCGGGGGCCGGCTGCCCGGCGGCGGCCTCGACCAGCGTGGTGAGCGCGTCGATGACCGCCGGGCGCTGCTCCGCCGGGATGTTGCGCAGCAGCTCGGTGAACCGCGCCGCCCGGGCGACCGCCAGCTCCCCGGCGGCGCGGCTGCCCTCCGGCGTGAGCTCCAGCCACACCAGCCGGCCGTCACCGGGACGCTCGGCCCGCCGCACCCAGCCACGGCCGGTCAGCTGGCTGACCAGGCGGCTGACCGTGCTCTTCTCCAGCCGCAGCCGCTGGGCCAGCTCGCTCTGGGTCAGCGGGCCGTCGCGGTCGAGCTCCCCGACCGCGTGCGCCTCGGAGGCCGGCACGGGGGTTCCGCACGGTGTGCGGTCGGGCTGATGCAGGCCGAACGCGCGCACGAACGCGGAGATCCGTCCCTGCAGCAGCATCGCCTGATCGAGATCGTCGGTCGACATGGTTCGACGATACAACTAATAGGTTCGACGATACAACCATCGCTGGATAGCGGCCGGTCAGCGCCGGGGCGCTCTGCCGGTGAGACCCGGCCGCTTCTGACACTTGCGATGGATTGCCGCGAGCTCGTCTCAGGCCGATGCTGATAGGTGCGTCCCGGATGGTGACGGTGGCGATAGACGACGACTGCGGCGGATGTGAAGCAACAATCCGAGGTTCTCGGCGGCTGCGAGCTGGTCTGGGCGAGCACCGAGGTCCGGCTCGGCGGTGAGATCGACCCTGTCAACGTTTCCCTGGTCGAACGGCGGGTGCTCCCGCTGATCGCCGACCCGGTCACCGTGATCGACTGCCGGTCGGTCACGTTCCTGGACGCGAACGGTGTCCGGATGCTGGCGCGGTTCGGAGCCGCCGCGCTCAGCGCGAACACCGTCGTACGTGTTCGGTGCTCACCGCGGGTGACGATAACCATGGAACTCTGCGGCTTCGCGGAACTTCCCGGTCTTGTGCTGACCCATGAGGAGCCCTCATGACCGCCCAGCTCGACGGCTTGCGATGCCATCACAGTTTGTTGGTGATCGAGGCGGATGACACCCTGGACAAAGTGCTGGTGCCGGCGTTGCGGCGGCATGCGGCCGGCGGCGACCCGGTGTTCCTGGTGGTGGGCCCGCACACCGAACGGATATTGCGGCAGGGGCTCGGTGATGTCGCCGATCGCCTCGAGTGGGACGCTCAGGAACAGTTCTACCGTCAGCTCGGTCTCGCCTACAGCGGGGTTGTGCACTACCTGCGTGAGCAATCAGCCCGCGGTCGGCGGGTGCACCTCTTCGGTGAACCCGGATACTCCGGCGACCGGCTGACCGCCTACCTGTCCTACGAGGCGTTCTACAACGAGATCTTTCCGGCCTTCGGCTTTCCGTTGACCTGCATCTACGATCAGCGTAAGAGCCCGGCCCGGGTGATCGAGCAGATCCGCCAGGTCCACAGCGAGGAATGGGACGAGCGGGGCTGCCTGCCCAATGCGGCCTACGTCCCGCCGGGAAAGTTTCTCAACGACCGGCTGCGTCCCCTGCCGCCGGTTCCGCCGGATGCTGACGTCGATACCGTCGTGTGGGGCCTGCCCGAGCTGACCATGTGCCGGGCGGCGATCGGCCGGTGGGCGGTCGCGCAGCACCTGTCGCCGGCGACGGTCACGCGAGTCGTGGTCGCTGTCAGCGAGGTGGTGGCCAACGGGCTCGGGCACGGCCGCCCGCCGGTGCGGGTGCGGGCGTGGCGACACAGGACCGATCTGGTCGTGCAGGCCGACGATCACGGCGGCCGGCGGATCCCGCCCGACGCCGGGTACCGCCCACCGCAGCAGCCCCTGGACCCGATGGGCCTGTGGGTGGCACGTCAGGCCGCAGAGATCCTGGCCACCGACACCGGCGAGGGCCTCACCTCGGTCCGGATGTCCTTCCCGCATCCGCCATCGATCAGCTGAGGATCGCGACGCCTCAGCTCGGCCCGCAGGGTCGGGGATGATCCTGGCGTGACGGCGTCTGTCCACGATTACCTCTGGTTCGGCAAGGGTCACCCGCTCGGCCTCAATTTCTGCGTGACGCTGGTGCGCACGCTCACCCCCGACGACGTGATCGCCGTGCCCTTTACCGGCCTGGTCGACCGGATCGCCACCGGCTCGGCAGGCGCACACCGCGAGACCGCACCCCCTCGCGCAAGGATCTCGGCGGTCGGCCCGGCGCCGGCGCAGTCACCCGCCGGGGACGAGCGCGGGGTGATCGATCACCCACAACCAGGTCCCGTCCAGCTGCCGGCGCGCGACCTCGACGGTCACGGTGCCATCCACCAGCCGGGTCGAGGTGAGCGCCAGACCGTCCGCGTTCAGGACGCTCAGCGGGACACCTGGTGTGAAGGTGGGCCGCCCCGTCAGCAGGCCCTCGTAGGCTGCGCGGATCTCCGCCGACCCGATGGCGGACCGGCCGTCGGGCAGAGCCATGACGGCTTCCGGCTCGTAGAGAGCGACGAGTCCGTCGACGTCGCCGGCGTTGAGCCGGGCGACGACGAGCCGGCTCAGGTCTTCGGGGCTCGCGGCACGTCCCGCTTCAGTGTCCACACCGCCGAGCATGCCCGGGGGGTATGACAACACGGCGGCCGGAGGTCAGCGCCGGGCGGTGTCGTCGTCCCAGAAGTCGGGGATGCCGTCGGCGTCGGTGTCGCGTTCCTCCTCGGCGCAGATCCGCCGGTAATGCCGGTTGCGGGCCCGCAGCACCAGCGCGGCCAGCACCGCCGCGATCAGCGAGCCGGCGAGGATGCCGATCCGGGCGTGTTCGTCCTTCTCGCTGCCCACCCCGAACGCCAGCTCACCGATCAGCAGCGACACGGTGAACCCGATGCCGGCCAGCAGCGCCAGCCCCAGCACGTCCCACCAGCTCACCCCGTCGCCCAGGGTGGCCCGGGTGAACCGCTGCACCAGCCATGTCGACCCCAGCACCCCGGCGCACTTGCCGACGACCAGGCCGGCGACGATGCCGATCGTCACCGGATCGCGGAACGCCTCGCCCAGACCACCGGCGCCGGCGACCGACACGCCTGCCGCGAAGAAGGCGAACACCGGCACCGCGAAACCCGCCGACAGCGGGCGCCAGCGATGCTCGAACTGCTCCGCCAGCCCGGGACCGGGCCGATCGTCGCGACGGATCACCGGCACCATGAACCCGAGCAGCACCCCCGCCACCGTGGCATGGATGCCGGACGCGTGCACCAGCCCCCACGTCACCGCGGCGAGTGGCAACAGCAGCCACCACGACCGGATTCGTCGTTGCACCAGCACCGCGAACACCGCCAGCGGCACCACCGCGGCGAGCAACGGCATCAGGTGCAGCGAGCTGGTGTAGAACACCGCGATGATCAGAATGGCCAGCAGATCGTCGACCACCGCGAGCGTGAGCAGGAAGGTGCGCAACGCCGCGGGCAGATGCGTCGAGATCACCGCCAGCACGGCCAGTGCGAACGCGATGTCCGTCGCGGTCGGCACCGCCCACCCCGACAACGCGCCGCCGGGCGAGCCCGTATTGACCGCCACATAGATCAACGCCGGCGCCGCCATCCCACCGACCGCCGCGGCCACCGGCATCACCGCCCGCCGCGGGTCCCGCAGGTCCCCCGCCACGAACTCCCGCTTCAGCTCCAGCCCGGCGACGAAGAAGAAGATGGCCAGCAGCCCGTCCGCCGCCCACTGCGCCAAGGTCAGGTCGAGGTGCAGCGCCTCCGGGCCCACCCGCAGCCCGATCAGGGTCTGATAACCCGCCGACCACGGCGAGTTCGCCCACACCAGGGCCAGCACCGCCGCGCCGAGCAGCAACGCGCCACCGACCGTCTCGGTGCGCAGGATGTCGCCGATCCGGGTGACCTCCGGCCAGCTGCCACGGCCGAAAAGGGGACGATGAGAGGGCGATCCGGTCACGGGACTCCTTCAGCAGGACACGACGAGGACATCGCCGACCAGACTTCCCGGCACACCTGCCGCCCAACTTACCGTCAACGATCGCCGCACGCCTCCAGGACCGGTTTCAGGTCGAGGATCGGGGTGCCGTCGAGCGCCTCCAGGTGGGCCACCCGCAGCCGGGGGCCGTCGACCGCCAGCACGGTGACCCGGTGCAGGCCGATCGGGTTGGGCCGGTCCGCCGACCGGGTGCTGAAGACCCCGGTCAGCGGGCGGGCCTCGTCGTCGCGCGGGTGGACCCGCAGCACGCTGCGGTCGGCCCGGTCCAGCCAGGTGAGCAGCAGCATCTCGGCGCCGGGCCCGATGTCGCGCAGCGCGTCCGCCCAGCGGGGGCCGAAGACCAGCCAGGCGGGTGGCGAGCCCTCGTCGCCCTGCTTCGGCGCGGTCGCCGGGTCGGTCAGCGGGGATTCGACCCGGCCGACCGGGGTGAGTTCCAGATCAGACATACCTGAGACGGTACGACTCATTCCGGCGCGTGCTCCGAGGAGAACGGCGTGCTCACGCCCAGGTACGCCAGGTGCATGATCACTTCATCAGCAAACGCACCGTCGACCCCACCTGCGCAGCATCTTCCGCAAGCTCGGCGTCACCTCACGACACGACGGCAGCTCAAGGACCATCCCGCGCTATGACACAGATTCGATGTGCAATAACTGTTACGCCGATGACTTCCGCACAGTCGCACGACCGCTGAGCACGCAATATTCGTCAATAGACATCCACATGCAACAATTTGTTGTCGGACTGGGAGCGCTCCCGTAACGTTCCTCTCGCGATTCCGCTATTGCACGTAATGAGGAGGTCTGGGCGATGGCAGAGCGAAGAAAAGGGAACCGCACGGTGCTGGGCACGGTCGTCGCCGCGGCCATGCTGATCGTGGCCGGAGCGACGGTACTGGCCGGCGGGACGGCGTCGGCCGAGCAGAGCAGCGCCCTCGCGGCCACCGCGGGATGCGGAAAAGCACCGACCCTGCGCGACGGGACCTACACGATCCAGAGCGGCGGGCGGGCCCGCACCTACATCCTGCGGCTGCCCGCCAACTACACCAGCAGCCAGGCCTACCGGCTCGTCGTCGGCCTGCACTGGCTCAACGGCAGCGCCAACGACGTGGTCGGCAACGGGTTCTACGGCCTGCAGCAGCGGTCCGGCAACAGCGCGATCTTCGTGGCACCGCAGGGGCTCGACGCCGGCTGGGCCAACACCGGCGGCCGCGACGTCACGCTCGTCGACGACATCCTGCGCGTGGTCGAGAACGACCTGTGCGTCGACACCGCCCAGCGGTTCGCGCTCGGCTTCAGCTACGGCGGAGCGATGAGCTACGCCCTGGCCTGCGCCCGGCCGACCGTGTTCCGGGCCGTCGCGCCGATCGCCGGCGCCAACCTCAGCGGCTGCTCCGCGCCGTCCGGGCCGGTCGCCTACTTCGGCATCCACGGCATCCGGGACAGCGTGCTGAACATCTCGTCGGGCCGCACGATCCGGGACACGTTCGTCCGCGCCAACGGCTGCACGGCGCAGAATCCGCCGGAACCCGCCCAGGGCAGCGGCACCCACATCACCACCGCGTACCAGGGGTGCCGGGCCGGATATCCGGTCCAGTGGGCCGCGTTCGACGGCGACCACGTGCCGCTGCCGGTGGACCGCAACGCCTCGACGTCCTGGGTGTCCGCCGAGGTGTGGCAGTTCTTCACCCAGTTCGGCGGCACCACCACCCCGTCGAGCCCGGCGCCCGGCCCCAGCTCGGCCGGCCCCAGCTCGCCCGCACCCAGCTCGCCCGCACCCAGCTCGCCCGGCCCCGACGGCACGGCGTGCCGCGTCACCAGCACCGTCAACGCGTGGAACAGCGGGCTGACCGCCAACATCACGGTCACGAACACCGGCAGCGCCGCGCTGAACGGCTGGACCGTGGCCTTCACCCTGGCGGCGGGCCAGACCGTCACCAGCGGCTGGAACGCCACCTACTCGCCCAGCTCCGGACGGGTCACCGCGACCAACGTCGGCTACAACGCGGGCCTGGCACCGGGCGCGTCGGTCAGCTTCGGCTTCCAGGCGTCCCACACCGGCAACAGCGGGGCGCCGAGCTCGTACGCCCTCAACGGCTCCCCCTGCACCGCCACCTGACACCCCACCAGTGTGTGAACTTGCGGTCCGATCCGAACCGCAACTTCACACACTGACCGGGCACCGAGCCGCGACCAACCTGGGTGTGAAGTTGCGGTCCGATTTGGACCGCAACTTCACACACGGGGTTGCCGTAAGCGGTTCGTAAGCGCTTGCGGCTGGTGCCCGCCGCCCGCGTCCGGTTCACTCGACGCGTGCTTCGCAGAGTGCTCAGCAGACCCGTCACCTGGCTCGCCGTCACCGTGCTCGGTCTCGGCGCCGCCTTCGCCCTCTACTGGTTCCAGCCGTGGCGGCTCGTCACCGACACCACCGTCACGGACGCGCTGTCGGTGACGGCGCCCCCGGCCGCGCAGGCCTCCGGCCCGACGACGCCGGAGGTCACGCCTTCCTCGGCTGCGCAGCCGTCCGGCGGCGCGGGGCCGGCGAAGGCGACAGTCGTCGCCGAGGGCGAGTTCGTGACACACGAGCACGACACCACCGGCACCGCCCGGGTGGTGCGCGCCGCGGACGGCAGCCATCGGCTGGAGCTGGCCGGCCTGAACACCAGCGACGGGCCAGACCTGCGGGTGTGGCTGTCGGACCAGCCGGTGCGGGCGGGCAAGGACGGCTGGCACGTCTTCGACGACGGCGCCCACGTCGAGCTGGGCCGCCTCAAGGGCAACCGCGGTGACCAGGTGTACCGCATCGACGCCGGCACCGACCCGGCCGCGTTCCGCAGCGTCAGCATCTGGTGCAAGCGCTTCTCCGTGTCGTTCGGCGCCGCCGCCCTCGAATGACCACCGATCAGTCACCGCGCCGTGTTCGGTGACGTCGGCGAAAGCCCTGCCTCGGTGTGGCGGATAGGGGCGCGCCGCCACCAGGTCAGGCACCGCCACGCCCACTCCGCCGGGCCGTACCGGAACGAGCGCAGCCACCACGCGCTCCACACCGCCTGGATCACGATGATGGCGACCGTGAGGCCGACGATCGCGGGCAGGTCCGCGGTGCTGTCGATGCCCAGCAGCGGGCCGGCGATCAGGAACAGCACGGTCGCGCTCAGATAGTTGGTCAGCGCCATCCGGCCCATCGGCGACAGCACCGCGGAGATCGCCGGCCCGAGCGGGGTGCGCAGCAGCAGGAGCAGCCCGCAGCAGTACGCCAGACCGGTCACGATCCCGGCGAGCGGGTCGAGCAGGCTGACCCCGCCGCCCGGCCCGCCCAGCACGTTGACGAACGGCAACTCGACGTCGCGCACCGCCAGGACGATCCAGACGGCGGTCAGCGTGGCCGACACCGCGAACGCGATCGCCACCCGGCCGGTGCGGCGGTCGAGCGCGGCCGGCACGCCGAGCATGGCGAGGGCGTACCCGAGGGCGAGCAGTCCCGGGATCGGCCCGAACCCGACGACCAGCTGGGCGCCGGCGAGCAGCAGGACGAGCGCCACGGCGAGCGCGGCCCGGCCACCGAGCCGGCTCAGGGGCAGAAGAACAACCAGACCCGCGATGGCGTACGACGTGAGCGCCTCCCCGGGATGGGCGAGGAAGTGCAGGACGCCGATGCCCAGCAGCACCACCAGACGGCGGGCCAGCACGAGCCGCGGCCGATCGGTGCGCAGCGCCGCACGCTGCAGGAAGATGCCGAACCCAATGCCGAACAGGATCGAGAAGATCGGGTAGAACCGCTCGTAGAACAGCAGTTGCACGGCGTCCGGGAACTGTGCGGCCTTGCCCGCGGCCGCCCCGCGGAACACCACCTGCTGATAGATGTTGATGATCAGGATGCCGCACAGCGCGAAGCCGCGCAGGGTGTCGAGCGCGTGGATGCGCGGCCCGGCGGTGGACACGTCGATCGGCGTCATGAGTCGATCCCAGCGTCTCGGGTGCGGGCCGCCCAGCGGGGAAGGTCGCCACGTCGCCCTACTTTGGTCGTACCCCCGCAGTCGTTTGGTCGTGACCGTGAGCGCACGACGGGCCGCTTCCCGCGGCCGGCGTTACGCTGCGACCATGGGCCGCCGGCAGGCATTGCTGATCGCCGTGGACGTGGCGCTCGCCGCGGTCGCCGCGCTGATCGGCAGCGCGCTGGAGCTGTCCGATCCGGACCATGCCACCAAGCACGTCGTCGGGCCGGTCGGCGCCTACGTGGCCCTGCAGGTCACCGCCGCGGCGATGCTGCTGGCGCGCCGCCGCCGGCCGTACACCGCCGCGCTGACCATCGCCGCCCTGAGCCTGGTCGTGCCGGCCTGGGCCGCCGTACTGGTGCCGTACTCCGTCACCGCACACGGCGCGGGCCCCCGATGGCGGCAGTGGGCCGTCGTCGCGGTCCTGACGGCGGCCTTCCTGGTGGGGGCGCAGGCGTGGGCGATCGACGATCCGTACACCGCACCCGCTGTCATCCTGTTCTCGGCGCTGCTCGGCATGTACTTCCGGGCACGGCGTGGCCTGGTGGCGGAGCTGACCGACCGGGCCGAACGCGCCGAGCGGGAACGGCTGCTGCTCGCCGAGCAGGCCCGCGCCGACGAGCGGATCCGGCTGGCCGGCGAGATGCACGACGTGGTGACCCACCGGATCAACCTGATGGTGCTGCAGGCCGGCGCCCTGCGGGTCAGCACCACCGACCCGGCCACCCGGGTGGCCGCCGAGGAGCTGCGGGCGGCCGGCTGCCAGGCGCTGGCCGAGCTGCGCGACCTGGTGGGCGTGCTGCGCACCGGTGACACCGCGCCGGCCGGGACCGCCGCCCCGGCCGAGGAGCCGGCCCTGTCCTCGCTGGTCGGCGACTCCCGGGCAGTCGGCCTGCCGGTGCGGCTGACCGAGGAGGGCGATCCGGCCGTGGTGGCGCCGGCGGTGCGGCGCACCCTGTTCCGCCTCGTGCAGGAGTCGCTGACCAATGTGCACAAGCACGCGCCGGGCGCCGACGCCGAGGTGTCGATCCGTTACGGGCCGGCGGGCGTGCACGCCCGCGTCGCCAACAGCCGCCCGGCACACGGGCCCGACCCGGCGCTCACCGCGGCCGGCGGCGGCAGCGGCCTGGACGGCCTCCGGCACCGGGTGGAGGTGATCGGCGGGACGCTCACCGCCGGCGCCGAGGCGGACGGCGGGTTCACGGTGCGGGCCACGCTGCCCGCGTACGTGCCGACGGCGGCGTCCCGGTGATCCGGGTCCTCCTCGTCGACGACGAGCGGATGGTCTGCGCCCACCTGCGCACGATCCTGGCCGCCGCGCCGGGCCTGGAGGTGGCCGGCGAGGCGTACGACGGCGCCGAGGCGGTGGAGGCCACCGTCCGGCTGCGGCCCGACGTGGTGCTGATGGATCTGCGCATGCCGGGGGTGGACGGGCTGACCGCGATGGAGCGCATCGCGCGGCTGCCGGCACCGCCGCGGGTGGTCGCCCTCACCACGTTCGACCTCGACGAGTACGTCCTGCGCGCGCTCCGGGCCGGCGCGGCCGGGTTCCTGGTCAAGTCCACGGCGCCGGAGGACCTGGTCGACCTGGTCCGGGTCGCCGCAGCGGGACACACCGTGCTGTCACCGGTGGCGGCCCAGCGGCTGGCCGGCAGTACCGCCGGCGGTCAGGACGCCCGCGACCTGATCGCCTCGCTCACCGACCGCGAGGTGGAGGTGCTGACCGACCTCGGGGGCGGCCGGTCGAACCAGCAGATCGCCCGGCGCCTGCACCTGTCCGAGGCGACGGTGAAGGGGTACGTCTCGCGGCTGCTGGTCAAGCTCGGCTGCGAGAACCGCACGGAGGCCGCCCTGCTGGGGCACCGGGCCGGCCTGCGCCCGAAGAGCTGACCTGCGCTACACCAGGGCGGGCACCGCGGAGGCGAAGACGTTGCCGGGGTCGTACGCCCGCTTGGCGGCCAGCAGCCGGGCCAGGTTCGGCCCGTACGACGCCCGGGCCCGCTCGTCGTCGCCGGGGCCGAGCAGGTTCGGATAGGCGCCCGGCAGCGCCATCGGCTCCAGCGCGGTCACCACCGAGTCGGCCCAGGCCCGGTAGCGCTCCGGCGCCTCGCCGGGCGTCCACGCCGCGATCACCTCGGCCACCTGGTGCGGTGTCCGGGTGGCGAAGGCGGTGGCGCCGGGGTCGACCCGCGCGGCCGCGCCGTGGAACCGGTTGACGACCAGCGCCGAGTACGGCGAGGGCAAGGCGGCGGCCCCGTCGATCAGCGCGTCCACCACGGCCGGGGACATCTCCGGGAACCAGCGGCTGCGCAGCAGGTAATGGTTGCGATCGGAGATGTTGCCGTCGAACATCGCGAGCGCGCCCGGGTACGGCATCGGGCCGACCTGGTCCACGACGGGGTGGCCGAGCGAGCGCAGCCGCGCCACCGCCCGCTCCCCCGCGGCCAGGTCGTCGCCCGACCAGAACGGGCACAGGAACGGCAGCGCCACGCCGTCCGGGCCGGGCAGGAACCCGCACATCACGGTGAGCTCGTCCGGGGCGCCCGCCACCGCCTCCGCGTAACCGGCCAGCACCGCGGCGGCCTCGGCGACCGGGAACATCAGCATGCCGGCCAGCACGACCGGCAGCGCGTACGTCCGGTATCGCAGGCGGGTGACGACGCCGAAGTTGCCGCCGCCACCGCGCAGCGCCCACCACAGCTCGCTGTCACCGTCCGGCCCGGCCGTCACCGTGCTGCCGTCGGCGAGCACGACGTCGGCGTCCAGCAGGTTGTCGAGCGCCAGCCCGAACCGGCCGATCAGCGCCCCGTACCCGCCGACGGTCGTGAGCCCGGCCATGCCGACGCCGCTGACGACGCCGGTCGTGGTGACCATGCCGTCCGGCACGGTCACGGCGAGCAGGTCGGCCGCTGTCGCGCCGCCCTGGACGCTGACGGTCCGCGCGGCGGTGTCGGCGCGGACGCCGCGCATGCGGGTGAGGTCGACGACGAGGCCGCCGTCGGTCAGCGCCCGGCCGGCCCAGTCGTGCCCGCCGGCGCGCACCGAGAGGGGCAGGCCGGCCTCACCCGCCGCCCGGACGGCCCGGGCGACCTCGGCGGCGTCGGCGCAGCGGGCGATCGCGGCGGGCCGGTGCGTCACGGCGGCGTTCCAGACCTGCCGGGCGGCGGCGAACCCGTCGTCGCCCGGCACGATCAGGCTCTCACCCAGTTCACGGCGCAGCAGACGTGTCGCGGCGTCGGTGCCCGCGCTGATGGCGCTCATCCGGCCCTCCCGGGGTAGGCGTTCGGCGGCACGGTGACCGTACCTGTCCTTCACGCTGCGTACGGTCGTGAACACGACTGGTCAGAGATGGTCGACAGACGGCCCGGCGGGGATGACCGATACCATCGCCGGGCACACCGCACAGAATCGGCTTACTCGGAGGTCACGTGGCACCGGATGACATCTCGCGCGGTCAGGCGGAACGACTTCGCGGGCTGGACGGGGCGGCCCGGGCGGCCCGGACCTTCGAGGTGCTCGCCGACCAGGGCGTGCTGTGGGTCTGGGGCGACGAGGACGAGACGCTGTTCACCGAGGACGCCGACCGCCGGACCCTGCTGCCGATCTGGCCGCACGCGACGGTGGCCCGGCTGGAGAACGAGGGCGAGGTGGCCGGCGAGCACGCCATCCGGATCCCGCTCAAGGAGTTCCTCGCCGAGTGGCTGCCGCAGCTCGAGGAGGACGGCGCCGACATCGCGATCTTCCCGGTCGAGCTGCGCAGCGCTGCCGTCCTCACGCCCGCCGAGTTCCGGTCCCGGCTGACCGGGGCGGTATGACGCTTCCCACCAGGTCGTTACGGGGTTTCCGTCCGGTCCGCCACTAAAGTTGGAACGTTGTCGGTGTGATGGGGAGTGGATCAGTGAGTCAGAGCGTGCTGGCATCGGCGGGTGTCGCCCAGGAGGCGGTCCGCAGGCGGACGTTCGCGGTGATCTCGCACCCCGACGCCGGTAAGTCGACGATGACCGAGGCCCTGGCCCTGCACGCGCGGGTGATCGGGCAGGCCGGCGCCGTCCACGGCAAGGGCGACCGCAAGGGCGTGGTCTCCGACTGGATGGCGATGGAGCAGGAGCGGGGCATCTCGGTGACCTCGGCGGCGCTCCAGTTCGCCTACCGCGACACGGTGATCAACCTGCTGGATACTCCCGGGCACGCCGACTTCTCCGAGGACACCTATCGGGTGCTCACCGCGGTGGACAGCGCGGTCATGCTGCTGGACGCCGCGAAGGGCCTGGAACCGCAGACGCTGAAGCTGTTCGAGGTCTGCCGGCAGCGCGGCATCCCGGTGATCACCTTCATCAACAAGTGGGACCGGCCCGGCCTCGACGCCCTCGCCCTGATGGATGAGATCGAGCAGCGGATCGGGTTGCGCCCGACCCCGCTGACGTGGCCGGTCGGCATCGCCGGTCAGTTCCGCGGCGTCATCGACCGCCGCACCGGCGTGTTCACCCGGATGGAGCGCGCACCCGGCGGCGCCGACCTCGCCATCGAGGAGGAGATGACCGCGGCCGAGGCGGCCGAGCGGTACGGCGCGGACTGGGCGGCCGCGACCGAGGAGCTGGAACTGCTCGAGGCCGAGCACGACCAGGCCACCTTCCTGGCCGCGACCAGCACCCCGGTGCTGTTCGGCGCGGCGGTCGCGAACCTGGGCGTACGCCAGCTCCTGAATGTTCTGGTGGAACTGGCGCCGCCTCCCTCGGCGCGACCCACCGCGGCCGGCGCCGACCAGCCGGTCGACGGCTCGTTCTCCGGGTTCGTCTTCAAGATGCAGGCGAACATGAACCGCGCCCACCGCGACCAGGTGGCGTTCGTGCGGATCAATTCCGGTCGCTTCGAACGCGGCATGATCGTCACGCATGCGGGCACCGGCCGGCCGTTCACCACGAAATACGCCCAGCAGATGTTCGGGCAGTCCCGTGACACCATCGACGAGGCGTACCCGGGTGACGTGGTGGGCCTGGTCAACGCCACCGCGCTCGGCATCGGCGACACCCTCTACGCCGGCAGCCCGGTGCAGTACCCGCCGCTGCCGTCCTTCCCGCCGGAGCACTTCGCGGTGGTGCGCACCTCCGACACCGGGGCCTTCAAACGGTTCCGCCGCGGCATCGAGCAGCTCGACGGCGAGGGCGTCGTCCAGGTGCTGCGCTCCGAGCAGCGCGGCGACCAGGCGCCGGTGTTCGCCGCGGTGGGACCGATGCAGTTCGAGGTCGCCACCCACCGGCTCGAGGCGGAGTTCGGCGTCAAGGTGCAGCTCGACCGCCTGCCGTACGAGGTGGCCGCCCGCACCGACGAGGCCGGCCGGGAGATCCTGCGCTCCGAGGCGAACGTCGAGGTGATGACCCGGGTCCGCGACGGCGCGCTGCTCGCGGTCTTCCCGCACAAGTGGCGGATGCGCACGGTGGCCGGCCGTTACCCCGACCTCCGCCTCGACGCCTGACACCTACGCCGCAACCGCCCGACCCGAGCGTGGTGACTTGGGGTGCACACGGAACCCGAAATCACCACGCTCGAACTACTACCCCGCTGCGTGGGGACTTGGGGTGCGTTTCGAACCCCAAGTCCCCACACTGGCAGTGGCGGGTCGGTGTGTGGGGACTTGGGGCGCGTATTGGACCCCAACTCCCCACACTGGGGTTGTCAGGTGGGTGGGTGGGCGCGGATCTCGGTCTCGCTGACCTTGGCGGGTTCGAGGACGCGGTGCAGGAACTCGCGGGTGCGCTCCTCGCGCGGGCTGCCGAACACCTCCGCGGGCGGGCCCTGCTCGACGATCACCCCGGCGTCCATGAAGACGACGCGGGAGGCGACCTCGCGGGCGAACGCCATCTCGTGGGTGACCACGAGCATGGTCATGCCCTCGGCGGCCAGGCCGCGCATCACCGCGAGCACCTCCCCGACGAGTTCGGGGTCCAGGGCGCTGGTCGGCTCGTCGAAGAGCATCAGCTGCGGGTCCATCGCCAGCGCGCGGGCGATGGCGACGCGTTGCTGCTGGCCGCCGGAGAGCTGGGCGGGGTAGGCGCCGGCCTTCTCGGCGAGGCCGACGCGGTCCAGGTTCGCCGAGGCTATCCGGGCGGCCTCGGCGCGGCTGCGTTTGAGGACGCGGCGCTGGGCGATGGTGACGTTCTCCCGGACGGTGAGGTGCCCGAAGAGGTTGAACTGCTGGAAGACCATGCCGATGCCGCGGCGGACCGCGTCGATGTCGCAGTCCGGGTCGGTGACTTCGACGCCTGCCACCCGGATGGCGCCCGCGGTGGGCTCCTCGAGCAGGTTCACGCAGCGCAGCAGCGTGGACTTGCCGGATCCGGACGGGCCGATGACGCAGACCACCTCGCCGGGTTCCACCGTCAGGTCGATGCCGCGCAGCACCTCCAGCTTGCCGAACGACTTGTGCAGGTCACGGATCTCGATCGTGGACATCGCGGTCATCTCTCCTTCGCGGCCCGGCGCTCCAGCCCGCGGACCACCTGGGACAGCGGGAGGGTGATCACCAGGTAGAGCAGCCCGGCCACCACCAGCGGCGTCGGGTTGACCCGCGTGTTGAGGGTGTCCCCGGCGAACTTGGTCAGTTCGATCGTCGTCGACGTGACGCCGAGGACGTACACCAGGGAGGTGTCCTTCGTCAGAAGGATGATCTCGTTGGTCAGCGGCGGGATGACGATGCGGAACGCCTGCGGCAGCACGATGGAGACCATCGCGCGGGGGTGCGACATCCCGAGCGTGCGGGCGGCCTCCAGCTGTCCTTTCGGTACGGCCTGGATGCCGGCCCGGATGGTCTCCGCCATGTACGCCGCGGCCGTCAGGCCGAGGCCGACGGTGACCGAGCCGTAGACGCCGCCGGGGATCTCCCGGTCCGGGAAGGCCAGCGGCACGCCGTAGCCGACCATGAACAGCACCAGCAGTGCGGGAAGGCCGCGGAACAACTCGATGTAGGCGGTGGCGAACCAGCGGTACGGCAGGATCGACGACAGCCGCATCAGCGCGAGGACGAGCCCCAGCGTGAGGCCGAACACGAACGCCAGCAGCGTGTAGACGATGGTGTTGCGCAGGGCGACGGTGATCGCCTCGGGGAACATGTCCTGGGCGATGTCGCGCCGGAAGAACGCCTCGGACAGGCTGCCCCAGTCCGCGGCGGCGGCCACGGCGAGGATCGCCAGCACGAACACGACGTAGCCGGCGACGCGGAGGATCCGCCGCCGCCGGCGTGGAGTGAGCTTCATGTCGGGATCAGGCAGCCGGTTTCGCGCCGATCCAGGTCGCATAGATCTTGTCGTACGTGCCGTCGGAGCGGGCCGCGGCGAGCGCCTCGTTGACGGTCTTGAGCAGCTCCGCGTTGCCCTTCTTGACGGCGAAGCCGTACTGCTCGCCGGTGTCGAAGCCGGCCGAGACGACGACCTTGCCGGGGTTGGCCTTGATGTACTCGTTCCAGACCGGCAGGTCGTTGACCGCGCCCTCGATCTGGTTGGTGGCCAGCGCCTGCTGCAGCGCGGCGAGGTCGCGGTAGGAGACGACCTTGACGTCCAGGCTCTTCTCCTTCACCTGGGCGTTGATGTACTCCTCGCCGGTGGTGCCGCCCTGCACGCCGAGGCGCTTGCCGGCCAGTTCCTCCAGGCCCTTGACCTCCTTGCCGGTCTGCACGGCGAGCGCCTGGGTGGCGTCGAAGTACGGCTCGGAGAAGTCCAGCACCTTCTTGCGCTCGTCGGTGATGGTCATGCCGGCCGCGGCCACGTCACACTTGCCGGAGTTGAGGTCGGCGCCGGACTTGATGCCCTCGAACGGCGTGTCCACGATCTCCTGGGTCACGCCGAGCTTCGCGGCGACCAGGTCGATCAGCGCGACGTCGAAGCCGACCACCTTGCCGCTCTGGTCCTTGGACTGGAAAGGCGCGTACGGCAGGTGGGTGCACGTGGTCAGCGCCCCGGCCTTGACCAGCGGCACGCCGCCCTCGGTGGTGCCACCGGTGTCCTCCTTGGCGCAGCCCGCGACGCCGCCGATCACCAGCATCGCAGCGGCCGTCAGCACGGTCGCCCGACGGGCTCGTCCCCGCATGTTCATGTGTCTCTCCTGGTTCCGTCCACGCCCCGGTGGGCCCTGCCAGGCTAATCCACCGGGGTGCATATCGAGCGGCGCCACGATGGTCTTGACACGGCTGCAACACTCGTGAACATGCAAACCACTAATGGACCGACTGACTCGCGGTGATCAGTTTCCGGATCGACCGGCGATCGGGGACGGCGGTGTACGCGCAACTCGGCGAGCAGGTGCGGCACGGCGTGCGGACCGGGCGGCTCGTCGCCGGCGACCGGCTGCCCACCGCCCGCGAGGTCGCCGAGCGGCACGGCGTCAACCCGAACACGGTGCTGCGGGCCTATCGGGACCTGGAGGCGGAGGGCGTGGTCGAGGTGCGGCAGGGAAGCGGCACCTTCGTCCGCGCCGCGCCGCCCGAGATCGACGTCACGCACCTGCGTGCGGACCTGATCGGGTGGGCGGCCCGGGCCCGGGCGGCGGGCCTCGACCTGGCCGGTGCCCGAGCCCTGGCCACCGACACGCTGACCGACGCCTATCAGGAGGAGCGACTCGACGGCGAGAACGGCGCCGCACCGGCGGCGCGGCAGGAGCGGCTCGACGGCCGGGACGGCCTCGCACCGGCGGCGCCCGGGCCGTCCGGTGAGAGACGATGCCGCTCCGGCGGGGTGTCGCAGGAGGATCGACGGTGGTAGAAACGCTCCGGTGAAACGAGTTCAGCTGCTCGCGGCCGCGGTCGCTGTCATGGTCGTCGGCGGGGTGGCCATCGGCCTCGGCGCGACCGGAGCCTTCCCGTTCGGATCGAGCGAGTGGGAGAAACGGGGCGCCGCCCTGGAGACGGCGCTGGCCGGCCTGGCCGGCGGCGACCCCGGCTTCTCGGTGGCGGTGCTCGACAAGGTGACCGGGGAGCAGTTCTCCTACCGCGGGTCCGAGCAGTTCGACACGGCGAGCGTGGTCAAGACGTCGATCCTGACGTGCGCGCTGTTGCAGGCCCAGGACGAGAAGCGCGAGCTGACCACCGAGCAGCGGGACCGGGCCGAGGCGATGATCCGGGCCAGCGACAACGACGCCACCACCGCGTTGTTCGAGGAACTCGGCGGGGCCGAGCAGCTCACCCGCTGCAACGAGCGGATCGGGTTGCGGGAGACCACCGTGGCCAAGGCGTGGGGTCTGACCAGGACGACGGCCGACGACCAGGTCCGCCTCCTGGGTTACCTGGTCACCGACGACAGCGATCTGCGGGTGGCCGGCCGGCAGTACGTCCTGGACCTGATGCAGTCCGTCAACGAGGACCAGTCCTGGGGCGTCCCGTCGGCGGCCCGCGGCGACGAGCAGACCGCCGTCAAGAACGGCTGGGACACCCGCAGCGACGACGGCGGCCTCTGGGTGGTGAACTCGATCGGCCGGGTCGTCTCCCCCGACCGGTCCACCAACGTCTCGATCGCCGTGCTCTCGCACCACCACAAGACCAAGGAGGACGGCGTCGCCCTGGTCGAGAAGGTCGCCGGGCTGACCCGGGAGCACCTGCAGTACTAGCCGGGGCGTGATCGTTGCTGTGGCAGGATCGCCGCATGCTCCGACTCACCGATTTCATCATCGACTGCCCGGACACGATGAAGCTGGCGGCCTTCTATTCGGAGGTGACGGGCCGGCCGGTAAAAGCGGGCAGCGACGAGAAGTGGGCCGGTATCCGGTTCGGCGAGATCGAGCTGGCCTTCACCGCGGTGGCGGATTACCGCGCCCCGCGGTGGCCCGACGGCGAGCACCCCAAACAGTTCCACCTCGACTTCGAGGTCGACGACATCGAGGCGGAACACCGCCGCGTCCTGGCCCTCGGCGCGACCCTGCGCCAGGACTTCATCGGCCCCGACGGGTACGGCTGGCGCGTCTACACCGATCCCGTCGGCCACCCGTTCTGCCTCTGCCGCAACAGCGGTGTCACGTGGACCGACCAGGGCCCCGTCTGGCCTAAGGGTCGGTGACCACCCCGATCATCGGCGCCATCTCGGCGAACACGTTCGTCAGCTCGATCCGCTCCTCCGGCTCGGTCAGATCGTCGGTGACGGTCGGCACGGTGAGTTCGCCGGTGGTCGAGCCGGGCGGGATCTCGATCCACGGGGTCAGCTGCGTCTGCGACAGCGGGCGGGACGGCTCGGCCGCCTCCCAGGAGTACTCGAAGAACCACTCCGGGTCGACGTCCGTGGTGGACAGCTCGGCCCCGGTCGCCGGCGCCCGCGGGAGCCCGAGGATCGGGTACGGCGTCTCGGACGGCGCGGACATGGTGATCCGCCAGGTCAGCGTGCCGCCCTCGGTCACCCGGGCGAGCGCGGGGTCGACGGTCAGCACCGGTTCCGGGTCGTCGTTGACCACCTCGGCGCCGCCCAGGTAGTCGCCGATCACCAGGTCGCGCTCCGCCTTGGCGAGCAGGTACGTGAACTCGCCGCTGGCATGCACGGTGTCGCCGGTGACCTCGACCGGGACCTCGACGGCGCGGTCGCCGGGCCGGACCGTGGCGAGCCAGGAGGTGGTCGCGGCGGTCACGCTGTCGTGCAGGAAGAACCGCAGCACCCCGCCGCCGTCCCCGGTGACGGTCACCGGCACCTGGTAGGTCTTCGTGCCGGAGTCGCCCTCGGCGACCGACACCTGACCGAGGTCGATCCGCGGCAGCGCGCGGGTCTGCGGGCTGGGCGTGCCCGGGTTCCAGGCCCAGGCGTCGAGCAGCCACGCGCGGCCGGACCCGGTGCGCGGGGTGAACTCCAGCGCGGCGATCCGGGTCGCGCCCCGCAGCGGCACCCGGACCTCCTGACCCCAGTACGACGTGGTGCGGTCGGTGCCGGGCAGGCCGTCCAGCCGCACGTCGCCCAGGGCGGTGCGGCGCCCGCCCGGGTCGACGGCCGTCACGCCGAGGGTGGTGCCGGCCGTGTTCGGCGGCACGATCACGCGCAGCGCCAGTTTCTGCCGGCCGGACACGGTGATCGGGGCCCGCGGGGTGAACCGGATCGGGGCGCCGGCGGTGGACCAGGCGAGTTCGGCGGCGTACCGGCCCGCCTCGGGGATCAGCGGGCCGAAGGTGGTGAAGTGTGCGAGGTACGCGTCGTCGTCCGCCGGGTCCAGACAGGACCGCGAATCGTCGCTGACCTGGTGGCAGATCCGCCCGGCGCCGGACACCCGGACGTCCGGGCCGGGCAGCAGCACCGCGGAGCGCCGCCCGCCGAGCGCGTGGCTGAGCACCCGGGCGGGGTCGGCCGAGGGCGCCCGGGCGCCGCTGCCGTCGAGCAGCGGCAGCACCCGGTCGTCGCCGGACACGAACAGCCGCGCGGCGGCGGCGATGTAGGTGGCGCCGGCGTCCTGCTGCTGGGCCGGGGTGAGCCGGGTGGCGGTGCCGGGTGAGCAGACCGGGTCGTACTGCCCGCGGCGGTCGAAGTCGTCGATCGACGGGGCGGCCGACTGGCCCGGCGTCCACTCGGTGTTGAAGAAGTTGTGGTTGGCGCCGATCATGTAGACCGCGCTGTGCAGCGCCCGGCCCCGGCTGACGCCCCGCGTCTCGTCGACGAACATCTGGCCCTGCTGGTCGGAGACGTCGCCGTCGCAGCCGGGCAGGACCGTCACCGACGGCACGTCCGGCACCGGGTCGTGCCCGAAGATCGTCGGGGCGAGCAGCAGCAGGCCGCGGATGGTCCACGGGGCCCGGTCCCGGGGTTCGCCGGGCGGTGGCGTGAGGCTGTCCATGGCCGCACGGCTCACGCCTTCGCCGCCGCGCGAGTGACCCATCAGGAACACTTCGGACAGGTCGGCGCGCGGCGCCTGCCGGACGATCGCGGGTGCCGACGCCCGGCCCGCTCCCGCCCAGCCGGCCCACCGGGCGAGGTGTTCCCGGACCAGCGTGGAACGGGCTTGCGCGCCGCCGTCGTCGAGCAGCCAGTCCTGGCCGTTGATCCCGTTCGCCGAGATGGAGACGGTCACGTAGCCCTGCGACGCGAGCAGCCGCTGGGCCTGGAGGTAACCGCGGTAGCTCGGGATCGGCTCGTCACCGGGCGCGCACGGCCAGTCCTGCGGCACGTCCTCGGTGCCTCGGTAGCAGACCGCGTGGCGGCCGTGCAGGAACAGCGCGAGCGGCCGGGCGCCGGGGGCGCCGCGCGGGGCCACCACGACCGCCCGCATCTCGGTGGGGGCGTAGAACTCCGGCAGGTCGATGCCGGGCAGGTCGTACTCCCCGGTGATGACGGAGTACGGCCCGGGGACGCCGGGATCGACGGCGCCGGCCGGCCCGGGCGACGGCGCGGCAACCGGCGGGGCGGCCCGCCGGTCGGCGGGCGGCGGGGCCTGGTCGATGCGGCGGCCGCCGGCCTTGACCGAGAGGTCGGCCAGGCTGCCGGCGTCGCTCAGGTCCAGGGCGAAGGTGCGGCCGTCCGGCAGCGGGCGGGGCCGGCCGAGGAGCCGGTCACCGGAGAAGAACTCGACGGCGGCGTCCGCCATCGGGACGCGCTCCGCCGACCGCCAGACCAGCTTGCCGTCGGCGACCGACCACCCGCCGGCCGGGGGTGGATCGCCGGGCACGGCAGCTGCCACCGGACCGGTCGCCGACACCACCAGGGTCGCGGCGAGCGCGACCATCACCAGGAGTCTCCGCATGCATCACTGTCTATCTCATCCGGTCAACCCAGGATCTCGACGTAGCCGTCCGTCCCGTGCACGCGGATCCGCTGTCCGTCCCGGATCAGCCGGGTCGCGTTCTGCACGCCCACGACGGCCGGCAGCCCGTACTCCCGGGCGATCACCGCCCCGTGGGTCATCAGGCCGCCCACCTCGGTCACCAGCCCCGCGACGGTGACGAAGACCGGCGTCCAGCTGGGGTCGGTCCAGGCGGTGACCAGGATGTCGCCGGCTTCCAGGGTGGCCTCGGCCAGGTCCGGGACGACGCGCGCCCGGCCCTCGACCGCCCCGGCGGACACCGGCAGCCCGGCCAGCGCGCCGGCCGGCAGCCCGGCCCGGCGGTAGGCGCCGGTCAGCATCTCGCCGTCGGAGGTGAGCACCCGCGGCGGCGTGAGCGTCCGGTGCCACGCGAACGCCTCCTTGCGGTCACGCAGCAGGCGCTCGTCCACCCGGCGGGTGCGCACCAGGTCGTACAGCTCGGGGTGATCGAGATAGAAGATGTCGTCCGGCTCGCCCAGCGCACCCGCCGCCACCAACCGGCCGGCCTCGCGCAGCAGCGCCTGCTTGTAGACCTGGTAACGGCCGATCATGTGGTATTTGGGATATTCGCGGTAGCCGTTGAAGGTCCGGACCCGGTCGATCATGCGCTTCGTCTCGGTGGCCCGGCGCTCGCCGTCGGGCCCGGTGCGCAGGCGGGCCAGCACGTCCTGCTCCTTCGCCCAGGCCTCGCGCCGGCCCCGCTCGAACAGCCGCTCGCGCTCGCCGGGCGCGAAGTTGGCGACGTTGCCGAGGATCATCGGCAGGATCGTGGCCGGCCGCTCGCTCCAGCGCGGCCGGCTGATGTCGATCTCGCCGACGCACCGCATGCCGTACCGGTCCAGGAACGCGCCGACGGCGCCGGCGGCCTCCGGACCGCCCGGCAGCCCGGCCAGCCCGGCCAGGAAGTCGTCCCCGGCGCCGCGCAGGAAGGCCACCACCTCGGGGTACGGGCGGATCACGTCCGCGACGTCGAGCAGCGCCAGCCCCATCTCCGAGGTGACGTTGCCGGGGACCGACTGGCTGAGCGTGTCGGCCGCGTTCTTCTCGCCCAGCCACTCTCCCAGGTGATCGTTGAGCCACCAGGTGGCTTCCATCCCGGCCATGATCACCTGATAGCTGCGCGGCGCGAACAGCGTCCGCTGCAGCTCCTTCAGGTCGGCCCGGATGAAGTCCAGCAGCTGCGCACCCTCGTGGGCCAGGATGTCGCGCTTCAGGGCGGCGAGGGCCGCCTCGTGCTGCGCGACCAGCTCGGTGACGAGGGCCGGATCCGCCTCGATCAGCTCCGGCGGCCCGCCGGCCGGTGCGGCGGGCGGACCGTCGTCCGGCAACGCCGGGAGGAAGTCGCCGCGGTCGATCAGGCCCTGCACCGCGTCGCCGATCAGCGGATCGGCACGCCGCATGGCTTCCACGACCGCTGCGCGGGTCGCCGGGGCCGCCAGCCGTGGGGTGATGTCGACGAACAGCCGGCCGCCGGCGTCGCGCATGTCCCCCGGTGACGTCAGCTTCCACACCGCCAGCCCGAGCGGTTTCATCGCCTCGGTCATCATCTGCTGGTGCCCGACGGAGATGTAGACGTGGTTCTCGCCGTCGCCGGCCGCGGGGACCGGGAACAGGGTGGTGACCGGCCGGCTCTGCACGATCGTGAACCGGCCGCCGGCCAGGCACCACTCGATGTCCTGCGGCTCGCCGAAGTGCGCCTCGATCCGCCGGCCGAGCTGCTCGAGCCGCAGGATCTCCGCCTCGGTCAGCACCGGTTGACGCTGACGCTCCCCCTCGATCGCCCGTCGTTCGGTCCCGCCGCCGGGCAACGGGTGGACGGCGAGGCGTTTGACGGCGACGGCCCGCTCCACGACCGCGCCGTCGCGCACCTTGTAGACGTCCGCGTTCACCAGCCCGGAGACGAGGGCCTCGCCGAGCCCGAACCCGGCGTCGATCGAGGTGACCCGGCGGTTGCCGGTGACCGGGTCGGCGGTGAACAGGATCCCGGCCGCCGCCGGCAGCACCATCCGCTGCACCACCACGGCCATCCGCGCCGCCCGCGCATCGATGCCGGCGCGCAGCCGGTAGGTGACGGCCCGCTCGGTGAACAGCGAGGCCCAGCACCGCCGGACGTGGTCGAGGACCGCCGCCGGCCCCACCACGTTGAGGTAGGTGTCGTGCTGCCCGGCGAAGGAGGCCGCCGGGCCGTCCTCCGCCGTGGCGCTGGACCGCACCGCCCAGGCGGCCTGCTCTCCCACCCGGGTGAGCCGTTCGGTGACGGCCGCCGCCAGGCCGGCCGGCATCTCGGCCTCCTGGAGGGCCCGGCGGGCCTGCTCGCTCAGTGCGGCGATCGCCTCCCGGGCGTCCGGCCGCAGACCGGCCAGCCGGTCGAGCAGCCCGCCGAGCGACGGCGTCGCCGCGAGGACCCGCTCATAGGCGCCGGTCGTCACGCAGAAGCCCGGCGGCACCTCGACGCCGTCGATCCCGGTCAGCTCGGCCAGACGCGCGCCCTTGCCACCGGTGGTGGCGGCGCGCGCCCGGTCGAGCTCCTCGATGTCCAGGACGTAGTCAGTCACCCGGCGATTCTGCGGGACGTCGGGGGTCTTGCCGCAAGCCCCGCCCTCCGGTATATCTTGACAATGAGGGCAGGTTGTGGATTATGGCGCGGCTAGGTCGAACCGGTTCACGGTGACCGCGCCCCCCAGTGCCGTGGTGGCGTGATTGAAGATGCCGAACCGGTACCCCATGAAGAACTGCCAGGCGTTGTTCAGCGTGAACGCCGGTCCCAGCGTGGTGAACGTCGTGCCGTTGGTGCTGTAGGAGAACGTGGCGGTGCGCCCGGAGCCGGGTCTGATGTCGGCGGTGACCCGCAGCCAGATCCGGCCGCCGGAAACGCCGGCGCCGGCCTGTTCGGTGCCGGTTCCGGTGGTGGCCCAGCTGGAATTCATGGTCAGACCGTTCGTCATGGACACCCGGGTGGCGCCGTTGTCCTTGCGCACGCCGATCCAGGCCGAAGAGTCGCGCAGCATGGCCAGCCCGGCGCGGTCACCGTTGGCCATCGCCGAGTAGTCCAGCTCGATGGTGGCGGTCGACGACGGGCCCTGGATGCGGTGGGTCAGCGTGTTCCGCGCGTTGTAGAGGTCGTTGGTGACCGTGGCGGTGGACAGTCGCAGCCCGTTGCCGACACTGAACCGGCTGGTGTCCGGGTTGTGGTTCCACTCCCAGCGGTGCCCGAGCGTGGGGCCGGTGAAGGTGTCCGGCCCGATCATCGACCGGACCGTCTTCGAGGTGGTGATGTTCGGCCGGGGGTAGGTGGCGCCCCACCGGCCGTTGACGGTGGTCAGGACCGGCCAGTCGCCGCTCCAGGTGATCGGTGCGAGGGTCGGCACCCGGCCGCCGGGATAGGCGTCGGTGAACGCCATGTACCACCAGTCGCCGTTCTGCGTCTGCACCAGGCCACCCTGGTGCGGCACCCCGCCGCCGGAGATCGGGCCGGGCAGGTCGAGCAGCACCTGCCGCTGCTCGTACGGACCCCACGGGCTGGTCGAGCGGAGCACGTACTGGCCGTTGGCGGGACGGGTGAGCCAGATGTAGTAGTAGTTGCCGCGCTTGTACATCCGGGCGCCTTCGAGGGTGCCGATGCTCGACGGTGTGGTGTAGACGGTCTGCGAGCGCACCTGGGACGTCAGGTCCGGTGCCAGCTGGGCGACGCTGATCGTGCCGTTGCCGTACGCGACGTACGGGGTGTCGTTGTCGAACATCAGCCCCGCGTCGTAATAGCAGTTGTTGATCCGCGCCTTCTTCGACCAGGCCCCGTCGACCGCCGCGGCGGTGTAGACGTAGGTGCGGTTGAACTCCGTGCAGCCCAGCCAGTAATAGGTGCTGTTGCTGGGCCGGTAGTTGAACGCCGACGCCCAGATCCCCTTGACGTAGGCCCGGCCGCCGGACAGGTCGTAGGCGGCGTTGTCGAAGTCCAGCCGCGGCACCGAGTGCCCCGCGTACTCCCAGTTGACCAGGTCGTAGGAACGCAGGATCGGCGCGCCGGGCGAGTAGTGCATGGTCGACGCCGAGTAGTAGTACGCGTCGCCGACCCGGATGATGTCGCCGTCGGCGAAGTCCTGCCACACCACCGGGTTGGTGAACTGACCGGTGCTGCCGCCGGTGCCCACCCGGACGAGCTGCCACTGCTGGTTGGCGCCGCCCCAGTCGGAGTACTGGACGATGTTCGCGCCGTCGGCCGTGGAGGCGCCCTGCACCTCGACCGCCTTGTTGCTGTTCCGGTTGATCAGCCGGACGTGCCCGCCGTCCGAGTCGGCGAGCCGGAACTGCTGGTTGGTCCCGTTCCCGTCGGCCCACTGCACGATCGAGCCACCGTCGGCGGTGGAGAAGTTGTGGACGTCGAGCACCTTGCCGGAGTGCCGCGATCGGAGCCGGTAGTAGCCGCCGCCGGAGTCGACGAACTGCCACTGCTGCTGGGCGCCGTCGTTGCGGGTCCACTGGGTGATCCGAGCACCGTCGTTGGTGGCCAGGTTGTAGACGTCGAGGGCCTTGCCGCTGGTCCGGTTGACCAGCACGTACCAGGCGCTGGTGTCCACCGTCGCGGCGGACGCCGGCGGCGCGGTCACCACCGCGAGCACCCCGCCGGTCACCGCGAGGAGGAAGGCCGCCACCGCCGCCGGCCATCGCCGCCGCCGGGAGGCCGGTGTTGTCGTTCCGATGTCGCCCATCACCACTCCTTGGTCGGGTGAACCGCGGTGGCCCGGTGTCGCGTACCGGGCCACCGCGGGGTCAGGACCGTGTCACACGGTCAGCGTTGGCGGGTCAGCAGGCCCGGCCGGTACGGCAGCAGGCCGTAATCGCCGCCGGAGTTGGGCGAGCGGCC
>NZ_JBVYOQ010000030.1:0-103673 GCF_056134165.1 Actinoplanes sp. 13 | reverse complement strand
TGGGCCTTTCTGCATTCCCCAGGGCGCCAACCCTGTGTGTGAAGTTGAGGTGCGAATCCGACCACAACTTCACACACAGGGTTCGGTGTTAGGTGCGGTCGCCGGTTATGTAGTCGGCGAGCGTGGTCCGTTCGGTCTCCAGCTCGTCGATGCGGAACTTCACCACGTCGCCGATGCTGACCACGCCGCGCAGGGCGTCGTCGACCACCACCGGGACGTGCCGGAACCGCCGCTCGGTCATCAGGCGTTCCACGTCCTCCAGCTGGGCGTCCGGGGAGACCGTGCGGACCTGGGTGGTCTGGATGGTGCTCACCGGTTCGGCGAGCACCGAGGCGCCGCGGGCGGCCAGCGCCCGGACGATGTCCCGCTCGCTGACGATTCCCTCGACGACGGTGCCGTCCCGCGAGACGACGACGGCGCCGATCCTGTGTTCGGCCAGGACGGCCAGGAGCCGCTCCATCGGGGTGTCCGGTGGCACCGTGACAACCTGCTCGCCCTTGACCCGGAGAATGTCACTGATCCGCATCGTTCCTCCTTGGAGTCGGCCTGCGTACCCCTCTCTATGCCGAACCGGCAGGGGACTGTCAAGACGAAGTGCGCCAGATGGAGGCGGAACATGCTGTTCGTGGAAAGATCCACGAAATTGCCGCCCGAAAGGCCGGCCTCAGGGCCGGGAACGCAGCGTCGGGAGATGCAGACGCCACCGCCCGGGCGGTGGGCGGTGGCGTCCTGACCGGGGGGTCAGCGGTGCAGCATGGCAGCCAACTTCTGGCGGCGGGTGGGGCTGGCGTTGGCGGCGCGGCGACGGGAGTAGTAGACGGCGGCGGCGACGGCGCCGGCCACGCTCAGGAGGACGGCGGAGACGGGGGCTGGATTACGTCGTACGGTCGCGCCGGCTGCCTTGGCCTTCTCCTGGGCGGCGGTGACCGCCTGCCGCGCCTTGCCGGTGGTCTCGGTCTGGCCGGTGCCCAGCTCGTCGGAGAACGTGCCGGTCGTGGTCTGCTCCGTGGTCATCGCTCAACCTCTCTATGGATGCGCTCGTTCGGGGTTTTGCCCTCTATGCCCTTCGTGCCCCGGTGGCCAACCTTGCGATGCGGTTCATTCACGCTTCAGGACCGACGCTAATCCGACACAACGTCTGACGGTGTCCATGAACTGACAGGACGACGGGTCAGCTGCGAGCCTTCAGGACCGCGGTGCTTTCCCGATCCTTCTCAGCGGATCGGGAGTCCGTCTCCTCCCCGAGGGGTGATTCGGCCGCTTCCGCCTCGACGTTCGTGTCGTCGACGGCGGTCTCCCGTGACTCGGCGGGCTCTTCGGGCTCGGCGGTTGCCTCTTCGGTGAAGGCGAACCCCAGGACGTCGTCCTCCGGCCGGGCGTCGGCGGACTGTGCCACCGGCGACTCGTCCTGCGCCGCCGCGGCCGACGCGGAGCTGTAGACGGTCGACGAGATCGGGGAGCCGTAGACGACCGGCACGGCGTACGTCTGCTGCTCGTCCTCCTCCTCGCCGAGGTAGGTGTGCGAGGTGATCCCCGGGGGTGCGGCGTCCTCGTCGCTGCGGGAGAGCCGGGAGGCGGGGGTCAGAGGCGCGGCGGAGAGCTCGCGGGCCCGGGGCGTCAGTCCGCCCGCGCTCTTCGGCAGATCGAGCAGCACCGTGCTGAGGTTGCCGTCGAGCACCTCGGCCAGCTCGGACAGCGCCCGGCGTACGGAGATCCTGCTGGTCCGCCGGAAGTCGCCGACCAGCAGGACCTGGTCGCTGTGCGCGGCCAGCGCGATCGCGTCGGACGCGCTGAGCACGGCGGCCGCGTCGAGGACCACGACGTCGCAGTGCTTCTGCACGGCGCGCAGCACCCGGTCCAGCTGCGGGCCCTCCAGCAGGTCGACGTGCTCGGCGGTGCGGTGGCCGGCGGGCAGGAGCCGCAGCCGTGGCACCGCGGTGTCCTCGAGCACCTCGGAGACGGTGGCGTCGCCGTCGAGGAGGGTGGTCAGGCCCTGCTCGCCGGGAACTTGGAACGCCTGGTGCAGGACGGGGCGGCGCAGGTCGGCGTCGACCAGCACGACGGCCCGGCCGGCCTGGGCGAGGGCGACGGCCAGGTTGGACGCGACGGTCGTACGCCCCTGCCGGTCGCCGGGGCTGGTCACCAGGATCGTGGTGGCGGTGTCGGCGTGGAGCGCGGGCTGGAGGCGGGAGCGCAGATATCGGTACGACTCGGCGGCTGCCGATCCGGGACTGTGCAGCACCACGGGCGTCCGGTCCGGGTGACGGCGGCTAGGCGGAACGGTGGCCAGCACGGTGGCGCCGGCCAGCCGTTCGAAGTCCTCACGGCCACGGATCCGTCCCCGGCTGCGCGCCCGGATCAGGGCGGTCCCGGCCCCCAGCAGCAGGCCGGCGGCCAGCCCGGCGCCCAGGTCCGGGGCGAGGGGCCGGGTGTCGGGCGCGGTGGGCAGGCTCGCCGGGCTGATCACGCGAACCACGATCGGGCCGGCCCCGGCGGTGTCCCCGTTGCGATAGGCCAGGTAGGTCTCGGCGAGCGCGGTGGCGCGCACCCGCGCGCTGAACCGCTCCCCGGCCGCATAGACCAGGTGGAGCACGTTCGCGCCCGGGACCGGTTCGACCTCCAGCCCGTCCAGCAGCGCCTCCCGGCTCACCCCGAGCCGCTGGGCCGCCGGCAGCGTGACGGCGTCGGAGAACAGGACGGCCCGTTCGGTCGCCAGGCTCGGCGGGACCGGCGTGGTGCCGGCGCCGGGCCGCGCCTCGACCAGGATGCTCGCCTGCGAGCGGTACTCCGGCGGCAGCGACCGGTTGACCCCGAAAGCGGCGGCGACCGTGGCGGCGGTGACCACAAGCGTCCACGGTCCGTAGCGGCGTAAGAGTCGCGCGGATCGTCCATAGATGGTCATGCCGGCTGCCTTCCCCGTACGCCCTCGCGGACGTTCCTGGTGATCTGAGCCGGTGATTCTTGCACCGCCGACACCACTGCCGCGTCGCACGTTTCGGCTGTATCCGCAGCTCAGGCGGGCGCTATGGCGAAGGTCT
This sequence comes from Actinoplanes sp. 13, assembly GCF_056134165.1. Taxonomy (NCBI): domain Bacteria; kingdom Bacillati; phylum Actinomycetota; class Actinomycetes; order Micromonosporales; family Micromonosporaceae; genus Actinoplanes; species Actinoplanes sp. 13. The sequence continues at coordinate 100,635 of NZ_JBVYOQ010000030.1, read as the reverse complement.
CCCGGCACCGCGGCGAGGAAAACGGTCAGACGGGCAGCGACGGCGCTCACCCGGCACGGCGACGCCGGGCCCGTCGGCGGCGACAGGGCGCAGGCGGGGCCCGTGGGCGGCGGCAGGGTGGCGCCGGGGCCTGTCGGCGGCGGCAGGGCGCAGGCGGGGCCCGTGGGCGGCGGCAGGGTGGCGTCGGGGCCTGTCGGCGGCGGCAGGGTGCCGGCGGGTCAGACGGACTGCGTCAGGCCCTGCTCGACCCAGCGGCGGAGCACCGCGGACGGGGCGGCGCCGGCCTGCCGGGCGATGACCTGGCCGTCGCGCATCAGCAGCAGGGTGGGCACCGCCTGGACCGCGAACCGGCGGTGCAGCCCCGGCGCGACGTCGACGTTGACCTTCACCAGCTTCACCTTGCCGGCCAGGTCCCGGGCCACCTGCTCCAGGGCGGGGCCGACCAGGCGGCACGGCATGCACCACGGGGCCCAGAGGTCGACCAGGACCGGTGTGGACGACTCGTCGGCGATCGCGGCGAACGTCCGGTCGTCGGCGTCGGTGATCCACGGGAGCGCGGCGCGGCAGGCACCGCAGGAGGGGGTGCCGGTGGCCTTCGCCGGGACGCGGTTGCGCTTGCCGCAGGCTGTACAGGAGACGATTCGCGGTTCCACGCCAGATGCAACGGCGGACAGCCGCCCTGGCTTCCCACCCCGGATCCCGGGGCTGCCCCGAGCCCGCGGGACAGCCCTGACAGCCGGCCGGGGCCGGGTCGGGCGGGGGTCAGCCTTCGGCTTTGCCGAGGCGCCAGTAGCCCATGAAAGCGACGGCGCGACGGTCCACGCCGCAGCCGGAGACCAGGTGGCGGCGCAGCGTCTTGATCACGGCGGCCTCGCCGGCGAGCCAGGCGTAGAAACCGTTGATGCTGGTGGCGGTCTCCTCGGGGACCTCCCACAGGATGTCCTCGTCGACGTTCACGTCCTCGAGGACCTGGGTCACCGGGGTGGTGCAATCGCCGAGCAGGCGGGCGGCCGCGGCCTCGACGGCGGGGACGAGGTGGGTGCCGTGCGGGGCGCCGTCACGGGCCAGCCAGGTCACCCGGAAACCGGCGGGCGCGGTGAGGTGGAGGACATCGGCGCCCTCGGGGACCTCGAGCAGCGCCTCGCCGGTCGCGTCGGCGGGCAGCCGCTCCAGGATCGCGGCGATCGCCGGGACGGCGGTCTCGTCGCCGCCGAGCAGGATGCGGCGGGTGTCAGCCGGCGGGTGGAAGTCGATGCCGCCGACCGGGCCGGTGAAGTCGGCGTTCGGGCCGAGCAGGACGGCGGTCGAGCCGGGGGCGGCGGCGACGGCCCAGCGCGACGCCGGTCCGTCGACCCCGTGCAGCACCATGTCGACGTCGACCTCGCGCACCCCCGCGCGGACCCGGCGGACGGTGTAGGTCCGGATCGGGTTGCGCCGGTGCTCGGGCAGGTCACGCCACTGCGCGTACCAGTCGGGGGTGACCGGCAGGTGGTCGTGGCCGGAGCCCGGCAGCGGCGGGATCAGCTTGATCCGCTGGTCCCATCCGTTGTCGGCGAACCGGTCGAGGTCATCGCCGGTGAAGGTCATCCGCACGAAATGGGGGCTCAGCCGGGTCACCCGGGCCACCTCGACCGGGAAGAACCGGAACGGCGGCGCCTCGGTGGTGGGCACGACGGTCTGGGTCACGGTTTCGCCTCCCGCACTTGTTTAGGCAACCCTAACCTAACCATGCCGGGAGTTCTGCACCCGGACTGCACCGGACGCGGTCTTCAGTCGGCGGTGAAGTGTCCGATCGATACGGGTCCGCGCCACCGAAGGAGCCGACATGTCGCAGACCTCGACCACCGCCATCAAGTTCAGTGACGCCACCGGGGGCGTGCTGTCCTGGCCGGCCGAGGACTGGCACGCGGCGCTTCAGCCGCCCACTGTGATCATCGCGGAAAATGACGAGCAGGTGCGCGAGATGCTCACCGAGGAGCTCCAGGCGGCCGGGTACCGCACGATCGTGACCGACAACGGGCATGCCGCGATGGCGCTCGCCGTCACCGAGCACCCACAGCTGGTGATCCTCGACATGTCCATGCCCGGCCTCGACGGCCTGGGGCTCTGCTATCAGCTGCACTCGTCGCCGCAGACCGCGCACATCCCGGTGATCCTGATCAGCAGCCGCGGCACGAAGTCCGAGATGGACCTGGTGCGCATGGTCGGTGCGGAGGATTACCTCGTCAAGCCGGTCGACCCGGCCGCGCTGCTGCGCAGCGTCGAGCGTCTCGCCCCGGCCGGCCACTGAACCAGCGCGACTCACCGCGCCGTCAGACGCGGAAACGCCGCACCACCTCGCGCAGCTCGCCGGCTACCTGGGTGGGTTCGGTGACGGAGGCGTCGGCCCGCCGTGCACCAGGGCGATGCTGCACCGCGCCCGGTGCAGCAGGTGGCGGCCGATCGACGGGCGCAGCGTCAGCTGCAGCGCCCGGCGGACCCGGGCGCCGGCGACCACCAGCTGGGCGCCGGCGGCCGCCTCGGCGAGGACCTCGCCGGGCTGGCCGACCAGGACCTCGGTGGAGACCGGCACGTGCGGGAAGCGGCGGCGCCAGCACTCGACGATGCCGTCCAGCCGGCGGCGTTCCGCGGCGACGGCCGCCAGGTTCGCGTCCGACAGCAGGTCACGGCCGCCGTCCGGGAGCGGCCAACCGTGCACCGCGCGCAGCCCGACGCCGCGCTCCGCCGCCTGCTGGAACGCGAAGCCCAGCACCCGGTCCGCGGTCGGCGAGTCGCTGACGCCGGCGACGACCGGGTCGGTCGTCCGGGGCTCGCCGCGAACCACCACGACCGGACAGCGGGCGTGCGCGCTGACCGAGGCGCTGGTGGAGCCGAGCAGGTTGCGGACCGCGGAGTGGCGCGGACCGCCCACCACGAGCAGGCCGGCGTCCGCGCCCCGCTGGGTCAGCGCCACCGCCGCGGTCCCGTGTTCCACCCGGGCCCGGACCCGGACGCAGGGGTGCGTCTCGCCGGCCGCCGCGATCGCCTTGCCGAGCATGTCCCCGACCGCGTCGTCGGTCTCCGCGTCGGGGTAGACCGCGGCCGCGGGCATCATCGCCGCCGCCGGAACGTAGCTGGGCCACTCGTACGCGTAGAGCAGCTCGACCGGCGCGCCCGTGCGCCGGGCCTCGTCCAGGGCCCAGCGGGCGGCCTTACGTGCGTCCGGAGAGCCGTCGAAACCCACGACGATCTTCTGGCTGGGCACCTTCTCGCTGGGCACCTTCTCGCTGGGCACGGTGAGCCTCCTCACATCCTGCCCTGATCGTCGTGCGTCGGCGCCCCGTCGGCAAGGGCCGCGCGGTCAGCTCTTCAGGGTCTCCAGCACCGCCTCGGCCACCGCTGTCGACGACGCCGGGTTCTGACCGGTGACCAGCCGCCCGTCGGTGACCACGTGCGGCTGCCAGTCGCCGGCACCGGAATGCTGCGCGCCGAGTTCCTCCAGCCGGTTCTGCAGCAGGAACGGCACCACCTCGGTGAGGCCGACCGCGGCCTCCTCACTGTTGGTGAAGCCGGCCACCCGCTTGCCGGCGACCAGCGGGCTGCCGTCGGCGAGCGTGACGCCGACCAGCGCGGCCGGGCCGTGGCAGACCGCCGCGACGACGCCGCCCCGCTCGTACAGGTCACGGGTGAAGGCGGCGAGGTCCGCGTCGCCGGGGAAGTCGAACATGGCGCCGTGGCCGCCGGCGAAGAGCACCGCGTCGTAGCCGGCCGGGTCGACGTCGGCGAACCGCCGGGTCTGTTTGACCGCAGGCAGGTCGAGGAACGCGCGCTGCACCGGGTCGTCCAGGTCGGCGCCGTCGACCGGGGGCTCGCCGCCGGCGATGCTGACCAGGTCCACGGTGTAGCCGGCGTCGGTGAACACCTTCCACGGGTGGGCGGCCTCCGGCAGGTAGTAGCCGGTGCCGCGGACGCCGCCGAGGTCGCTGTGGCTGGAGAGAGCGATCAGGATCTTGTTGGTCATGTCCCGATGATGGTCCGCCCGGTACCCCGGCGACCAACAGGAATCCCCGGGGTCAGCCATCGGGATACTGATGGGATGGTGTCGCTGGACCTGCTGCAGACCTTCCTCGCCGTGCACCGGGCCGGCACCCTGACCCGGGCCGCGGAGGTGCTGCGCCTGTCCCAGCCGACAGTCACCGCACAGCTGCGGGCGCTGGAAGAGCGGATCGGACAGCCGTTGTTCGTGCGCGGAGCACGCGGCGTGACCCCGACGGCGGCGGCCGACGACCTGGCCCGGCGCCTGGACGGGCCGCTGGACGCGCTGGCCGCGGTGGCCGCCGGGCTCGGGTCCACGCCGGGGCGGACGCTGCATCTGGGTGGGCCGGCCGAGCTGATGACGGCACGGGTGCTGCCGGCGCTGGCGGAGACCATCGCCGGTGGCGTGACGGTGCGGGTTCGGCTCGGGCTGGCCGACGACCTGCTGGCCGAGCTGACCGCGGGCCGGCTGGACCTGGTGGTCAGCGCGGTCCGGCCGCGGCGGTCCGGCCTGGTGGCCGAGCCGTTGTGCGACGAGGAGTTCCTGCTGGTGGCGGCGCCGGGGCTGGACGTGCCGGTGCTCGCGGAGGCGCCGCTGCTGGCCTATGCGGAGGAGCTGCCGATCGTCCGGCGGTGGTGGCGGCACGTGCTCGGCGCACCGGTCGCGCGGTCCGCGGTGCTCGTCGTGCCGGATCTGCGCGGATTGCGGGCGGCCGCCCGGGCGGGGATCGGGGTCACTGTGCTGCCGCGATATCTGGTCGCCGGGGATCTGGCCGCCGGGACGCTGGTGGAGGTACGGCCGACGCCCGACCCGCCGATCAACACGATCTACCTGGCCTGCCGGACGGTGATGCGGCACCAGCCGCACGTGGCGGCCGCCTGGGAGGCGCTGCTCAGGCAGGGTCGTCTCTGGTGAGCTCGGCCCGGCCGGCCGGACCGGTGATCTCGGCCAGCCACGGTTCGACGACGTCACCCAGCAGCGCGGCCAGGGCCGTCGCCGAGCCGCGGGAGAGCGGGGCGAACGCGTCCCGCAGCGCGTCGCGGGCCAGGGCGGTGGCCTCGCCGCACACCTTCTCGCCCCGGGCGGTCGGGCAGAGCCAGACCCGCCGCCGGTCGGCGCCGTCGCGGGACCGTTCGATCAGGCCGGCCGCTTGCAGGCGGTCGGCGAGGGGGGTGATCGAGGACTGCTGGAGGGACAGCATCCGGGCCAGCGCGCTGCCGGTCAGGCCGCCGTGCTCGCCGAGGACGTAGAGCGCCAGCAGGTCGGACGCCGGCATCCCGGTCCCGGCGGCGACGCTCTCCACCGCGGCCTGCACCAGCCGGCCGGCCTGGAGCGCCAGGTAACCCAGTTCCCGGCCGCCCGGCGAGCGGGCGAACGACTCGTCCGCGCTCACGGTTGTTTCATCGGCCGTACGGTCCGGTTGCTGAAGTGCCCGCCGCGTTACCGGGATCACCCGTCCGGAGTGCGGGATCGGAAACGTGGATTTGATCTTCGCTGGTTAGCCTCTCGGCGCCCTTTCACCCCGCACCGGCGCTCGAGGAGACATACATGGCTGTCAAGGCCGAATACCTGTGGATCGACGGCACCCAGCCCACCGCCAAGCTCCGCTCCAAGACCAGGATCCTGGCCGACGCGGCCGAGCCGCCGATCTGGGGCTTCGACGGCTCCAGCACCAACCAGGCGCCCGGCGACAAGTCGGACTGTGTGCTTCAGCCGGTGTTCACCTGTCCCGACCCGCTGCGCGGGGGCGACAACATCATCGTGCTCTGCGAGGTGCTGCTGATCGACGGCACCCCGCACCCGACCAACACCCGCGCCGCCTGCGCGGAGACCGCCGCCACGTACGGCGACCAGGAGCCGATCTTCGGTATCGAGCAGGAGTACACCTTCTTCAAGGACGGCCGCCCGCTCGGCTTCCCGGTCGGCGGCGGCTTCCCCGCCCCGCAGGGTGGCTACTACTGCGGTGTCGGCGCGGACGAGGTCTTCGGCCGGGAGATCGTCGAGGCGCACATGGACGCCTGCCTGGAGGCCGGCCTGCACCTGTCCGGCATCAACGCCGAGGTCATGCCGGGGCAGTGGGAGTTCCAGATCGGGCCGGTCGCCGCGCCGCAGGTCGCCGACGAGCTGTGGGTGGCCCGCTGGCTGCTGTACCGCATCGCCGAGGACTACGGCATCTCCGCCACCCTGGACCCGAAGCCGGTGAAGGGCGACTGGAACGGCGCCGGCGCGCACACCAACTTCTCGACGAACGCGATGCGGTCCGGGTACGACGCGATCATCACGGCGTGCGAGGCACTCGGCAAGAAGCGCCAGGAGCACGTCGAGGGCTACGGGGCGGACATCGAGCACCGCCTGACCGGGCTGCACGAGACGGCGCCGTGGACCGAGTACAGCTACGGGGTTTCGGACCGGGGTGCCTCGGTGCGGATCCCGTGGCAGGTGGAGAAGGACGGCAAGGGGTACATCGAGGACCGGCGGCCGAACGCGAACTGCGACCCGTACGTGGTGACCCGCCTGATCATCGACACCTGCTGCTCGGCGCTGGCCTCCTGAACCTCCCGGGGCGTAGCGTCCCGGACGTGATGATCGACGTGATCACCGGCGACGCCGGGTCGCCGGTGATCCTGCACGTGCCGCACTCGTCGCGGGTGGTGGTGGAGTCCGGTCTGCTCCTCGGCCCGGCGGCGCTCGCCGAGGAGCTGGACCACCTGACCGACGCGTGGACCGACGTCCTGGCGGCCCGCGCCGCCGAGGTGGCGGGGCGGCGGCCGTGGATGTTCGTCAACAGGTTGTCCCGGCTGGTCGTCGACCCGGAGCGCCTGCCGGACGAGAGCGAGGAGATGCTCGCCGCCGGGATGGGCCCGGTCTACACGCGAGGTCATGCCGGGCGGCGGCTGCGCGCCGACGACCCGGGGCGGGACGCGGCCCTGCTGAAAGAGCACTTCGAGCCGTACGCGGCGGCGATGACCGACCTGGTGGCGGCGCGGCTCGCGGCCACCGGCCGGGCGGTGATCGTGGACGTCCACTCCTACCCGGCGGTGCGCCTGCCCTACGAGTTGCACGGCGACGGGCCACGGCCGCCGATCTGCCTGGGCACCGATCGGGTGCACACGCCCGGTGCGCTGGCCGGCGCGGCGCGGGCCGCGTTCGCGGGCCTCGGCGAGGTGGGGCTGAACAGCCCGTTCGCCGGGTGTTACGTGCCGCTGCGCTACTGGGGCACCGAGACCGCGGTCGCCTCGCTGATGGTGGAGATCCGGCGGGACGTCTACATGACAGAGCCGGGAGGCCGGCTCCGGCCCGGATGGACACGGCCGGCCGACGCGCTCGGCGCACTGGTCGACGCAGTGGGTGGCGGCGCTCCGGGCGACCGGATGACATGATGGGCCGGGCAGACTGTCACCTGAGCGAAAGGCGCGGCAGTCGATGGCGAACTTCGAGGCGCGGACGTCCGCCGAACCCGGGCGGATCACCGTGACCCTCGCCGGGGAGTGCGACCTGTCCGCCCGCGAGCATCTCACCGCCATCCTGCTCGACGCCCTCGAGCGGGCGACGGCGGTCTTCGTCGATCTGACGAGCCTCACCTTCCTCGACTCCAGCGGGGTGCACAGCCTGGTGACCGCCCATCACGCCGCCAAACGCCGGGACGCCCGGGTCTATGTGGTCAACGCGACCGGGCCGGTCGCCCTCGTGCTCGAGCTCACCGGCCTCGACGTGCTCCTGCGGGCCCCGGCCGACGGGCACCGCCATGCCTGAGGCCACCGGAGGGTTCCCCGCCCAGGACCGCACGCCGAACGGGGCGCCCGGGGGCGACGCGATGTCGTACTCGGAGCCCGACGACCTGCGGGCGGTGCGGGCCTTCGTGACCGAGCGGGCGCTGGCGCTCGGCCTGTCACAGGGGCGCGTCGACGTGCTCACGCTCGCGGTCAGCGAGCTGACCACCAACACTTTGCAGCACACCACGGGCGGCGGTCACATCCGCGTCTGGGCCGAGAACGGCCGCCTGGTCTGCGACATCGTGGACGGCGGGCCGGACCGGCCGTTCGGGCGGGCGATGCCGGCCGCCGAGGCGATCCGCGGCCGTGGCCTGGCCATCGTGGAGCGCATCTGCGACGCCGTCTACACCACAGCGGTCCCCGGCGGGACGCTGGTCCGCATCTGCCTCAATCTCTGACCGGCGGGACCACCCGGACCGTCAGCGTGCAGGTGTCGTCGTGCGGGCTGGGGGCGTGCAGCAGCCGGTGCAGACGGGACAGCGACCCTGGTCCGGCGTCGGCGGACACCGCGGCCACGTGCGAGCGCACCTCCGCGGCCCGGGCCGGCTCGCCGGTGCGGCGTTCGGTCAGCCCGTCGGTGTAGAACAGGACCAGGTCGCCGGGGTCGAGACGGGTGACGGCCACCGGGTACGACTCGTCCGGCCCCGCGCCGAGCAGCAGGCCGGGCGGGCGCTTCAGCTCGGTGCAGGCGCCGTCGCGGCCCAGCAGCGGGGCCGGGTGACCCGCCCGGGACCAGGAGAGCAGCCCGGTCGCGGGGTCGTGCACGGCGATCACCGCGGTGCCGGTGACGGCGAGCTGGACGCAGAGCCGGTTCAGGTGGCCGAGCAGCTCACCGGGCTCACGGATGCCGATCGACAGCCACGCGACCAGCGCGAACCGGAGGTGGGCCATGCCGCTGGCGGCGTCCAGGCCATGGCCGGCCACGTCGCCGAGGGCCAGCACCACCGAACCGTCGGGGAGGGTCTGCGCGTGGTACCAGTCGCCGCCCACCTGGACGGTGCTCTCCGCGGGCAGGTAGCTGACCATCGCTTCCAGGCCGGCCAGCGGGAACGGCGCGGTGGGCACCGGCTGGATCATCCGCTGCAGCTGCCCGGCGAGACGATGCTCGGCCAGGGCGGTCATCTCCCGGGTGCGCAGCTTGTCGCTGAGCAGCTCGATCTCGGTCCGCGAGTCGATCCGCGACGTCACGTCCTGCACCACGCCGTAGACCTTGACGGGCCGGCCCTCGGCGTCCCGGGCCACGTCGGAGAGGATGCGCAGGTGCTTGATCCTTTCGCCGATGCGGAAGCGCACCGTGACGTCGGAGGTGGCGCCGCTGTCCAGGGTCTGCCACGCGGTCTCGGCGAGACCCCGGTCCTCGGCGAGCATGGCCCGCGCCTGCTCGGTGCGGGACAGCGGGCCGAGCCGCGGCTCCCGTTCGAAGATCCGGTACATCCCCGGCGACCAGTCCACGACACCGTCCGCCAGGCTCAACTCCGACCAGCCGAGACTGCCCAGCACCTCGGTGTGTTCGAGACGGCGCTGATATTCGTCGCTGCGCTGCCACCAGACCAGCAGCCCGCCGAGCACCCGGTGCACGGTCACCTCGAAGCGGGCGTCGGCGACCACCCCGGGACGCCGCTCCGCGTAGCGGAACTCGTCCAGCCGGCCGGGTTCGCCGGTGCGCAGCACCTCGCCGTACAGCGTCCAGAGCGGGCCGCCCACCATGGACGGATAGAGCGCGCTGAGCCGGCCGCCGACCCGCCCGGCGCCGCGGCCGTAGATGTCGCGGATCTTGTCGCTGGTCGCGGCGACGCGGTAGTCGGCCACCGCGCCGTCCGGCCCGTGCACCGGCAGCAACCAGGTGCAGCCCGCCGGGATCGCGGCGAGCAGTTCCCGGACCACGGCCTCGTCCGCCATCCCGCCAGCCTATCGGCGCTGCCGTGCGCCGCCGCCCGACACCACGGCCGGTCGATGCGCGGATGTGTTTCCATGACGGCATGGACGGTCTGACCGGAGTGCTCTTCCTGATCGTGGCGATCGGTTTCCTGATGGTGTTCAGCGGCACGCGCGCCCGGGAACAGGCCCGGATCAACGCGCGGCTGGCCGCCATCGAGCGCAAGCTGGACGCGGTGATGCGGCGCCTGGAGATCGAGGAGCAGCCGGACGACCGGCCCGCCGTGCTGCAGCACCTGCGGCAGGGCAACAAGATAGCGGCGATCAAGGCGTACCGCGAGGAGACCGGCGTGGGCCTGGCGGAGGCCAAGGAGGCGGTCGAGCAGATCGCCCGCCGGCAGGGCCTCTGAAGGGCACTTCTCAGGCGTACGACATCGAAGTCGCCGTCCGGCGCAGGAAAGCGCTGTTGTCCGGGGTCGTGCGCAGCTGCTTGAGCAGCTGGGCCATGCTCTCGCGCCGGTCCTGGCCGGAGAGCGCCCGCCGCACCTGAGCGACGACGGCCAGCTCGCCGGGGGACAGCAGCGCCTCGTCGTGCCGGGTGCCGGTGGATGCCACGTCGATGGCCGGGAAGACGCGCGCCTCGGCGAGCGACCGGTCCAGCTTCAGCTCGGCGTTGCCGGTGCCCTTGAGCTCCTCGAAGATCAGCGTGTCCATCTGGGAGCCGTTCTCCACGAGCGCGGTCGCGATGACGGTGAGCGAGCCGCCGTTCTCCAGCGCGCGGGCCGCGCCGAGCAGGCGCTTCGGCGGGTACAGGGCGGTGGAGTCCAGTCCGCCGGAGAGGGTCCGCCCGCGGGCCGGCGCGATCAGGTTGTAGGCCCGGCCCAGCCGGGTGATCGAGTCGAGCAGCAGCACCACGTCGGCGCCCTGTTCGGCCAGGCGCTTGGCGCGCTCGACGGCGAGCTCGGCGAGCGCGGTGTGCTCGGCCGGCGGCCGGTCGAAGGTGGCCGCGACGACCTCGCCGCCGACGGTGCGCCGCATGTCGGTCACCTCTTCGGGGCGTTCGTCGACCAGCACGGTCATCAGGTGGCACTCGGGGTGGTTGCGGCCGATCGCCTGGGCGATCTGCTTCAGGATCGTGGTCTTGCCGGCTTTCGGCGGGGCGACGATCAGCGCCCGCTGACCCTTGCCGATCGGCATCATCAGGTCGATGACCCGGGTGGCGAGCAGGCCGGGCTCGGTCGCCAGGCGGAGCCGTTCGTGCGGGTGCACCGGGGTCAGCTGGTAGAAGTCGCCGCGCGGCCCGGGCTTGCGGCCGTTGACGGTGGCCACCTGGAGGCGGGCCGGGCGGGTGCCGGCGACCTCGGCCAGGCCGGTGACGTGGTCGCCGCGGCGCAGGTGCAGGCGGCGGAGTTCGGCGAGCGCGACCGGAAGATCGTCGCGGTGCGGCAGACAGCCGCCGTCGGCGGCGGCGACGGGCCGCAGCCAGGCGCGGTCGTCGGCCACGTCCAGCAGGGCGTCGACGGCGACGGTCGCGGTGGATGCGGGATGGGGCTTCTTGGTGGTGCGGGTGACGACATCGGTCACGGAAGGACTCCTGGGGTGTGGACGTGCGCACCGGCGTCGACGGCAGGTGGTCAGCCGTGCACGGGTGCGGAGATGCTGGTGCGGAGATGCTGATGCGGAGAAGCCGGTGGACGGCTGGTGGAAAGGGGATCAGCGGGAGGCGGGAAGCGCCTGCGTCCGGGATCCGGTGCCGCCAACGGTACACCGGTTGGGCGTGTCGGGCCAGCACGGGCGATGATGGCCTCCGGGCTTGGACTCTTGGGGAGGCTGGCATGCCACTGTTGCGCCGGGTGATCGGGGCCGTCCTGCGGCGGGTTCGCCAGCATCAGGGCCGGACGCTGCGGGATGTCGCGGACACGGCCGGGGTCTCCCTGCCGTACCTGTCGGAGGTGGAGCGCGGCACCAAGGAGGCGTCGTCCGAGGTGCTGGCGGCGATCTGCCGGGCGCTCGGGCTGCCGCTGCCGGAGCTGCTCGACGAGGTGCGCCGTGAGCTGCTGCGCCAGGCGGCGGCGCCGCGGGTCCGCGCCGGTGTGGTGCTGCCCGCGACGTCGCAGTTCGTGACGCGCCGCAGCGGCGGCGGCGTGGGCGCCGGGCCGCAGGTGCGGTGTGCCGTGGGAGCCGCGTCGGCCCGCCGGCGGACGGCGGGTGGCCCGCGGTCATCGGCACGGCTGTTGACCAGGGGGCGAACGATGCTCATGTCGCCCGATGCGGCGCCCGTTACCCTCCGCGGGTGCCGAGCGACGCTGTGACTGATCCGTCCCGGACCCGGGCCTATGTGATCGCGGCCGTGGCCGCCGTGCTGGTGGCCTCCGGCGCCGCGGTGGGCCTGGCGCGCGGCATCGGGCCGGACGACCCCGGCGCCGCCGATTGGGTGAGCCCGGCCGCGTCCTCGCCGGCGCCCGTGGCGAGCAGTGCCGCGCCGCCCCCGCGTGCCGTGCCGCCGCCCGGCAACCTGCCGGAGATCACCTATGCGAAAGGGCCGCGTGGCCTGCCGGCGGACCCGGGGGCGCAGTCGCCGACCGTGCCGACCGAGGCGTTCCGCCCGGCGGAGCGGGTGGCACTCTACGACGCGCCGGGTGGCCGGCCGCGGGCGTTCCTGCCGCCGCGGATCAGCGGGCTGCCCGTGGTGGCGCCGATCGTGGCCCGGCGGGACGGCTGGGCCGCGGTGCTGGCGCCCTCGGCGAACCGGCGGATCGGCTGGGTGCCGGAGAAGGGCTGGGACCCGGAGCCGCTCGTCGACCATCTCGTCGTCGACCTCAGCGAGCGGCGCCTGACCTGGCTGCGCAACGGCGAGGAGCAGCGGGACTGGACGGTCGCGGTCGGCACCGAGCAGACCCCGACACCGCCCGGCCGGCAGTTCGTGATGGGGCAGACCAGAACCAGCGGCTCGGTGTACGCGGGATTGAACGCCCTGGTCCTCAGCACGGTCCCGGAGGACAAGGAGACTCTGCCGGCCAGCCTGCGTGGCGCGCACACCGCGATCCACGCGTGGTCGGACCGGGGCGCGTTCGGCCGGAACGTGTCGAACGGTTGCGTGCGGATGCCGGCGAGCGCCCAGCGCGTGCTGCTCGACGAGATCGGGGCGGGCACCCCGGTCCTGGTGGTCCCGTAACAATTCCTGGCTAGGGTTCGTCTCATGCTGCGCAAGCTGGGCTTTCTCACGATCGGCCTGTTCGACGAGGCGGACCCGCGCCGCGGGCACGAGGCCACCCTGGAGATCATCTCGCTGGGGGAGCGGCTCGGTTTCGACAGCGCCTGGCTGCGGCACCGGCATCTGCAGTTCGGCATCTCGTCGCCGGTCGCGGTGCTCGCGGCGGCCGGCCAGCGCACCTCCCGGATCGAGCTGGGCACGGCGGTGACCCCGTTGGGCTGGGAGAACCCGCTCCGTCTCGCCGAGGACCTGGCGACCGTGGACATCCTCTGCGGCGGCCGGCTCAACCCGGGGATCAGCGTGGGGCCGCCGATGCACTATGAGCACGTCCGGGACGCGCTCTATCCGGACGCGTCGCCGGACTTCAGCTATGCGCGGGTCGAGCGGCTGCTCGCCTGTGTCCGGGGCGAGCCGGTCACCGGGTTCCGGGGCACGGTCGGGTTCGAGGAGTTCTCCGACCGGGTGCAGCCGTACTCGCCGGGCCTGGCCTCCCGGATGTGGTACGGCGGCGCCAGCCTGCGGTCGGCGCAGTGGGCCGGCGCGCACGGGATGAACTTCCTGACCAGCAGCGTGGTGAAGGCGGAGGAGCCGGCCGGCAGTTTCGAGGACGTGCAGTTGTCCCACATCCGGGCGTTCCGTGCCGAGCATCCGCGGGGCCGGGTCTCGCAGGGCCTCGTGGTGATCCCGACCGACTCGGCGTCGCCCGCGCAGGTCGCGAAGTACCGGGCCTACGCGGAGAAGCGCCTGCCGCGGACGCTGTCGCCGCAGGGACCGGCCCGGATGATGTTCGCACCGGACATCGTGGGCACGTCCGCGGAGATCGCCGAACGGCTCGCGGCGCACGCCGCGTTCCGGGAGGTGGAGGAGGTGGCGTTCGCGTTGCCGTTCACCTTCGAACACGAGGACTACGTGCAGATCCTCACCGACATGGCCACCCACCTCGGCCCGGCCCTCGGCTGGACCCGGACCGTGTGAAGTTCAGGTGCGTAACGCACCGCAACTTCACACACTCATGCGTGCCGCGCTCGTGTGTGAAGTTCGGGCGCGCAGCGCACCCGAACTTCACACAGTGGGTCAGAGGCCCATGTCCTTGGCGATGATCATTTTCATCACCTCGGAGGTGCCGCCGTAGATCCGGTTGACCCGGTTGTCGGCGTAGAGGCGGGCGATCGGGTACTCGTTGATGAAGCCGTACCCGCCGTGCAACTGCAGGCACCGGTCGATGACGCGGTGCGCCACCTCGGTGCAGAACAGCTTGGCGGACGCGGCCTCGGCGGCGGTGAGCTCACCGCCGTCCAGCGCCTCCAGGGCGCGGTCTGCGACGGCCTGGGCGGCGTCCACCTCGGCCTGGCAGGCGGCCAGCTCGAACTTGGTGTTCTGGAACGAGGCCACGGTCTGGCCGAACACCTTGCGCTCCTGCACGTACTCCTTGGCGAACCGCACCGCGGCGGCGGCCTGGGCGTACGCCCCGTAGGCGATGCTCAGACGCTCCTTGGGGAGGTTCTTACCGAGGTACGAGAAGCCCTTGTTCTCCTCGCCCAGCAGGTCCTCCACCGGCACCTTGACGTCGACGAACGCCAGCTCGGCGGTGTCCGAGGTGCGCAGGCCCAGCTTGTCCAGCTTGCGGCCGACCGAGTAACCCGGCAGCTTGGTGTCGACCACGAGCAGCGAGATGCCGTACCGGCGGTCGTCCTGCTTGGGCGGCGACGTGCGGGCGCAGACGATCACCCGGTCGGCGTGCACGCCGCCGGTGATGAAGGTCTTGGCGCCGTTGAGCACGTAATGGGTGCCGTCTTCGGACAGCTTGGCGGTGGTGCTCATGCCGGCCAGGTCGCTGCCGGTGCCCGGCTCCGTCATGGCGATCGCGAACATCATGTCGCCGGAGACGAACGACGGCAGCCAGCGCTGCTTCTGCTCCTCGGTCGCCAGCTGCAGGATGTACGGCAGGCACAGCGCGACATGCGCCCCGGACGCCCCGAACGAGACCGCCGCCCGGGTGGTCTCCTCGGTCTGCACGGCGGCGAACTTGAAGCTGTCGATACCGGCGCCGCCGTACTCCTCGGGCACCTCGATGCCGAACAGGCCCAGCTCACCGAGCTGCTTGTAGAAGTCGCGGGGCACCTCGCCGGCCGCGAACCACTGGTCGTAGTAGGGGACGACCTCGGAGGCGATGAACTCGCGCAGGGTCTGCCGGAAGGCTTCGTGGTCTTCGTTGAAGACGGTGCGACGCATCAGGTTTCCTCTCAGAGACGGCGGCCGCCGTCGACGTACAGGGTCTGGCCGGTGACGAAGGAGGCGGCGTCACTGGCCAGGAAAGCGACCACCCGGGCGACGTCCTCGGGCCGGCCCACCCGCCGCAGCGGGGTGATCTCAGCCGCCTTGGCCTGCATCTCCTCGGCGGAGATCCCGACCCGGGCGGCGGTCGCGTCGGTCATCTCGGTGACGATGAAGCCGGGCGCCACCGCGTTCACGTTGATGCCGAACGGTCCCAGCTCCATCGCGAGCGTACGCGTGAAGCCCTGGATCCCGGCCTTGGCGGCGGCGTAGTTGGCCTGCCCGCGGTTGCCGAGCGCGGACACGCTGGAGGTGTTCACGATCTTGCCGGAGCGCCGGGGGACCATGTGCCGCTGTGCGGCCCGGCTGCACAGGAACGCGCCGCGCAGGTGCACGTTCATCACGATGTCCCAGTCCGCGCCGGACATCTTGTGCAGCAGGTTGTCGCGGAGCACACCGGCGTTGTTGACCAGCACGTCCACCCCGCCCAGCTCGGCGGCGACCTTGTCGATCACGGCGTCGACCTGCGCCTCGTCCGCGACGTCGCAGCCGAGGGCGACGGCGGTGCCACCGGCCGACCTGATCTGCTCGACGACGCCGGCGCACGCCGACTCGTCGAGATCGAGCACGGCGACCGCGGCCCCCTCACCGGCGAACTGCAGCGCGGTGGCGGCGCCGATGCCCCGTGCGGCGCCGGTCACGACGGCGACTCGACTCATGTGGACTCTCCCTCAGAACGCGCTGATCCCGGTCAGCGCTCGGCCGATGAGCAGTTTCTGGATCTGGCTGGTGCCCTCGTACAGGGTCGTGACGCGGGCGTCGCGCATGGCCTTGCCGACCGGGAACTCGTCGACGTAGCCGTACCCTCCGAAGATCTGGATCGCCTGGTTTGCGGCCTTCACGGCGGCCTCGGTGGCGAAGAGCTTGGCCATCGAGGCCTCGGTGCCGAACGGCCGGCCGCGGTCGACCAGGTCGGCGGCGCGCCAGACGAGCAGGCGGGCGGCGTCGGTCTCCACCGCGATGTCCGCGATCATCTCCTGCACCAGCTGGAAGCCGGCGATCGGCTTGCCGAACTGGGTGCGGTCCTTCGCGTACGCGACGGCGGCCTCGAGGCAGCCGCGGGCCAGGCCGACCGAGCCGGCGGCGACGGCGATGCGCCCCTTGTCCAGGGCGGACATCGCGATCCGGAACCCGGAGCCCTCGTCACCCAGGCGGTTCGCGTCGCTGACGCGTACCCCGTCGAGAACGATCTCGGCCGTCGCCTGGCCACGCAGGCCCAGCTTCCCCTTGATCTCTCGCCGGCCGAAGCCGGCGGCGTCGGTCGGCACCAGGAACGCGGTGATCCCTTTCGGGCCGGGCCCGCCGGTCCGCGCGAAGACCAGCGCCACCTTCGCCCAGGTCCCGTTGGTGATGAAGATCTTCTCCCCGGTGATCACCCAGTCGCCCCCGTCGCGTACTGCCCGGGTGGTCAGCGAGGCCGCGTCGGAGCCGGTGCCCGGCTCGGTCAGCGCGAAGCAGCCGAGCGTCTCGCCGGCGCACATGCCCGGCAGCCACTGCTGTTTCTGATCATCGGAGCCGTAGGCCTGAACGCTCTTGGCGACCAGGCCCAGGGAGACCGAGACGATGCCGCGCACCGAGGTGTCGCCGCGGCCCAGCTCCTCCATCATCAGCGCGTAGGAGAGGAAGTCGCCGCCCGAGCCGCCGAGATCCTCGGCGATGCCGAGACCGAGGAAGCCCAGATCGGCGAGCTTCCCCACGATCTTCGGGTCGACCTGTTCGGCGCGGTCCCACTCGGTCGCGTGCGGGACGACCTCGCGGTCCACCCACTCGCGGGCGAGGGCCTGGAACTGCTCCTGCTCCTCGGTGAGGCTGAGGTCCATGGGGGCTCCCCCGGTCGTAAACTGAACGCTGTCAGGTTTCTCTGCGGATGCTAACTTAACAGCGTTAGACAAGCCAAGCATGGGAGTTCGCTGATGCCTCGGCCCTCGACGCCGTTGCTGAGCCAGGCCGGGATCCGGGCGGCCGCGCTCGAGATAATCGACCGCGACGGCCTGGACGGGCTGACCATGCGCAAGCTTGCCGCGGCGCTCGGGGTGAGCGCGCCGGCGCTGTACTTCCACTACCCGACCAAGGAGCAGCTGCTCGACGACGTGGCCAGCGAGATCATCGAGCGGGTTGACGTGAGCGGGTTCGCGGCCGGGTGGCGGGACGGGCTGCTCGGCTGGGCCCGGTCGTACCGCGCGGCGCTGGCCGCACACCCGAACATCGTGCCCTTCCTCGCACACGGCCCGGGCCAGCGCGACGCGTCGCTGCGCCGGGCGGACGCGGTGCACGGCGGCCTGGTGGCGGCCGGTTGGCCGGCCCGGGAGGCGACGATGATCGGGGCGTCGACGAAGTACCTGGTGGTGGGGGCGGCGATGGGGTCGTTCTCGCGAGGGTTCTCCGATGACGCCCAGGTCTATCTGGATCGTTATCCGGCGCTGGGCGACGCGCACCGGTTGCGGGAACACGCGGAAGCGGTGGATCGCGACAGCTTCGAGTTCGCGCTCACGATGTTCGTGGACGGTCTGGCCGCGCGGCTGACCGGCTCGCGCCCCCTCCAGGGGCGGTGACGACGTACGGTGCCCCTGTGGCCAAAGCATCGCCGTTGACCTATGAGGGCGCGCTGTCGCTGCTCGGGAGGCACTCGCCCGTAGCGATCGAGGTGCTGGACCGGGTGGCCGGCGCGGGCATTCTGCTCGGCGCGATCGCCGTGCCCGGCGCTCTCGGGCTGGTCGACGGCAAGCAGGAAGCGGGGCGGCTGCTGCGCGAACTCACCGGGGCCGCGACCGCCCGGATCCGGGGTACCCACGGCCACGACCGGCACGAGTTGGTGGCTGCGGCGCACACCACGGTCGTGCTGTCGGCCCTCTTCGATGCCTTGCACGCCGAGGTCGGCCCGTCTTTCGCGGCGCTGGAGGTCACCGACCGGGAGAAGTTGCAGCTCGCCTCCGCGCCGGGCGTGATCATCACTCAGAGCGCGTGGACAGCGCAGCTGGCCGCCGCCGACCTCCCGCTGCCCGGCCCGGCGGCCGGATTCGAGGAGAATCTGGCGGGCGCGCTCGAACCGCGCGTGTCCGAGCTGGCCGGCGCCGCGATAGCCTTCTTCGAGGGGTTGCAGGCCTGGGACGGTCACCGATTCGACTCAGCGGCGATCGTCGTGCGGGTCACCGGCCGGTGGCGTGCGTCGTACCGGGACGCGTACCTGCGGCTGGCCACGGACGCCCCGGAATTCCTCGTCTGGGCGTCGCTCGGCGAGCACGCGGCGACCCGCACCGCGTTGCGGCGGCACAACGCCCGGCTGCTGGAGGTGCTGGACGGCGCCTCGGCGGCGATGGGCCAGCTGCACGATGTCCTGGCGGCGCACGGCCCGGCGATACCGGCACATCGGGACTCGCTGCGCGCCAAACTGGCCCGTGCCGCGGCCGCGGTCCTGGACAAGCCGCTGCTGCGGTCGTCCGGCCTGCCGCGGGGAGTCACCTTCCCCACGGTTGCCGAGGGGTTCGTGACACCACGGTTCCGGACCGCCGTTGCCGCGCCGGAAATCGCTGCCCGGCTCTCGCAGGAGCAGTGGTGGAGCGATCGGCCGGTGCGCGACGGACTCGATCGCGTCCTCGCCGCCCATCTCGCGCACCCGGACGCCGCCCGCCGTCCGCTCGTAGTCCTCGGGCATCCCGGTGCCGGGAAGTCACTGCTGGCCGACATCCTCGCGGCCCGCCTGCCAGTCGGGCAGTACGCCGTGGTCGCGGTCCAGCTGCGGCGGGTCGGCGCGGGCGACCGCCTGCTGACCCAGCTGGAGACGGCGCTGCGAGACACGCTGCACGAACAGGTGTCATGGGGACGGCTGGCCGACGAGTGCGGGGATCTCACCCGGGTGGTCGTGCTGGACGGCTTCGACGAGCTCGTTCAGGCGACCGGCACCGTTCAGACCGGATACCTCGACGAGGTGGCCGGCTTCCAGGAGCAGGAGCTGGCGCTGGGCCGGTCGGTCGCGGTCGTCGTCACCTCGCGGACGATAGTGGTCGACCGGGCGCAGATCCCGGACGGCTCGGTCGTCGTCAAGCTGGAGGACTTCTCCGACGAGCAGATCGGCCTCTGGCTCGCGGCCTGGAACCGGGCCAACACCCGCAATCGCGGTTTTCGCGCGTTCACCACGGCGGCCGCGCTGCGGCACGGCGACCTCGCCCGGCAACCGCTGCTGCTGACCCTGCTCGCCGTCTATCACGCCGACCCGTCCGCCGCGCGGCTCACCCGCGGCGAGGTGCTCTCCACGGCCGACCTCTATCGCACGCTCCTCGGGCACTTCATCCATCGCCAGGTGGCCGACAAGCCGGACCGGCCGCCGGCACCCGAGCAGATCGCCCGGGCGGCCGGAGACCTGCGCTGGCGGTTGAGCATCGCAGCGTTCGGCATGTTCAACCGCCAACGGCAGCACGTGCTCGAACAGGATCTGGAACGCGACCTCGAAGTGTTCCTCGGCCGCCCGCACCTGGACACCTCTGAGTTCGACGCGGTGGCCGGGCAGGCACACCGTACGGTCGCCGGGTTCTTTTTCGTGCACGTCGCCCGCGTCGACGAGCACACCGACCATGCCCGGCGCACGTACGAGTTCCTGCATGCCACGTTCGGCGAGTTCCTGATCGCCGAGCGAGCGTTACTGCTGCTCGGGGGATACGCCCGGGCGTACCGGATGCACGAGTCCGATCCGTCGGTCCACGACGCGCCGGACGACAGCCTTCTGCGCGCTCTGCTCTCGTACCAGCCGTTCACGCTGCGTCGGCCGATCCTGCACTTCGGCCGCAGTCTGGCCGGCGATCTGCCGGATGTCGAGCAACAGGACATGGTGCGGGCGGTCCGGTCGCTCCTGGCGCGGGCGAGGTCCCGGGCGTTCGGCCGGTACGCCGCCTATCAGCCGGCACCGCCCGATGTGGTGACCGCGTGTGCCGCGTTCACGGCCAACCTGGTGATCCTGGCTGTGCTGCTCGCCCGCGAACCGCTGACGATCGATGGGCTGAGCCCGCCGGACGCCGATCCGGCAACCTGGTGGCGGGCCATGTCCCGGTTGTGGGACGCGGGTTTGGGCGGCGATGCGCGGGACAGTCTGAGGGCCGCCGTGCGCGGGACCGGGTCGCTGGAGACGCCCGGCGAACCGCCCTGGCTGGAATTACGCTGAGCTCAGTCCCACAGCCAGGGCCGGGGGTTGCGGCCGGATTCGTAGAACGCGGCGACACGACTCAGCAGCTGGCCCGTCCGCGCCTCGTCCAGCGCTGCGCCCCAAAGCCGTGCGAAGTGTTGCTGGAGAAACTCGACGCCCCTGTTGTCGTCGACGATGTCGTCGGTGAAGCCCTCGAGGTAGGCCGTCGTGCCGAGGTTGCGATTCTCGACGAGCGTGAAGTTCGACTCAGCGTTCAGCGCCGCTTCGAAGGGGAGGACACGCAGTTCGACGAAGGAGCGCCGGCTCATCTCGGCGATGACTCTGATCTGCTCCGCCATGTTGGTGGGCGTGCCCGCCGGCCGGTGGAGAACAGCCTCGTCCACGAGGACGGTGAGGTTCGGTGGGTCGCCGGAGCGCAGCAACTCCTGTTGCCGTCGCATGCGCAGGTCGACGCTGCGCGCCGCTTGGTCGGCGGGAATGTGTTTCGCACCGGCGAAGAACGCTTCGGCGTAAGCGCGTGTCTGGAGGAGGCCGGGCACGACGTTGCCCGTGTATTCGAGGAGACGAACAGCTTCGGACTCGAGGCTGATCAATGTGATGTACGACGGCGAGAAGTCAGCGGTCAGGTCATGCCACCATCCGCGCCGCCGCGCGATGCGGTTCCGCCGCACCAGCTCATCGGTGGCCAGCGGTCCCACAGCCAAGGTCTTGCAGAGCGCGCGAAGGTCCACATTGGTGACGCCGACCTCGCCGCGCTCGATGCGCGTTACTTTGGAGACATTCCAGTCCATTGATTTCGCGAGCTCCGACTGCGTCAGGTTTGCCCTTTCCCGGGCGCGCCGTAGCTCGGCGCGCAGCAGTCTGGCAGCGCTGACCGGACCGAGATCCCCGCGCGCCATGCCGGCAGCCTAGGACCCGAGCGCACGCGTGCGCGTGCGTGAGGAGACGCGCTGGAGCAGGTGGAGTGCGACGCACCAGGCGGTCAGGCCGGCGAGAAGCGCGATCGACGCCGCGTGGCCCCAGTCGCCTTGGGGGAGCACCGAGTCCTCCCACTCGTCGAGTGAGAGGGCTGACCCGCTGATGGCCGCCGCGGCGGCGAGCGGGGGGAGGGCGACGAGCAGCCAGACCGGGGCGTACATGCCGTACTCCGTCAGCCCGGCCACCGTCATGATCAGCCACAGCCCGGCGGCGAGGACGGCGGCGACCATCACGAAGCGGCGCGGGACTTCCCGGTGGACCAGGAGAGTACCGAGCCCGGCGCCGAACGTTGCTGCGAGAGGATAGGCGACCAGTTCCGCCGCGATCACTGCCCACGGCAGGGTGAAGTCGTAGACCGCCGCCGGCTCGCCGCCGAGGAGCTGCGCCACGGTGAGGCCGATGACGCCGAGCACCACGCTGAGCGGGATCGCCAGCTTGACCGCGGCGCGGCCCGGATGGCGGCGGGCCAGCGCGACGCCCACGACCAGCGACAGCAACTGGCCGAGCAGGATGCCCGAGGTGTGCCGGAACACTTGGGTGGTGTGGTTCCACTCCCACTGCTGGCCGTCGCCCTGCGGATCGTAGTTGACGAGCTGCACGTAGAAGGCCTCGTTGAACGGCATGGCGAGCAGAACGAGCAGAAACATGACAGGTATGGACCAGACCAGCGGATGCTGTCGCACACCCCCTAGGCTTCCCGGCATGGCGATTCTCCACAAGGCGCAGATCACCCCGAGCAAGCCCGAACTGCTGGCCGGGTGGCTGCCGGACCAGCCGTGGTACGACGGGTCGGCGGAGCCCACGGTGACCCGCGTCGCTGCCGCCCGGTTCGATGACCCGGACGGGGAGGTGGGTATCGAGACCATGCTGATTCGCGCCGGGGACGGGCCGGCGCTGCATGTGCCGCTCACCTATCGGGGCGCGCCGCTGGCCGGGGCCGAGGCGTTTCTCGTCGGCACCGTGCAGCACTCGGTGCTGGGGGAGCGGTGGGTCTATGACGCCGCCGGCGACCCGGTCTATCTGGCCGTGGTCGCGAACGTCATTCGCGAAGCCGGCCACGAGGCCCCTGAGGAGGTGGAGGACGACGGCGCGCGCGTGCCCCGGGAGCCCGACCTCAAGCTGACCGGCAGCGGCGTCGAGTCGACCGGCCCGGTGCAGGTGCAGATCAACCGGGTGCCGACGGTGGCGATCGACCCGGCCGACGAGGGCGTCCTGACCGGCTGCTGGGCCGGCCAGGAGACCCCGGTCGTGCTGGTGCATCTCGTGCGGAGCGCCTAGCCCAGCGCTTCGCCGGCCTTGCGGGCGGCGATCAGCACCGGGTCCCAGACCGGGGCGTACGGCGGGGCGTAACCCAGATCAAGAGCGGTCATCCCGGTGACCGTCATCCTGTTCCACACGGCCACCGCGAACGCGTCGATGCGCTTGGCCGCCTCGGTCTTCCCCACGATCTGGGCGCCGAGCAGCAGCCCGGTGTCCTGCTCGGCTATTACCTTGACGGTCATCGGGACGGCGCCGGGCATGTACCCGGCGCGGTTCGTCGACTCGACCGTGGCGGTCACCACGCGGAAGCCGGCGGCCTCGGCCTCGGCCGAGGTGAGCCCGGTCCGGGCCACCTCCAGGTCGCAGATCTTGGTGATGCCGGTGCCGACGATGCCGGGGAACGTGGCGTACCCGCCGCCGATGTTGATCCCGGCGACCCGGCCCTGCTTGTTCGCGTGGGTGCCCAGCGGCACGTGCACCGGCCGCCCGCTGACCAGGTTGAGCACCTCGGTGCAGTCGCCGGCCGCCCAGACGCCCTCGGCGTGGCGGACCCGCTGGCGCAGGTCGGTGGCGAGCGCCCCGGTCGCGCCCAGGGTGATGCCGGCCGCCTCGGCGAGCGCGCTGTTCGGCCGTACCCCCAGACCCAGGACCACGACGTCGGCCGGCAGCGTCCCGTGGTCGGTGACCACCGCCCGGATCCGGTCCCCGGAGGTCTCCAGGCCCTCGACCGTGACCCCGGTGCGCAGGTCGATGCCGAGCTTGTGGATCGAATCGCCGATCAGCCCGCCCATGTCCGGATCCACGGTGGACATCGGCTGCGCGGCCTTCTCCACGAGCGACACCCGCAGGCCGCGGCGTTGCAGGGCCTCGGCCATCTCCACGCCGATGTAGCCGGCGCCGATCACCACGGCGGTCTCCGGCCGGGGCTCGGCGTCCAGCCAGGCGTTCAGCGTCGCGCCGTCCCCCAGGGTCTGCACCCCGAACACCCCCTGCGCCGCAGTCCGCGCCCAGGGTGGCCGCACCGGGGTGGCTCCGGTGGCGTAGACCAGCTCGTCGAAGCCCTCCGTCGCGTCCCGGCCGGCGTTCAGGTCGCGGACCGTCACGGTGCGCGCGGCCAGATCGATTTCGGTCACCTCGTGCCGGGTGCGCACCTCGATGCCGGCCTCGCGGAACGTCGCCGGGTCGCGGGCGACGAGCGCGTCCGGCCCGTCGACGAGGCCGCCGATCCAGTACGGGATGCCGCACGCCGAGTACGACGTGAAGTCGCCGCGTTCGAACGCGAGGACCTCGAGGTCCTTGCCGGGACGGCGTTTGCGGGCCTGTGAGGCGGCGGACATCCCGGCCGCGTCGCCCCCGATCACGATGAGTCGCACCCGGCCCATTCTGCCGGACGTGTTACCGCCGGATCCCGGCAAAGCGGCGGAGGGTGTTGCCCGGCGCATCAGCGCCGATCTATGGTGACCGCACCGCACCCTTGTTCCCGACGTTTCCGTCCGGCTGTCCGTCGAAGCGCTTCGACGAATCCTCTTCCTCAGGAGAAACGACATGCGCAGACGCGGCTTCGCGCTGCTCGCCGCCGCCCTTCTGGTCACGCCCCTCGTGCCGGCGGTGGCCCACGCCGACCCGGCGTGGGCGTTCCGTGACCCCCGCCTGCCCCTGGCGACCCGGGTCGACGACCTCGTCGGCCGGCTCACCCTGGACGAGAAGATCTCCCTGCTCCACCAGTACCAGCCGGCGATCCCCCGGCTCGGTATCCAGGTGTTCAAGACCGGCACCGAGGCGCTGCACGGCGTCGCCTGGTCCAACGACTACCGCACCAACAGCAAGGTGGACGCCACCGCGACGGTCTTCCCGCAGGCTGTCGGCCTGGCCAGCACGTGGGACCCGGAGCTGATCGAGCGGGTCGGCTCGGCGGTCGGCGACGAGCTGCGTGGCTTCCATGCCCGCGACCCGGTGGTCTGGGGGCTGAACGCCTGGGCGCCGGTGGTCAACCTGCTGCGCGACCCTCGGTGGGGCCGCAACGAGGAGGGCTACTCCGAGGACCCGCTGCTGACCGGGGCGATCGCCACCGCGTACGGGCACGGGCTCCAGGGCGACGACCCCGATCATCTGAAGGTGGCGCCGACCCTCAAGCACTACGCGGCGTACAACAACGAGACCCGGCGGGACGTGACCTCGTCCAACGTGCCGCAGCGGGTGCTCAACGAGTACGAGCGGGCACCGTTCCGGATCGCGCTCAACAACGACGCGGCCACCGGCGTGATGGCCTCCTACAACCTGATCAACGGCCGGCCCGCCACCGTGGACCCGGACCTGAACAGCCTGGTCCGCGACTGGAGCGACCGGCGGCTGTTCAACGTCAGCGACGCCTGGGCGCCGACCAACCTGACCGGCTCGCAGGCCTACTTCGCCACCCAGGCCGAGGCGAACGCCGCGACGATCAAGGCCGGCGTGGACAGCTTCACGGTCAACGACACCAACGCCGAGCCCACCGTCACCGCGATCCGGGCGGCGCTGGCCGCGGGACTGCTCACCGAGGCCGATGTGGACACCGCGGTCGGCAACGCGCTGAGCATCCGGTTCCGGCTCGGCGAGTTCGACCCGGACGGCGGCCCGCACGCGGACATCCCGCCCTCGGTGATCGACAGCCCGAAGCATCGCGCGCTGGCCCGGGAGACCGCCGGCGAGGCATCGGTGCTGCTGAAGAACAAGGGGATCCTGCCGCTGCGGCCGGGCGGGTCGGTCGCGGTCAGCGGTCCGCTCGCCGACGAGCTCTACACCGACTGGTACGGGGGACAGCTCCCGTACAAGGTGACGGCGCTCGACGGCATCCGTTCCCGCGCCTCGTCGGTGACCAGCAGCTTCGGGGCCGACCGGATCGCGCTGAAGTCCGTGTCCACCGGCAATTACGTGACCGCGACCGGCACCACCGGCGCCGATGCCGTGACCGCGACCGGGACCGCGGCCGGGCCGGCCGCCCAGTTCGACAGCGTGGACTGGGGCGACGGCGTCTCCACCCTGCGCAACGTCGGGAACGGCCGGATGCTCGGCTACAACTGGGGGCCGTTCGTCACCGCCGAGAACACCCCGACCGGCTGGTTCGTCCAGCAGCAGTTCGAGATCGAGGAGCAGGCGGACGGCACGGTGGCGCTGCGCTACGCCGGGTACGAGACGCAGGAGTCCTGGTTCGGCCCGAACCGCTACGTCACCGTCGACGCCGACGGCAAACTGGCGCTCGGCTCCCAGGACCTGGCCGGCGCGGCCCGGTTCACCCGTGAGCTGCTCGTCGACGGCGTGGCCACGGCGGCCGCGCAGGCCCGCAAGGCGGACACCGCGGTGGTCGTGGTCGGCACCGACCCGTTCGTGGCCGGCCGCGAGGTGCACGACCGCACCACGACCGGGCTGGGCGAGCGGCAGGAGGCGCTGATCAAGGCGGTCCGGGCGGCCAACCCGCGGACCGTGGTGGTGCTGCAGAGCAGCTACCCGCAGACGATCACCTGGGCACAGCGGCACGTGCCGGGCATCCTGTGGACCACGCACGCCGGTGCGGAGACCGGGAACGCGGTGGCCGACGTGCTCTGGGGTGACGTGAACCCGTCCGGCCGGGTCACCCAGACCTGGTACTCCTCGGACCGGGACCTGCCGGCCGACCTCAACCAGTACGACATCATCAGCACCGGGCAGACGTACCTGTACAGCGACGCGAAGCCGCTCTACGCGTTCGGGCACGGGCTGTCGTACACGTCGTTCGCATACGGCCGTCCCGTCGTGCGTGACGGCAAGGTCAGGCTCACGGTGACCAACACCGGCCGGCGTGCCGGTGACGAGGTGGTCCAGCTCTACACCCACCAGCGCACCTCCCGGGACGTGACCCCGAACCGGCAGCTCCGCGACTTCCGGAAGGTGGCGCTGCGGCCGGGGCAGTCCACGACGGTCACGTTCCGTCTCCGGCCGGCCGACCTGGCCCGGTGGGACCAGACCCGGCAACGCTGGGTGGTGGAGACCTCGGTGCACGACGTGCTGCTCGGATCGTCGTCGGCGGACATCCGGCAGCGGGCGGCCCTTGCCGTGCGCGGGGAGACCATCCCGGCCCGGGACCTGGCGAAGCCGACGCGGGCCGAGACCTTTGACGCGTACGCCGGAGTGAGGTTGCTCGACGAGAGCAAGGCGCGCGGCACCGTGGTGGGGGCCGCGGCGGCCGGCGACTGGCTCGCCTTCCGTGATGTCGCTCTGCGGGGCGCCACCACGTTCACCGGTCGCGCTTCGGGGGCCGGGACCGTGCAGGTCCGGCTCGCGTCGCCGACCGGGCGGCTGCTCGGGACCGCGACGCTCGACGAAACCGGCGGGGTCTACTCCTACGCCGATGTGTCCGCGCCCCTGTCCCGCGCCTCCGGCCGCCAGGACGTCTATCTGGTGCTCAGCCCCGGCCTGCGCCTGGCCACCTTCACCCTCCGCTGACCCCGCTCCGGCGTGTGAAGTTCGGGCTCGATTCGAGCCGGAAGTCCACGCGGTGGGCTGCGGCGGATGTGGTGAACAACAGATCAGTAGGATCCGACGAGGGGAGAGGTCTTGGGGAAAGACCGGGTGACTTGGGGAGGTGCGGTGCCGACGATCAACGACGTCGCCCGAGCGGCCGGCGTGTCGCCCAGCACCGTGTCGTACGTTCTGAGTGGCCGCCGCCCGATCTCGGCCGAGACCCGGGCCCGGGTGCAGGCCGCCATCGCCGAGCTCGGCTTCCATCCGCATGCCGGCGCCCGCGCCCTGGCCAGCAGCAAGACCAACGTGCTCGCGCTGGTCGCGCCGCTGCGGGTGGACGTCAACGTGCCGGTCATCATGCAGTTCGCCACCGCGGTGGTCACCGCCGCCAGGTCGTACAACCATGACGTGCTGCTGTTGACCAAGGACGAGGGCACCGCGGGGCTGGAGCGGGTCGCGCACAGCACCATGGTCGACGCGCTGATCCTGATGGACCTGGAACGCGACGACCTGCGGATCCCGGCGCTGCGCCGGCTGAAGCAGCCGTCGGTGCTGATCGGCCTGCCCGCCGACCACACCGGCATCGCCTGCGTGGACCTGGACTTCGGTGCGGCGGCGCGGACGGCGCTGGAGCATCTGGCCGGCCACGGCCACCGGCGGATCGGCCTGGTCGGCCCGTCGCCGGCCGTCTACCGGCGGCAGACGACGTACGCGGACCGGTTCCTCACCGGCTTCCTGGAGGCCTCGGCGGAGCTGGGCCTGCGCACAGTCACGCACCCGTGCGAGCCGGGCGCCGAGGGGGTCCGGGCGAGCCTGGCCGACCTCGACACCGAGCTGCCCGGTCTGACCGCGCTCGTGGTGCACAACGAGGAGGCGCTGCGGCCGCTGCTGGACCTGTTGCAGGCCACCGGCCGGCGGGTGCCGGAGGACATCTCGATCGTCGCGATCTGCCCGCGGGATGTGGCGACCGCCATGCCGGTGCACCTCACGTCGATCGACATCCCGGCGCACGACGTCGGCACCCTCGCGGTCGAGACCGCCATGCGCCTGCTCGACGGGCGCCGCGTGGAGTACACCCGCCTGCTCGCGCCGAGCCTGGTCGAGCGTGCCAGCTGCCGCGAAATCTCTGCGTCACACCGTTGACACGAATACCGCTCGTTCCTTAGTTTCTCGGCAAGGCACATCGTCGAAGCGCTTCGACAACTGGTTGCGAACAGCTGGGGCTCGACAGGCGCAGCGATGTTGTCGAAACGCTTCGACGAATCCAGTCCCCCTGGGAGGACGGCATGTTCCGATCACGAACCGGGATCGCGGCCGCCGCGTTGTTCCTGACAGCGTCGCTCGGCCTCACCGCCTGCGGTGGTGACGACGGCGGCAACGAGCCGGGCGCCGACGCCAAGACCCTGACCCTCTGGCACTACGAAGGCCCGACCAGCGCCATGGGCATCGCCTGGAACAAGGCGATCGAGCTGTTCAAGGCCGGCCACCCCGGCGTCGAGGTGAAGTTCGAGGAGAAGGGCTTCGAGCAGATCCAGCAGAACGCCCAGATGATCCTCAACTCGGACAGCGCGCCCGACATCATGGAGTACAACAAGGGCAACGCGACCGCC
This sequence comes from Actinoplanes sp. 13, assembly GCF_056134165.1. NCBI lineage: Bacteria > Bacillati > Actinomycetota > Actinomycetes > Micromonosporales > Micromonosporaceae > Actinoplanes > Actinoplanes sp. 13. Next base: position 71,966 of record NZ_JBVYOQ010000030.1, on the reverse strand, counting down.
GGCCTGCTCTCCAAGCAGGGCCTGCTGACCGACCTCTCGGAGCAGATGACCTCGCGCGGGTGGGACAAGAAGCTGAGCCCGAGCCTGCAGACCACCGCGCGGTACGACCAGGACGGCATCATGGGCTCCGGCAACTTCTTCGGGGTGCCCAACTACGGCGAGTTCGTGACCGTGTACTACAACAAGGAACTGTTCGACAAGTACCAGCTGGCCGTCCCCACCACGCTGGACGAGTTCACCAAGGTGATGGACACGTTCGTCCAGAACAAGGTGACGCCGCTGGCCGTCGGCGGCGCGGAGTACCCGGCACAGCAGATCTTCTACGAGCTGGCGCTCTCCAAGGCGGACCGGGCGTTCGTCGACGACTACCAGCTCTACAAGAACAAGGTCGACTTCAAGGGGCCGCAGCTCACCTATGCCGCGCAGACGTTCGCGGACTGGGTGTCCAAGGGCTACATCAGCAAGGACTCGGCCGGCATCAAGGCCGAGGACATGGGTGTCTCGTTCACCCAGGGCAAGTTCCCGATCCTGATCTCCGGCAGCTGGTGGTACGGCCGGTTCGCCACCGAGATCAAGGACTTCGACTGGGGCACCTTCCTGTTCCCGGGCAACACCCTGCACCCGGGCTCCAGCGGCAACCTGTGGGTGGTGCCGGAGAAGAGCAAGGCCAAGGCGCTGGCGTACGACTTCATCGACATCACCATGTCGCCGGAGGTCCAGGCGCTGCTCGGCAACAGCGGCGGCCTGCCGGTGGCGGCCGACCCGGCGCAGATCACCGACCCGAAGAACAAGGAGCTGGTGGAGACCTTCAACAAGATCTCGACCGGTGACGGCCTCGCCTTCTACCCGGACTGGCCGGCGCCGGGCTACTACGACGTGCTGGTCGCCGGCGTGCAGGGCCTGATCAACGGCTCGAAGACGCCGGACGCCTTCCTCGACGAGATCGCCAAGCCGTACGACGAGAACCTCGCCGACCTGGGCAAGTGAGCGGGCGCGGGCGGTGGGGTGACCCGCCGCCCGCACCGCGCGGAAAGGGGCCCGGCATGGCCGGCAGCAATCTCAAGAACCGCGGGTACGCGGTCTATCTGATCCCCGGGGTCCTCGCCTCGATCGCGGTGATCATCGTTCCGCTGGTCATGACGGTCTACGTCAGTTTCACCCGGTGGACCGGCGTCGGCAGCCCCCGGTGGGTCGGCCTCGACAACTACACCCGGCTCTTCGCCGACGCGCTGTTCTGGCAGTCGTTCAGCAACATCCTGCTGCTGATCATCGCGATGGCGGTGATCCCCACGCTGCTGGGCCTGGTGCTCGCGGCGGTGCTCTTCGATTACGTGGCCAAGCACTTCGGGGACCGCTGGGCCGGCTTCTTCCGGTCCGGCTACTACCTGCCGCAGGTCATCCCGGTCGCCGTCACCGGCATCGTGTGGAGCTGGATCCTGCACCCGGGTTACGGGGCTCTCAACCGGATCCTGGAGGCCGTGGGCCTGGACGGGCTGGCGAAGAACTGGCTCGGCGACCCGGACTGGGCGCTGTACAGCGTGATGGCCGTGATGGTCTGGTTCCAGCTCGGCTACCCGATCGTCATGTTCATGTCCGGCCTGCAGCGCATCGACCCGTCCATCTACGAGGCCGCGGACCTGGACGGCGCCACCTGGTTCCAGCGGTTCCGCAAGATCACGGTGTACATGATCCGGCCGGAGTTCTACGTCGTGCTGATCACCACCACGATCGCCGCGCTGAAGATCTTCGGGCAGGTGTTCGTGCTCACCGGCGGCGGCCCGAGCAACGCGACGCTGGTGCCGTCCTACTTCGCCTACCGCAACTTCTTCGAGAAGGCCCAGGTGGGGTACGGCTCGGCGATCTCCACTGTGCTCACTGTCCTGATCGTCGTGCTCGCCTTCGTCTTCCTGCGGCTGCAGCACCGTGCGGAGGAGAACTCATGACCGCTGTGGTGGAGAAGTCGTCCGCGCGGATCCCGTCCGGCGAGGCGCCGACCGCGATGCGGCATCGCAACCCGGCCCGGTTCTTTGTGCTGGCCGGCCTGCTGGTGCTGTTCCTGCTGCTGGTCGGCCCGCTGCTGGTGGTCGCGCTGAACGCGGTGAAGAGCCCGGCGGATTACGCGGGCAGCGGCCCGCTCTCGATTCCGACGAGCCTGTACTGGGACGGGATCGTCGACTTCTGGAACCGGGTGAACTTCGGGCAGAAACTCTGGAACAGCTTCGTCACCAGCCTCACCGTCGCGGTGCTCGGCGTCGTGCTGTCCATCCTGAACGCGTACGCCCTCGGTATCGGCCGGGTCAAAGGCCGTGTCTGGTTCCTGGTGTTCTTCCTGGTCGCGAACCTGTTGCCGCAGGAGGTGCTGGTCTACCCGCTGTACTACATCTCCAAGGAGGCGGGCCTCTACGACAACCTGATCGCGATCATCATCATCTTCACCGTCATCCAGAGCGCCTTCGGCACGTACCTGCTCACCTCGGTCTACAGCGAGTTCCCCCGCGAGCTGCTGGACGCCGCCTCGGTGGACGGCGCCGGCAAATGGCTGACCCTGTGGCGGGTGGTGGTCCCGGTCAGCCGGCCGACCCTCGGCGTGCTGTTCACGTTCTTCTTCATCTGGACATGGAACGAGTTCTTCCTGCCGCTGGTCTTCCTGATCTCCAACGACAACCAGACCGTCCCGGTGGCGCTCGGCGTCCTGCAGGGCGACCGGTTGATGGACGCCACCACGACCAGCGCCTCGGCCCTGATCGGCATCCTGCCCGCGATGCTCTTCTTCCTCATCTTCCAGCGGACCCTCACGCGCGGCATCGCCGCCGGCGCCATCAAGTAAAGGACTCGCATGAAGTTCACCGACGGCTATTGGCGCAAACGCGACGGCCTCACCGTGCTGCACCCGGCACACCTGCTGGACAGCCGGACCGGGCCGGACTCCCTGACCGTCTACGCCGCCACCAGGCCGGTCCGGCACCGCGGTGACACGCTGAACGCGCCGCTCATCACGGTCACCTGCACCGCGCCGGCACCGGACGTCATCCGGGTCACCGTCGAGCACTTCCAGGGCGAGGAGCCGCGCCTGCCGGCGTTCACCATCGACACACAGCCGGTCGACGTCACTGTGGACGACCTGACGCTCACCTCGGGCGCGCTGACCGCGCGGTTCACCGCCGGGGAGAAGTGGGGCCTGGACTTCCTCGCCGACGGGCGGCGGATCACCGGCAGCGGCTGGAAGGGCATGGGCGTCGTCGACACCCTCGACGGGCGCCACTACGTCCACGAGCAGCTCGACCTCGGTGTCGGCGAGGCGGTGTACGGTCTCGGCGAGCGCTTCGGCCCGCTGGTGAAGAACGGCCAGAGCGTCGACATCTGGAACGAGGACGGCGGCACCAGCAGCGAGCAGGCCTACAAGAACGTTCCGTTCTACTTCACCAACGCCGGGTACGGCGTACTGGTCGACCACCCCGGCAAGGTGTCCTTCGAGGTCGCCTCGGAGATGGTGTCGCGCACCCAGTTCAGCGTCGCCGGGCAGAGCCTGTCCTACCTGGTGATCTACGGGCCGACACCGGCCGAGGTGATCCGCAAGTACACCGCGCTGACCGGGCGGCCGGCGCTGCCCCCGGCGTGGTCGTTCGGCCTCTGGCTGACCACGTCGTTCACCACGTCGTACGACGAGGAGACGGTCAACAAGTTCATCGACGGGATGGCCGACCGGGACCTGCCGTTGAGCGTCTTCCACTTCGACACCTTCTGGATGCGCGAGTTCTCCTGGTGCGACTTCGAGTGGGACACCCGCGTCTTCCCCGACCCGCCGGGCATGCTCAAGCGGCTCGCCGGCAAGGGCCTGCGGATCTGCCTGTGGATCAACCCGTACATCGCGCAGCGCTCACCGCTGTTCGCCGAGGGCCGGGCCCACGGCTACCTGGTGAAGAAGGCGAACGGCGACGTCTTCCAATGGGACCTGTGGCAGGCCGGCATGGGCCTGGTCGACTTCACCAACCCGGCCGCCCGCGAGTGGTACGCGGACAAGCTGCGGGCCCTGGCCGAGATGGGTGTCGACGCGTTCAAGTCGGACTTCGGCGAGCGCATCCCGACCGACGTGGTGTGGCACGACGGCTCCGACCCGGAGCGGATGCACAACTACTACACGCAGCTCTACAACCAGGTCGTCTTCGACGTCCTGAAACAGGTGCGGGGCGAGGGCGAGGCGGTGCTGTTCGCCCGGTCGGCGACGGTCGGCGGGCAGCAGTTCCCGGTGCACTGGGGCGGCGACAACTCCAGCACCTTCGAGTCGATGGCGGAGAGCCTGCGCGGCGGGCTGTCGCTGATGTCCTCCGGCTTCGGCTTCTGGAGCCACGACATCGGCGGCTTCGAGGGGATGCCGGACCCGGCCGTGTTCAAGCGGTGGATCGCCTTCGGGCTGCTCAGCTCGCACAGCCGGCTGCACGGCAGCACGTCGTACCGGGTGCCGTGGGAGTTCGACGAGGAGGCGGTGGACGTCCTGCGGACCTTCACCCGCCTCAAGTACCGGCTCATGCCGTACCTGTTCGGCGCCGCCCGCGAAGCGCACCTGGACGGCCTGCCGGTGATGCGCCCGATGGCCTTCGCCTTCCCCGGCGACCCGGCCGTCACCCACCTGGACCGGCAGTACCTGCTCGGCAACGATCTGCTGGTCGCCCCGGTCTTCAGCGCCGGCGGCGAGGTCTCCTACTACGTGCCGGCCGGCCGGTGGACCCGGTACGTCACCGGTGAGGTCGTCGAGGGACCGGTCTGGGTGACCGAGACCCACGGCTTCGACAGCGCGCCGCTGCTCGTCCGCCCGGGCGCGGTCATCCCGGTGGGCGCGCGGCAGGACAAGCCGGACTACGACTACCGGGACGGCGTCACCCTGCGGCTGTTCGAGATCGCCGAGGGCCGGACCGCGGTGGTGGTGCCCGGGCCGGCCGGCTCGGACACCGTCTTCACGGTGACCCGGGAGGGCACCGGGATCCGGGTGGGACGGGCAGGCGAGGCACTGCCGTGGCGGGTCCAGCTCGGCAACGCGGTGACCGAGGTGGGCGCCGACGAGGACAGCTGCACCCTCACCCTGGGCTGAGAGCGCCGAGATGCCCGGTGACCCGATCGGGTCACCGGGCATCTCCGCGATCGAGGCATGTGGCGGAGAGGCAGGGGTAACGTCCCGTCGGGAGGGGTCCAAAGACCCCTGTGGCGTCTGGAGGCGCCCGATACGTTGACCTTGACCAGTCAGGACAGAACACTCGAAGCCCATCGAGAGGAATGACCGTGACCGCCGTTTCGGACAACCCGGCCGCCACGCTCGACGAGGAGACCGTCCGGAGGCTGGCCGCCCCGGACGACACCGAGGTCGCCGCCCTGGACGCCTGGTGGCGGGCGAACAACTACCTCACCGTCGGTCAGATCTATCTGCAGGGCAACCCGCTGCTGCGTGAGCCGCTCACCAACGAGCACATCAAGCCGCGCCTGCTCGGCCACTGGGGCACCAGCCCGGGCCTGTCCTTCGTCTACGCCCATGTGTCCCGCCTGATCAAGCAGACCGGGCAGCAGGCCATCTACCTCGCCGGGCCGGGACACGGCGGGCCCGCGCTGGTGGCGGCCGGTTATCTGGAGGGCACGTACTCCGAGGTCTACCCGAAGGTGAGCCTCGACGAGGACGGCATGCTGCGGCTGTTCCGTCAGTTCTCCAGCCCCGGCGGCATCCCCAGCCACGTGTCGGTGACCACGCCCGGCTCGATCCACGAGGGCGGCGAGCTGGGTTATGTCCTGGTGCACGCGTTCGGCGCGGTGATGGACAACCCCGACCTGCTCGCCATCGCGGTGGTCGGCGACGGCGAGGCCGAGACCGGGCCCCTGGAGGGTTCCTGGAAGGGCATCTCGTTCCTGAACCCGGAGCACGACGGCGCGGTCCTGCCGATCCTGCACCTCAACGGCGCGAAGATCGCCGGGCCGACCGTGCTGGCCCGCAAGGACCCGGCCGAGGTGCGCAAACTCCTCGAGGGCCACGGCTACGACGTGATCGAGGTCGGGGGTGACGACCTGCCGGGCATGCACCACCGGTTCGCCGCGGTGCTGGCCGAGGCGTGGCGCAAGATCCGGGCGATTCAGATCGCCGCCCGCGACGGCAGCTGGGACGGCACCCGGCCGCGCTGGCCGCTGATCGTCATGCGGACACCGAAGGGCTGGACCGGGCCGGAGAAGATCGACGGCATCACGGTGACCGGGTCCTGGCGTTCGCACCAGGTGCCGCTCTCCGGCGTCAAGGGCAACGAGGACCACCTTCGCGAGCTGGAGAAGTGGCTGCGGTCGTACCGGCCGGAGGAGCTGTTCGACACCACCGGCGCGCCGGCCGAACTGGTGCGGTCCCTGGCGCCCGACGGCGACCTGCGGATGAGCGCCACCCCGCACGCCAACGGCGGCCGGCTCACCCGCGACCTGGACATGCCCGACTTCCGGGACTACGCGATCGACGTGAAGCAGCCGGCCGCGTTGCGGGCCGAGTCGACCCGCAAGCTCGGCGAGCTGATGCGCGACATCTACGCGCGCAACGGCGACCGGTTCCGGCTGTTCTGCCCGGACGAGACCAACAGCAACCGGCTCGGCGCCGTCTTCGAGGTCTCCGACCGCGCGTTCATGGAGTCGGTCAACGACGACGACGTGAAGCTCAGCCGCAACGGCCGGGTCATGGAGGTGCTCTCCGAGCACAACTGCCACGGCTGGCTCGAGGGCTACAACCTCACCGGCCGGCACGGCATGTTCGCCACGTACGAGGCGTTCGCCATGGTCAGCGCGTCCCAGACGGTGCAGCACGGCAAGTGGCTGCAGGAGGCGTCACACCTGCCGTGGCGGGCCAAGGTGCCCAGCCTGAACGTGCTGCTCACCTCGACCGCGTGGCGCAACGACCACAACGGTTTCTCGCACCAGGGGCCCGGCCTGATCCAGGTGGTGCTGACCCAGCGCGGCGACGTGGCCAGGGTCTACCTGCCGCCGGACGCGAACACGCTGCTCTCGGTCGCCGACCACTGCTTCCGCTCCCGGTCGTACATCAATCTCATCGTCATCGACAAGCAGCCGCAGCTGCAGTGGCTCGACATGGACCAGGCGATCGAGCACACCGCCAAGGGCGCCGGGGTCTGGGAGTGGGCCGGCACCGATGACGGCAACAGCGACCCGGACATCGTGCTGGCGTGCGCCGGCGACGTGGTCACCATGGAGACCGTGGCGGCCGCCCGGATCCTGATGGAGAAGCTGCCGCAGATGAAGGTCCGCGTGGTCAACGTGGTCAACCTGATGACGCTGCCGCGGCCCAAGGACCACCCGCACGGCATGAGCGAGACCATGTTCCGCGAGCTGTTCACCGACCACGTCGACGTGGTGTTCGCCTTCCACGGCTACCCGGGCGCCATCCACCAGCTGGTGCACGGCCGGCCGGACGCCGACCGGTTCCGGGTGCGCGGCTTCATCGAGCAGGGCACCACCACGACGCCGTTCGACATGACGGTGCGTAACCGGGCGTCGCGGTACCACCTGGTGATGGACGCGATCAACAACGCGAAGCGGCTGCCGGTGGGCGCCACCGAGCTGAAGGCGTGGTGCGAGGCGCAGCTGGCCAAGCACGAGAAGTACGTGGTGGAGCACCTGGAGGACATGCCGGAGGTGCGGGACTGGTCGCTCGGGGACTGGGCCGAGCACTGACCGGTGGCCGGCGCCCGCTCCGGGGCGCCGGCCGCCCGCTCGCTCCTGTTCGCCCGCTCGTGCGTGTGCGCCGTTCGGCGCAGGAGGGCACACGATCGCGCGGGTGAACACGAGCTGACGCGTGCAAATCGGTCTGCTTCGGAAATAGGGCCTGACGAATCCGTTGCCGAGACCAGTCTCACCCTTTCAATCGACGGCACGGGCAGCGAAAGTGAGGGAAGCACATACCCGTCGCTCGATGATGAGGAAGGGGAACCCCCGTATGGCCGCCACCATGAATCCCTGGCCGACGACCCGGCCGGGCTCCAAGGACCACTCCGTCACCACGCTGCAGTACTTGTTGCTGGCCCATGGGCACACAGTCACCGTCGACGGCGTCTACGGCGCGCAGACCGGTGACGCGGTACGCGCGTACCAGCAGGTCAAAGGTCTTCCCGAGGACGGCGTGGTCGGCCCGCGGACCTGGCAGGCGCTGGTCGTGGAGCTGCGGCCGGGTGCGCGGGGCAGCGCCGTGGCGGGTGTGCAGGAGGAGGTCGGCGTCGAGCCCGACGGGTTCTTCGGGCCGGTGACGGAGCGGGCGGTGCGGTCCTTCCAGGAGCGGTTGCACACGCGGGACGCCGAACTGGCGGTCGACGGGGTGGTCGGGCCACTGACGTGGCGGGCGCTCGCCGCCGGGACGCCGGCCGAGCTGAGCCAGGCCGCCTGACCTTCTTGTGTGGGGACTTCGGGTGCGTATCGCACCCGAAGTCCCCACACAGTGAAGGGCGGGGAGCCGGGCCGGGTCAGGAGTGGCGGGGGGAGACCGAGGCCGGGTCGAAGCCGAACGGGAGCTCCAGCCGGTGCCGGCGCATCAGCTCCCGGTCGGACAACAGTTGCGCGGTCGGCCCGTCCGCCATGATCCGGCCGGCGTCCAGGATCACCGAGCGGGGGCAGAGCTCCAGCGCGTACGGCAGGTCGTGGGTCACCATCAGCACGGTCACCGGCAGTGACTCGATGATCTCGGCCAGCTCGCGGCGGCTGGCCGGGTCCAGGTTGGACGACGGCTCGTCGAGGACCAGGATCTCCGGCTGCATCGCCAGCACGGTCGCGACCGCCACCCGCCGCCGCTGCCCGAACGAGAGGTGATGCGGCACCTGGTCGCGGTGCTCCGACATCCCCACGGCAGCCAGGGCCGCATCGACCCGATCGTCGAGCTCGGTTCCGCGTACCCCCAGATTGTGCGGTCCGAAAGCGACGTCCTCCGCGACCGAAGGCATGAAGAGCTGATCGTCAGGATCCTGGAAGACGACGCCGACCCGGCGGCGGATCTCGGTGATCGCCGGGCGGTCGCCGGGCGTGACCGGCAGTCCGGAGATCTCCACCCGGCCCGCCCCGCCGTGCAGGATGCCGTTGAGGTGCAGCACCAGCGTCGTCTTGCCGGCCCCGTTCGGGCCGAGCAGCGCGACCCGCTCACCGGGCGCGACCGTCAGGTCCACCCCGTTCAGCGCCGCGCGCCCGTCCGGGTACGCATAGTGCAACCCGCTGATCATCAGTGCCGGCGTCATGCCGATCATGCTAGGCCCTGGTTCGTAGAGGGGGCAGGAGCCGCAGCCCAGCCATCCTCTACGAAACAGGGCCTCGGACCAGGGCGGCCAGGGCGATCCCGGCGGAGGCCACCGGCAGCGTCGCGGAGACCGCCCACTCCCGCAGCGGCGCCCGCGCCGACGACGGCTGCGGCAGCCGGCCGGAGTAGCCGCGGGACAGCATCGCGAGATAGACCCGCTCACCCCGCTCGTACGAGCGCAGGAAGAGCGCGCCGACACCGGTCGCGAACGCCTTCGCCTGCCACAGGAAACGCGGGTCGTAACCGCGGGCCAGCCGGGCGATCCGCATCCGCCGCGCGTCGTCGGCGAGCACGTCGAGGTAGCGCAGCATGAAGGTGGCGATCTGGGTGAAGACGGTCGGGCAGCGCAGCCGGTCCAGCCCCAGGATCAGGTCACGCATCGTGGTGCTGGCGGCGAGCAGCAGCGAGGCGAGGACGCCCAGGGTGCCCTTGGCGAAGATGTTCCACGCGCCGTACAGCCCGTCCACCGACAGCGACAGCCCCAGCCAGTCCACCCGCTCGCCCGCCCCGAAGATCGGCAGGGTCACCGCGAGCAGCACGAACGGCAGCTCGATCGTGGCCCGTTTCAGCAGCCAGCCGGCCGGCACCCGGGCGACGGCGGCGACCACCGCCAGCAGCACCGCGTAACCGGCGAAGGCCAGGAACTCGGTGCGCGGCGTGGCCACCACGATGATCGTGAACAGGATCGTCGAGACGATCTTCACCTCTCCGGAGAGCCGGTGGACGAGGCTGTCCCGGTCGAGGTGAAGCGTCGCCATGCGCTCAGCCTATTACCGCCTCCACGTCACGCCGCGGCGTGGGATGCCCGGGCCGGCCGTAGCCGACCCGGAACGCGATCTGCGGGAACCCGGACCGGCCGAGCGAGCGCCGCAACTGGTCGCGGGCGGCCGGCACCTCGATCGGCTGGGAGATCATCGAGCTGGCCAGCCCGGCGTCGGTCACGGTCAGCAGCACCCGCTGCAGCGCCTGGCCGGCCATCACCTGGTCCAGCCGGCGGTCTCCCGCCGTGCCGAGGACGCCGACCAAGGGCTCCGGCTCGTAGTCGCGGCCCACACCCCGGCGCCGGTGCCCGAAGGCGCGCTGCGGGATCAGGTCCTGCGGCTCACCGATCGCGGCCGCGGCGGCCACCGGGATGCCGTCCGAGGCCAGCTCGGTGTCCGTCCAGGTGATCAGCTCGGCCTGGTACCGGTGGTCGCGGCGCAGCACCCGGTCGGCGCTGTGCGCGATCTCCGAGAAGCCGGTCAGCGCGGTCATCCCGACGAGCAGGTCCAGCCAGGCGTTCTCGGCGCGGGCGGCGTCGATCAGGCGGACCCGGGTGTCGGTGGGCACCGGGTCGGCCCAGAACGGGTCCCGGTGGCTGTGCCGGCGCTCGATCGCGGAGAACAGGTCGCGTTCGGCGTACGTCGGAGGGCGCCGGCGCCCCGCGGTCAACCGGGCGATGATCTCCGGGCGGTCCGGGTCCGGCAGCAGCCGCACCTGCGCCGGGGTGCCCGCCCGGGCCAGCGCGAGCCGGGCGTTGAAGGTGGCCGAGCCGCAGGCCAGCCGCATCGCCCAGCCGCTGCCGTCGGCGACGGCGAGCTGCCGGTCCGGGGCGGTGAGCACCTCGATGGCTCCGTCACGCAGCCGGAACGCCCACGGCTGGCTGTTGTGCATGGAGGGCGCCTGGATGCCGGCCGCGGCGGCGCGCCGCAGGTCGGACTCGTCGTAGCAGGTCACGGCGGTTCTCCTTCAACGGGTGGTCCCTCCACGGTGCCCGCGCGCCGCGTCGCGGATAAGGGCCGAAGGTCCCGGCCGGGCGGGATCTCGCACGCCTCACCCCACGTTTTGGTACGGGTGAGCAACCGTCCCGGCCACCCCAGGCCGTCCCGCCAGTGCCGCGCGATCCGGGCGGCTGGTCCGGCCTTTGCCGCGACCGCCGGGCTGAGCTCGGTGTGTGAAGTTCAGGTTCGGATCGCGCCGTAAGTTCACACGCTTGGTGTTGCGGGATGTGGGCGGGCCGGTCAGCTCAGCGGGACGCGCCAGGTGACCAGCGTGCCGGTGCCGTCCGGGCGCGGGCCCGCCTCGAACGAGCCGCCGAGATCGCCGGCCCGCTCGCCCATGTTGATCACGCCGCCGCGGGCCAGCGCCGGGTCGAAGCCGACCCCGTCGTCCTCGATCTGCAGGATCACCTCGTCGCCGGCGACCCGCACCGAGACGCGGACGCTGCCGGCGCCCGCGTGCCGGGCCACGTTCGCCAGCGCCTCCCGCAGAACGGCGACCAGCTCGGGCACGATGTCGTCGGGGACGGCGCTCTCCACCGGGCCGACGGTCTCCAGGACCGGCCGGAAGCCGAGCGTGTCCAGCGCGGCGTCGCAGGTGTCGCGCAGTTCGGTGCGCAGGGTCGCGCCGACCGGGGCGCGCAGCTCGAAGATCGACCGGCGGATGTCGCGGATGGTGGCGTCCAGGTCGTCGACGGCGGCGTTGATCCGCTTGATCACCTCGGGCCGGGTGCCGGCCGGAGCTGCGGCGCCCTGCAGCTGCATGCCGGTGGCGAACAGGCGCTGGATCACCACGTCGTGCAGGTCCCGGGCGATCCGCTCCCGGTCCTCCAGCACCACCAGCAGCTCGCGTTCCTCCTGGGCGCGGGCACGTTCCAGGGCGAGGGCGGCCTGCCCGGCGAACGTGGAGAGCAGCGCGGCGTCTTCGGTGCCGGCCGGGCCGCTGACGACCAGCACACCCTGCCGCAGGTCGCCGCCGGCCAGCGGTGCCACCAGGGCCGGGCCGTCCGGGACCGGCCCCGGCCACTCGGCGGCCGCCGGCAGATCCTCGACCAGCTGGAACGGCCCGTCGCCGAACGAGTCGGCGGTGAGGTAGCGGCCGGCCAGATCGGCGCCCTCGGACACCTCGATCCGGTACCGGGCGTTCTCCTCCTCGTAGAGCAGCACCAGCACCAGCGCGGAGTCGGCCACCTCCCGGGCCCGGCGGGCGATCAGGCGCAGCGCCTCGGTCCGCCGCACGGTGCCCAGCAGCACACCGGTGATCTCAGCGGCCGCCTCCAGCCACCGCTGCCGCCGCTGGGCCAGCTCGTAGAGCCGGGCGTTGTCGATGGCGACGCCGGCCGCGGCGGCCAGCGCCACCACGATCTCCTCGTCGTCCTCGCTGAACTGTGCCGAACCCTGCTTCTCGGCCAGATAGAGGTTGCCGAAGATGTGGTCGCGGGTGCGCACCGGCACGCCGAGGAACGTGTGCATCGGCGGGTGGTGGGGCGGGAACCCGTACGACTTGGGGTGCTTGGTGATGTCCGGGAACCGCACCGGCCGCGGATCGGTGATCAGCAGTCCGAGCACACCCCGCCCGTGCGGCAGGTCACCGATCCTGGCGTGCGCGGCCGGGTCGATGCCGTGCGTGACGAAATCGGACAGGCTGTCGTGGCCGGGGGCGAGGACGCCGAGCGCGCCGTACCGGGCGCCGACCAGTGCGCAGGCCGCCTCCACGATTCGTTGCAGGGTGCTACGCAGATCCAGGTCCGAGCCGATGCCGACGACCGCGTCCAGCAGCGCGCGAAGCCGCTCCCGGCTGGCCACGATGTCACCGACCCGGTTCTGCATCTCCTGCAGCAGCTCGTCGAGACGGACCCGGGACAGCGGCGTCAGACCCAGCGAGGGCGTCGATTCGGGCACACGTCGAGGCTATCGCTGACGCCGCGCGGCGGCGCGGGACCTTCGGCCCTTGGTGTCCGGGTCGCCCGGCGATAGAAAGAACACATGATCCGAGTCTTTCTCCTCGACGACCACGAGGTCGTCCGCCGCGGCCTCGTCGATCTGCTGCAGGCCGGCGGCGACATCGAGGTGGTCGGCGAGTCCGGTTCCGCCCAGGAGGCGGCGCGGCGCATCCCGGCCCTGCGCCCCGACGTCGCCGTCCTCGACGCGCGCCTGCCGGACGGCAACGGCATCGACGTGTGCCGGGACGTGCGCGCGGTGGACTCGACGATCAAGGGGTTGATCCTGACGTCGTACGAGGACGACGAGGCGCTGTTCGCCGCGATCATGGCGGGGGCTTCGGGGTACGTGCTGAAGCAGATCCGCGGTACCGACCTGGTGGACGCGGTGCGGCGGGTGGCGGCCGGGCAGTCGCTGCTGGACCCGGCTGTCACGCAGCGGGTGCTGGAGCGCATTCGCAACGGGGTCGAGCAGCCGCGTGAGCTTGCCTCGCTGACCGATCAGGAACGGCGCATCCTGGAGTTCGTCGCGGAGGGGCTGACGAACCGGGAGATCGCCGGGCGGATGTTCCTGGCCGAGAAGACGGTCAAGAACTACGTGTCCAGCCTGCTGGCGAAGTTGGGTCTGGAGCGGCGCACCCAGGCGGCGGTGCTGGCGACCAAGCTGCTCGGGGACCACCCTTCCCAGCACTGAGCGTGGTGATTCGCCGGTGCGGTGCGAACCTCAAGGTGTGTGGCGGGGGAGCCGCACCACGGCCGTGGTGCCGCCCTCCGGCCCTTCGCGCAGGGTGACCGCGCCCCGGTGCAGGTCCACGATCGCGCGGGTGAGGGCCAGGCCCAGGCCGATGCCGGGGATGCCGCTGTGGCGGGCGTTCGTCGCGCGGTACAGGCGGGCGAAGAGGCGGCCGCGTTCGCCGGCGGGGATCCCGATGCCGGTGTCGGAGACGGTCAGCACCGCGGCGTCGTCCTCGGTGGTCAGGGTGACCTGGACGGTGCCCTCGGCCGGGCTGTACTTGACGGCGTTGCCGATCAGGTTCTCGGCCACCTGACGGAGGCGGTGCGGGTCGCCGGGGACGGTCAGCTGCGCGGGGAGGTCGAGGCGGACCTCGGGACGCCGGGCGGGGGCGTCGGCCAGCACGACGGTGGTGGCCTCGGTCAGCACGGTGGTCAGGTCGACGGTGGCGACGGTCAGCTGGGTGTGGCCGGATTCGAGCGCGGCCAGGTCGAGCAGGCGGTCGACGAGGGAACGCAGGCGGGCGTTGTTGCGTTCGATCACGGCGAGCAGGTCGCGGACCTCGCCGATGGTGGTGTCGTCACCGGACTCGGCGATCAGGTCGGTGTAGGTGCCGATCGAGGTGAGCGGGGTGCGCAGTTCGTGGCCGACCAGCGCGACGTACTCGCCGATGCTGGCGGCCAGCTGGTTGGCGAGCTCCTCGGCGCGGCGCCGTTCCAGGTAGGCGCCGATGTGGCCGGCGATGCCGGAGAGCAGGACGGCGAGGGCAGGTTCCGGCTCCTGGTGCTCGTAGGTGAAGAAGGTGAGCACACCGGTCACCCGGTCGCCGCTGCGGACCGGCACAGCGCCGCCGGCCCGGTAGTCGCCGGACGCGGCGACCTCGGCGAGGACCGGCGAGCCGGTGGCGTGGATGTCCGGCACGAAGATCAGCTCGCCGCGCGCCCAGCAGGTGCCGGCCAGGCCGGCGCCGCGCTCGATGGTGGGCGGCACGAACATGTCGGGGGCGCCGGGCCCGCCGTACGTGGCGGCCGGCCGGAGCCGGTCGGTCACCTCGTCGACCAGCCACATCCGCAGCAGCGGCCAGCCCAGCTCGCCGGCGATGGCGCCGAGCACGGCCGCCGAGGCCCGGGTGGTGTCCGGGGCGCGGACCAGCGCCTTCAGGACCCGGCTCGTGCAGCGCTGGTAGCGGTGCTGGTGGTGGTCGGCGGTGACGTCGTGCACGGCGGCGACCGCGCCGAGCATCGCGCCGGCGGCGTCCCGGACCGGGCGGGCGTTGACCGAGAGCCAGGCGGGCCGCTGCCGGCGGTCGTGCGCGAGTACCCCGGCGTGCCGGACCTCCTCGCCGGCCAGCGCGCGCAGCATCGGCAGCTCGTCGGGCCGCAGCGGGCCGCCGTCGTGGCGGCGCAGGCCGAACCGGCTCACCCACTCGTGGATCGGCACGGTCCCGGCCTGGTCGCCGAAGAACTCCCGGACCGCCTGGTTGACCACCACCGGGTGACCCCGCAGGTCGCAGGCGACCACGCCGGTGTCCAGGCTGTGCAGCATCGCCTCGACGAACGCGGTGGGGGGCGGGCCGGCGGGCGGGCCCGGCGCGGGCGCCGTCAGGCACGCGCGCAGCGTCTCGGTCAGCTCCTTGACCCGGAACGGTTTCGGCACCACGGCCGCGGCCCGGGCCTCGGCCAGCAGGGTGTCGCCGGGCGCCAGGTACGCGGTGATCAGCACGACCGGCACGCCCGTGGTGCGGGGATCGTCGCGCAGCGCGCGGCACATCCGGATCCCGTCCATGTGTGGCATGTCGACGTCGGCGATCACCAGGTCGGGGCGGTGCGCGAGCGCGGCGGCGAGCCCGGCCAGCCCGTCGCCGGCCACGGTCACGTCGTGGCCCAGCCGCCGTACCACCTCGGCGATGACCGCCTGGTGTTCCGGGTTGTCCTCCACGACGAGAACCGCTGCCATCCTAGAACTATATGAAAGGCGACATTGCGGCCGGTGACGTTTCGGTGGCTCGGGCCTCGGGGTAATCTGCGCCCGCATATCGGTGACATTTGAGGTTCTTGTGCATGAGCGCGCTGACGGCCCACCTGGACGTCCCTCTGGACCGGGCGGCGCCCGCCGCGGCCCGGCGGGCGGTGACCGCGGTCCTGCGGGGCTGGGGCTTCAAGGACCCGGACTGGCTGGACGGCGCCGCGATCGTGGTCAGCGAGCTGGTGACCAACGCGGTCCGGCACGGCGGCGGCTGCATCGCCCTGCACGTGGAGGCGCACCAGGAGCAGGTGGTGGTCTCCGTCGCCGACGGGTCGTCGGTGGTGCCGCGGCGGCGTGACCCGGACGGCGTGGGCGGCCGGGGGATCGCGCTGATCGAGGCGATGTCGCTCGGCTGGAAGGTGCAGAACCACGAGGGCGGCAAGCGGGTGCTGGTGGATCTGCCGCCGTGTCCGGGCGCCCGGGTCGGCGACTCGTCCAGTTCCCGCGGCGGTGAGTCGTACGGACCGTGATCAGGCCGACGGCAGCGTGATGGCGGCGGTCGTGCCCTGCCCGGGCCCGGCGGAGTCCACCGTGACCGTGCCGTCGTGCGCCCGCGCGATCCGGTCGGCGATGCTCAGACCCAGGCCCACGCCCGGTACGGCCTGTTCACGGGCGAACTGCCCGCGATAGAAGCGCTCCGCCACGTGCGGCAGCTCGCCGGCCGGGATGCCCGCGCCGGTGTCGACGACCGTCAGCTCCGTCCCGGCGACCCGGACCACTACCGTCCCGCCGGTGACGCTGAACAGGACCGCGTTGCGGATCAGCTGCTCGGCGGCCTGACTGAGCCGGGTGAAGTCGCCGGGCACCGTGGTCGGCTCGGCGGCCGCCTCGACGAGCACCTTGACGTCGCGCGGCGTGGACTGCGGCCGGCAGGCGGCGATCGCCGCCTCGGCGACGGCGACCAGGCTGGTGCGGGCGCGCAGCAGCGGCAGCGGCGTGCCGGCCGGGCGGGTGCCGGCGAGGAGGTGGTCGACCATGCGGACCAGGCGCTCGCCGTTGCGCTGGATCGGATCGATCAGCTTGCGGTACGGGGTGAGATCCTCGTTGTCCACGAGCAGCTCCAGGTAGCCCTGGATGGTCGTCACCGGGGTGCGCAGCTCGTGCGACACGGTGGCCACGAAGTCCTCCTCACGGCTGATCGCCCGGGACAGCTCGTCGCCGACCTCGGCCAGCAGGAACCGGTTGCGGATCGCGGCGAGGTGCCCGGCGGCCTGCCCGGCCATCGTGGTGAGCAGGTCCAGCTCCCGGTCGCTGATCTCGCGTGACCGGGCGTCCAGGACGGTCATCGCGCCGAGCACGTGCCCGTCCTCGTCGATCAGCGGCACACCGGCGTAGAACCGGATGTACGGGGCGCCCACGACGGTGGACCAGTCGCGGTACTCCGGGTCGGTGCAGGCGTCGGTGATCACCAGCGGGCGCCGGCGGTCGACCACCCGCCCGCAGAACGAGGAGCCGAGCGGGCCGGCGCCGGGGCCGGGCATGCCGGTGCTCCCGGCGAACCACTGCCGGTCCCGGTCGATCAGCGTGACCGTGGACATCGGGGTGTCCAGCACCGAACCGGCGAGCCGGGTCAGCTCGTCGAGCACCACCGGGCGCGGGGCGTCGAGCAGGTGGTAGCTGTGCACCGCGGCGAGGCGGGCGTCTTCCCCTACTGCGCTCACATCTGCATCCGTTTCTCCCGGGCGTCCGGCGGTGCCTCCGCCGGACGTGGACGGCCATTCGGCGTTCACCCGGTGCGGGTTGAGAAGTTCGGCGCATACGAATAACGGGTGCGGCGATCACTCAAGCGCTCTGTGCCGGTGGCGATAGGTCCTTGCGTACCACGACTGCCGGCTCGCCGAGGGGACCTGCACCATGCGCACCGACCTGTACCGTTCGGCGACCGCCGACAACCACAAACCACTGGTGTTGCTCGTCGATGACGAGGAGGCGGTGCTGGAGACACTCGCCCTGCAACTGGGCCGGGCGTATCGGCTGCTGTCCGCCACCGACGGCGAGCAGGCCCTGAAGCTGCTCCGCGAGCAGGGCCCGGCGGCCGCGGTGATCAGCGACATGCGGATGCCCGGGATGAACGGCATCGAGCTGCTGCACCGGGTGCAGATGGAGTACCCGTCGACCACCCGGGTGCTGCACACCGGGTACGGCGACATGGCCACGGCGGTCGCCGCGATCAACTCCGGCGGGGTCTACCGGTACCTGCCGAAGCCGGCCGCGACCGAGACGCTGCGCGCGGCGATCCGCGAGTCGGTGCAGAAGAACGAAGAGGCCAACGAGCAACACCAGCTCCTCGACCGTACGCTGCGGACCAGCGTGCGGGCGCTCTTCGGGGTGCTGGAACTGTCCAACCCGCCGGCGTACAAGCGGGCCGGCCGCATCAGCACGCTGACCGGCGAGCTGTGCCACATCCTGAAGCTCGACGGCATCTGGGAGATCGAGGTCGCCGCCATGGCCTCGCAGCTGGGCGCGGTGACCGTGCCGGCCGCCACACTGGCGAAGCTGGACCGCGGGCTGCCGCTGAACGCCGACGAGCAGGCCTCGGTCGACGCCATGCCGAGGATCGCGTTGCGGCTGCTCGGCGACATCCCGATGCTGGACGACGTGGTCCACATCGTGCGGGGCCTGGCCGACGGCGCCGCGCCGGCGGAGGGGCGCTCGGCGGTGGTCGAGGACGCGATCGCCGTGCTGCGGACGGCCATCGGCTTCGAGATCCTGGAGAGCCGGGGCCTGAACGACGTCATCGCGATCAACGCGCTCGAGGAGCGGAACGATCAGGCTCCCCATGTGATCGCGGCGCTGCGCCGGCTCAAGGGCGTCCGGGCGCTGCAGGACTGCATCCGTACCGTCCGGGTGGTCGAGCTCGAGGTGGGCATGCGCCTGGTCGAGGACGTGGTGGCCACCAACGGCCTGGTGCTGATCGGCAAGGACACCGTGATCACCGAAATCATGCTGGACCGGCTCACCACCTTCGCCCGCGCCGTCGAGCTGGTCGAGTCGGTGCTGGCGGCGGTGCCGGACCGGCGTGGCGCGCTGGCCGGCAGCCGCTGACTCAGCGCTCCCGGTAGTCATCCGCCACCTCGGCGACCGCACGCACCGCTCCGGCCAGCTCCCGGCGGATCCGGTCCGCAGTGGTCGCCGGGCCGGCGACCACGCCGGCGCGGGCCTGTTCCTCGACGCCGGCGCACAGCTCGGCCAGGGCGGTCGCACCGATGTTGGCGGCCGATCCCTTGAGCGCGTGCGCCTGGTCGCGGACGCGCCCCGGGTCGCCCTCGTGGAGCAGGCCGACCAGCAGGTCGGCGGAGGCCGGCGCGTTCTCCATGAACGAGCGCAGCAGCCGGCCGAGCAACGCTGTCTCGGCGGGTGATGGCTGTTCGCCGACCAGATCGGCGAGACGGGCGCGAACGCCGTCGGTCACGCTCTCCATGCGTCACATGGTGCGTGATCGGTCCGGCCGGTGTGGTGACTTCGGGCGCTCCGCGCACCTGAAGTCACCACACGAAGGAGGGCTCAGGCCCCCCAGCCGGCCTGGGTGCCACCGACCCGGGCGGCCGCGACCGTCTGCGCGTACCCCGACTGCTGGAACGCGGCGACCGGGTCGCGCGGCAGCCCGCGCTCCTCCCGCCGGTCCGCGAGGGTCTTGCGGACGTCGGTCTCGTACGCGTCCATCAGCACCGCGTGCGCGCCCAGCACGTCGCCGTCCCGCTGGGTGCGGGCCAGCGCGTCCTGGTCGACCAGCAGTGCCTTCGCCAGGGCCTGCTCGACGTTGAGCACCGAGCGGATCTGGCCGGGGATCTTCTCCTCGATGTTGTGGCACTGGTCGAGCATGAAGTTGACCTTCGACGAGGGCCGGTGCGCGCCCACCGAGACGATCTCCGTCATGATCCGGAACAGCTGGAACGGGTCGGCCGACCCGACGATCAGGTCGTCGTCGGCGTAGAACCGGGAGTTGAAGTCGAACGCCCCCAGCTTGCCCACCCGCAGCAGCTGCATCACGATGAACTCGATGTTGGTGCCCGGCGCGTGGTGGCCGGTGTCCAGCACGACCGTCGCCTTGTCGCCGAGCGCCAGGCAGTGCAGCAGCGAGGTGCCCCAGTCCGGGATGTCCATGCTGTAGAAGTGCGGTTCGAAGAACTTGTACTCCAGCAGGATCCGGTGGTCGTCGCCGAGCGCGGCGTAGATCTCCCGCAGCGACTCGGCGAGCCGGTCCTGCCGGCCGCGCAGCGAGTCCTGCCCCGGATAGTTGAGGCCGTCCGGCAGCCAGATCTTCAGATCGGTCGAGCCGGTCTCGCGCATCACGTCCAGGCAGCGCAGGTGGTGGTCGACAGCCTTGCGCCGGATCGCCGGGTCGGGGTGGCAGAGCGAGCCGAGCCGGTAGTCGTCCTCCTGGAACAGGTTCGAGTTGATCGCGCCGATGGTCACGCCCAGCTTGTCGGCGTGCGCCTTCAGGCCGGCCCAGTCGTCCACGACGTCCCACGGGATGTGCAGCGAGACCCGCGGGGCGAGGCCGGTGAGGCGGTGCACCTGGGCGGCGTCGGCGAGCTTCTCGTACGGGTCACGCGGCACGCCGGGACGGGCGAAGACCTTGAACCGGGTACCCGAGTTGCCGTACGCCCAGCTGGGCACCTCGACAGTGAAGTCGTCCAGATCGTCGAGGCTGGTCATGAAGTAGTACCTCCGTACCGTCGGTTGGTCAGCCCGTTCAGGAGGGCGGCGAAGACGAGCACCGTGCCGAGCGCGAGCAGTTGGTACTGCGAGCCCTCGTTGCCGACGAACGCCAGCAGGATGCCCGCGTTCAACCAGACGATCAGCAGCGTGGCGAGGACGACACCGGCCACCCTGCCGATGCCGCCGGTGATCGCCACCCCGCCGAGCACGGCGATGGTGATGGCGGGCAGGGCCATGCCGCTGCCCGAGACGCCCGCGTCGGGGCGGGCGGAGGCGAACTGCGCGACGGTCACCACGGCCACCAGACCGGAGATCAATCCCGCATAGACGTACGCCTTGAAGCGCGTGTCCCGGACCGGCAGCCCGGACCAGCGCGCCGCCACGTCGTTGGTGCCGATCGCGTAGAGCCGCCGCCCGTAGGCGGTGCGGGCCAGCAGCAGCCACACCAGGACGACCGTGGGCAGCAGGAAGGTGAAGATGCCCAGCGGCACGTCCGGGACGTACTGCCCGAACAGCGGCAGCTCCACCGACTTGCTCAGCGAGTAGAGGTCCTGGATCGGCGGGGTGCTGATCGGCTGCTGGTTGTTGATCACGATGGCGACCGACTTGAAGGCGTAATAGGTCGCCAGGGTGGCGATCAGGGCCGGGAAGCCGATGTACGACACCAGGACCCCGTTGACCGCACCGCACAGCGCGCCGAACCCGGCCGTGGCCAGGATCGCCGGCCAGAGCGGCCAGCCCCATTCGCCGTAGGCGAAGCCGAACACCATGCCGGCCAGCGAGACGATCGCGCCGACCGACAGGTCGATGCCGCCCCGCCCGGAGAGGATGACCAGCAGCTCCGCCAGGCCCAGCATGGCCAGCGGAACCGCGTTGATCAGCGACGCGGACATGTAGTCGAAGTCGTAGGGCGCGGTGAGGTAACCGCCCGCGTCGTTGATGAAGAACGTGACGACGACGAGGACGATCAGGACGGCGAGCAGGGCGATGCGCTGGGTCAGCAGAACCCGGACGAAATCCGTCCGCTCGCGCTTCGGAGCTTCCGTGACGGTCATCGGGACCTCCGGGAACGGGCCCGCAGCAGGTCGGCGCCGACCGCCACGATGATGAAGATGCCGACGAACAGGTCGGAGAGCTGCGAACGCCAGCCCAGCTGGGTCACGCCGGACGCCACCGACTGGACCAGCAGCGCGCCGAGCAGGGTGCCGAGCACCGAGCCCCGGCCGCCCATGATCGAGGTGCCGCCGATGACCACGGCCGCGATGACCGCCAGCTCCTTGCCGGAGCCGACCGACTGGTCCAGCGTCGAGGTGCCCTGGGCGATCACGAAACAGGACGCCAGGCCGACGAGCAGGCCGGTGAGCACGTAGGCGAGCAGGACCCGGCGCTGCACGCGGACGCCTGCCAGCCGGGCCGCCTGCGCGTCCCCGCCGATCGCGAAGAAGTGCCGGCCACCCGCGGTGTGCCGCAGGTACCACCAGGCCAGCGCGGTGATCAGCACCGTGATCAGGAAGGCGTGCGGGATGCCCAGGGTGCGCCCGTCCGGCCCGCGCCCGAAGAAACCCAGGGTGCCGGGGATCCCGTTGACCGTGCCGGAACCGAAGATCTGCAGGCCGGCGAAGAGGAACAGGTTCGCCGTACCGAAGGTGATGATGATCGCGTGCACCCGCCCGTACGCGATGAGCACGCCGTTGACCAGCCCGAGCAGGCCGCCCACCGCGACCGGCACCAGCACCGCGACACCGAGGTTGACCTCGGCGTCGACCAGCAGTTTCGCGGTGATCACCGAGCAGACCATGATGGCGCCGCCGACCGAGACGTCGATGCCACCGGTGATGATCACGATGGTCATGCCGACGCCCACCAGCGCGATCGGCGCGGTGGCCACCAGCAGCGGCTGGATCGAGCCGGCGGTCAGGAACGCCGGGGTGCTCACCGCGAGCACGGCCCAGACCACCGCGATCACGCCGATCAGCACGATCTCCTGCCCGGTGACCGGCGCCGGAAGGACCCGGCTCCGGAGCTTCTGCGCCACCGCGGTCATTCTCTGCCTCCCGCGGCCGCCGCCAGGAGATCGACCTGGCTGGCGTCCGGACCGAACTCGTCGGTCGTCGTCCCGCCCCGCACCACCTGGATGCGGTCGGCGATGCGCAGCGCCTCCGGCAGGTCCGAGGTCACCACCAGCACCGCGGTGCCCTCCTCGGCCAGCTCGGTGATGATCCGATGGATCTCCTCCTTGGCGCCCACGTCGACGCCCTGGGTCGGCTCGGCGAGCACCAGCACCTTCGGGCGCTCCACCAGCTGCCGGGCCAGCACCACCTTCTGCGCGTTGCCGCCGGACATCGCGTTGACCGGCTGCCGCTCGCTCGGGGTCTTCACCGCGAGCCGCTTGATCAGCCCGCCGGCGACCGTGCTCTCCCGCGCCCGGTCGACGAAGACGCCCAGCCGGGACAGCAGCCGCAGGTGGCCTGCCGAGATGTTGAAGGCGATCGACTGGAAGCCGAACATGCCCTCCACCTTGCGGTTCGCCGGCAGCAGCGCGATGCCCAGCCGCTGGGCGTGCTGCGGGCTGCGGACCTGGACGCGCCGGTCGTTGAGCAGCAGCTCCCCGCCGGTGCTGCGGTCGATGCCGTAGACGCAGGCGGCGATCTCCGAGACGCCGCTGCCGACCAGGCCGTACAGCGCGACGATCTCGCCGGCCCGGACCCGCACGTCGACGTCCTGGAACTTTCCGGCCCGGCTCAGGCCGCGCAGTTCCAGCACGGCCGGCCCCTGCGGGACCTCCCGGTGCGGCCGGGTGTCGGAGAGGTCCTCGCCGACCATCAGGTGAGCGATCTGCCGCACGCTCAGATCCTTCATCGGGTACGTTCCGATCGTCCTGCCGTCGCGCATGACGGTGACCTCGTCCGCGATCCGGAAGAGCTCGTCGAGACGGTGCGAGATGTAGACGACGGAGACGCCGGAGGCGGTGAGCCGCCGCACGACCTCGAACAGCACCTCGATCTCGGCGTCGGTCAGGATCGCCGACGGCTCGTCGAGAATCAGCACCTTCGCGTCACCCGCCAGGGCCTTGGCGATCGAGACCTGCTGCTGCTCGGCGATCGAGAGGTCACCGACCGCGGCGGTCGCGTACTTCGCCGGCAGGCCGAGCAGCTCGAGCAGCTCGACGACGCGCTCGTTCTGCGCGGTCCAGTCGACAGTTCCCCGCTTCCTCATCTCGCGGCCGAGGAAGATGTTCTCCGCGACGGTGAGCTCGGCGAAGAGCTGAGGCTCCTGATAGACGGTGGCGATGCCGAGCGCGATGGCGTCGGTGGTGGAGCCGATCCGGACCGGCCGGCCCTCCCACTCGATCGCGCCGCTGTCGGCCTGCTCCGCCCCGGCCACGATCTTGATCATGGTGGACTTGCCGGCGCCGTTCTCCCCGACCAGGGCGTGCACCCGGCCCGCCCGGACGGTGAAGTCGCCGTGCTGGATGGCCCGGACCGCGCCGAACCGCTTGGAGACAGCGGTCAGGCGCAGCCGCGGGGCTTCGTCATCAATGGTCATCAGTAGTTGAACTGGTCGACGTTCTGGTCGGTGATCGCGAGCGCCGGGCCGAGCAGCAGCATCTTGCTCGCGTCGTCGTAGGTGACGGCCGACAGCTCGGAGGAGACGTTGTTGGTGGCCGAGAACGGCTTGCCCTGCGCGATCTGGGCGCCCGCCCACGCGGTCAGGTAACCCAGATTCTCCACGTCCCAGAGGATCGCCGCGGTCGACGACTTGTCCTGCAGGTACGGCTTCATGGCCTGCGGCGTGCCGAGGCCGACGGTGAAGACCTTGCCGATCTTGCCGGCGTCCTTGACCGCCTGCGCGACACCGGGCGCGCTCGACGTGCACTCGCCGACCAGACCGGTCAGATCCGGGTGGGCGTTCATCAGGTCGGTCGCCATCTGGGTCGCCCGGGCCTGGTCCTCACCGGCGTAGACGATGTCGACGATCTCGGCGTCCGGGTACTTCTCCTCGGTGTACGACTTCTGCACCTCGATCCAGGAGTTGAGGTTCTCGGCGGTCTGGCCGCAGGAGACGATCGCGTACTTCCCCTTGCCGCCCATCGCGCCCAGCAGAGCGTCGGTCAGGCCCTGGCCGATGCCCTCGGCGGTGGCCTGGTTGACGAAGACCTCACGCACGCTGCTCGGCGCGTCGGTGTCGGCGGTGGCCACGTGGATGCCGGCGTCCTTGGCCTGCTGGAGCAACGGGGCCATGCTGTCCGGGTCGTTCGGCGCGACGATCAGCGCGTCGACCTTCTGCTGGATGTAGGAACGGACGATGTCGGCCTGCGCGGCGGCGTCGGCCTGGGTCGGGCCCTGGTAGAGCCACTCGACGTTGCCGAGGGCGGCGGCCGCCTCCTTGCCGCCGGCGTTCATCGCCTCGAAGTAGGGGACGCCCTGCAGCTTCGGGACGAAGGCCACCTTGTAGGTCTTGCTGCCGGTGTCACCGCCACCGGCAGCGGTGTCGGTGTCGTTCTTCTTGGTGCAGCCGGTGAGAGCTATGGCGGCCGTCGCGGTGAGCGCGACGGCGGCAGCGAAGCGAGGGCGCATGACGCCTCCTGTTAAGGGTCTCTTGAAACGTTCTATAGGGGGTGTGACTCACGTTACGATCCCATTAGCGCAGGGTCAAGAGGTGAGTCTTAGCTGTCGTTCAGCCTCGTCCTGCCGTGCGCCTGATGAGGGTGCGATGGTGAGTGAGACGTTTCAACGGAATGGGCCGAAAAAGGAGCACACGATCAGTTGATCGTGTGCTCCCGGTGAGGCCGTCCGGCCGTACCCCCGCGGCTGAGGGTGATAGGCCGGGTTCTCAGCGCCGGCGGCGGATGAAGACGACGCCGGCCGCTGCGGCAGCCAGCGCGGCCCCGATCATGGCGTAGCGCCGGGGGTCGTCGGAGACGCGGCGCGGCAGCGAACTGACCGCCTGGCCGGCGCGCCCGGCGGTGTCGGCCGCCGACTCGGCGAGGCGCGTCCTGGTCTGCGCGGCGGACTGCTTGATGCGGCCGGGAACGTCGGCCTTGGCGGCCAGCGCGGCCACCGTTTCGCCCATCTCCTGACGGGTCTGGGCGATCTCCGCCTTCAGAGCCTCGGCGTTGTCCGGGGGAGTGTGATCCGTGCCGGCCCGCACCGCGGAATCCCGGTTCGTGCTGCCCTGGTCCGTGCTGCTCTCGCTCGCGGCGCTCCGGGTGGCGCTGCTCTGGCTCGTGGTGCTCCGGGTCTGGGCCGGCGTGGTGCTGGTGACGTCGGGGCTGCGCTTGAGAGCCGGGTCGGCCTGGGCCGTGCGGCTCTCGGCCGACCCCGGCGGCGGCGTGCTCGGCGTGACCTTGCCGGTGGCCGGAGAGGGCGAGCTGGAACTGCTGGACGTCGCGCCGGCCGTCTTCGCAGCGGTGGTGGCCGCAGTGATGCCGGTCGTGCCGGTGCTCTTCAGCGCCGGTGCGACGCTGGGCGTCGGCGTGGTGCTGGGCGTAGACCTGGTGCTGGGCGTAGACGTGGTGCTGGGCGTAGGCGTGGTGCTCGGCGTAGGCCTGGTGTTCGACGTCGTCGTGGCGCCGGCCGAAGCCTCGTTGTTCGGAACGCCGCCGACGTGACGCGGCGCCGGACCGCTCAGGCCGCTCGCCGGCGTGGTGTGGCTGCCGGCCGTCCCGGGCGCGATGTGCTGGGGAGCGTGGTCGCCGGTGTGCGAGGCGGTGCCCGGTGCCGCGTGGCTCCCGGTCGACGAGGAGGCCTTGGTGGCCGCCGACGTGCCGGCCGAACTCAGAGCCCCGGTCGGGGTCGAGCTGCCGATCGGGGTGCCGGCCCTGGTCGACGACGAGGCGGTCGGCGTGGCGCCCTGCGTGGTCGACGACGTCGAGGTGTGCGGCGGCGTGTTGGTGGGCGCCTGCCCGGTGCCCCCCACCGTCACGTGGGTCGTCGGGGTCGACGTGGCCGGCTTCGCGCCCTGTGCCGGGTCGTTGGCGGGCGACGTCCGGGCGGCCTGGTCGCGGTTCGGTTTCGCCGGGCCCGGGCCGGAACTCTTCTGGCCGGACGGCGAGGGCCGCGAGTCGGTGCGGTTGCGGCCCGGCGGCGCCGGTTTCGCCTCGGTCCGGGCCCGGTCCGGGGCCGCCTGGCCGGCGGCCCGCTTCTGCGGTCCGGGGCCGGGCTTCGGGGTGGCGCTGTCGCTCACGACTGCCTCCCGCGCTTGGCGGCGGTCATCAGCGTGTCGACGTCACGCCGGCCGCTGGCCATGGCGGCCTCGGGCGCGGGCGGCACGGCCTGCTTGACCTGCTTCTTGCCGATCAGCGCGGCGATGCCGGCCGCGGCGAACAGCACCACTGTCACGATCAGCGCCGCCGCCCACACGGGCATGACCAGCGACAGGGCTGCGCCGATGGTGACGAACAGGGCGCCCAGGCCGTACAGGGCGATCACACCGGCCCCGCCCAGCAGCCCGGCGCCCTTCCCGGCTTTCTTGCCCTTCTCCATCATCTCGATGCGGGCCAGGGCCAGCTCGTCCCGGACGAGCGTGGTCACCTGCTCACTGAGCCGGCTGACCAGGTGCGCGGTCGAATCCTGATCGGCGCGTGCGTCTGTATGGGTCATCGTCCCCTCCGTTCTGCACGGGTGTCCGGAGGAACACGTACCCCTGTCAAACCTGACTAATCGCGCAAAGCGCGGTGTGACTCTCCTGGTCAGCCGCGGCGATCAACCCGAGGGCGCCGGTGTGCAGAGGTTGTCCATCGATGCCCGTGACCACGCATCCGGCCGCCCGGCAGATGGCGATGCCGGCCGTGAAATGCACGCTGTCCCGCAGATCGCCGTACGTCACATAGGCCGCCCGTCGCCCGTCGGCGACCCACAGCAGGGCCAGCGTCGTGGAGAGCACGCGCGGCCGGAACCGCTCGGTGAAACCGGGCGCGGCGATCAGCAGCGCGGGGTGCCGGGGGTACGGCGGATCGAGGTTGACGTCGACCAGCGCGGACGCGGCGGACGGGACGAGCGGCTCGTCGGCCCCGCCCTCGCGGCGGACGCGGGCGACCACGCCGTCGGTCCAGAAGATCTCGCGGGCGAAGGGGTCGGCCGCGGCGGCTGCCGCGACCTCGTCGCCGATCTGCAGAGCTACGTTCGTGGCGACCAGTGGGGTACGCACGGCGTAGTTCAGCGTCCCGCACAGCGGATCGACCAGCCACCGCCGTCGCGAGCCGGCCGGCCCGGTGGTGCCGGACTCCTCACCGATCACCGCGTCCTGCGGCCGGTGCCGCCGGAGCACCTCGACGATCGCCCGTTCCGCGGCGATGTCGGCCTCGGTGGCGAAGTCCCCGCCGCCCTTGTCCACCCGGCCGAGCGCGGTCCCGTACCGTTCCCGGACCACCGTGGCGCCGGCCCGTGCGGCCTCGATCGCCAATTCATGATCTTGCATGTGCGGCACCTTACCGAGCCGGCGCCACCAGGCCGGTCTCGTACGCGACGATCACCAGCTGGGCGCGGTCCCGGGCGTGCAGCTTGGCCAGCAGCCGCCCGACGTGGGTCTTCGCGGTGGCCAGGCTGACGTGCAGGTGATCGGCGATCTCGGTGTTGGAGAGCCCGGAGGCGATCAGGGTCAGCACCTCCCGCTCCCGCTCGGTGACGTTCTCCAGGCCGCGGGCCGGGCTCGTGGCCGGTTCCGGCCGGGTGGCGAAGTGGGCGATCAGCCGACGGGTGATCGGCGGGGCGAGCAGCGCGTCGCCGCCGGCCACCACCCGCACCGCGGCGATCAGATCCCCGGCACCGGCGTCCTTGAGCAGGAAGCCGCTGGCGCCGGCGCGCAGGGCGGCGAACACGTACTCGTCGTAGTCGAACGTGGTCAGGATCAGCACCCGGGTGTCCGGCGTCTCGGCCGCGCCGCAGATCCGCCGGGTGGCCTCGATGCCGTCCATCTCCGGCATCCGGATGTCCATCAGGATGACGTCCGGCTGCTCCCGCCGGGCGAGGGTGACGGCCTCCACGCCGGTGCCCGCCTCGCCGACGGCGACCAGATTCGGGGTGGTGTCGATCAGCAGGCGGAAGCTGGCCCGCAGCAGCGCCTGGTCGTCCGCGATCAGCACCCGCACGGGGCGCTCGGCCTCGCTCATCGCGACGCTCCGCAGGGCAGCGTGGCCACGACCGCGAAGCCCCCGCCGTCGCGCGGCCCGGCGCTGAACGTGCCGCCGAACGCGGCCACCCGCTCGCGCATGCCGGCGAGCCCGGTGCCGTCCGCGGCCGGTGCCGGCCGGCGGGTGCCGTCGTCGGTGACCTCGATGCGCAACTCTCCCGCCACCCGCTCGACGGCCACCCGGCAGGCGGCCGGTGCGGCGTGCCGCACCACGTTGGTCAGCGATTCCTGCACGATCCGGTACGCCGCCAGCGCGACGCCCTCCGGCACGCCCTCGCCGCCGCGGACGTCGAGTCGCACCGCCACCCCGGCAGCCTCTGCCTGGCCGGTGAGCCGCCCGAGATCGCCCAGCGTGGGCGGCACCTGATAATCCGGCTCGGTGCGCAGGGCACCCACCGCACGCCGCAGCTCGGTGAGGGCGGCGCGGCCCGCCTCCTCGATCACCGCGAGCGCCGCGACGGCCTCCTCCGGGCGCTGCTGGGCGACGTGATGCGCGACGGACGCCTGCACCGTGATCAGACTCAGACTGTGCCCGACCGCGTCGTGCATCTCCCGCGCGATCCGCAGCCGTTCCTCGGTCACCGCCCGCGCGGTGCTCTCCGCCGCGGTCAGCTCGGCATGCCGGCGCCGCTCGCGCAGCGCCCAGCCGACCGCCCACGCCGCCCCGCACACCAGCGCGGCGAAAGCGGTCCCGGCCGGGCCGGGCGCGTCACCGGAGACACCGGACCCGGTCCCGGCGAGCGCGGCGATGCCCGGACCGGCGAGCAGCGGCACGGTGGCCGCGAGCGCCGCGATCACGCCGCGCCGGCCGGGGACCAGCCGGCCCACCGGGTAGAGCGCGACGGCCACGACGCTCACCAGGGCGGGTGAGGCGTAGTCGGGGACGATGCCGGTGGCCAGCAGCACGCCGGACACCACCCCGACGGTGACGGCGCTGAGCACCGGCCGGTGCCGGCGGACGAGCAGGGGGACACCGGCGAAGGCCGCGGCGATCACGCTCAGCCAGGCCGGCTCGGGGAGCACGACGGGCTGCGTCTCCGCGGCCGCGTATCCGCACAGCAGGGCGGCCGCGGCGGCCAGCAGCAGGTCGATGACCCGGCGCGAGGCAGGGCCGAGCCGATCAACGAACAGCGATGGTACGGGCACCCGGCGAGCGTATCGATGCCCGGCGTCCTCGTGCGTCAGCCCACGGGTGGTGCCGCGCCGTCATCCCCGGGGATGACGCGGCGCCCGCCCGTCGGCCCCGGAGCCGACGCCGGAAAGCATCCCCCGGCGCGACGACGGGCGGGGTGCCGGAACGAGATCGTGATGGCAGCACCGGGCGCCGCACCGAGGGCCCGCCGAGGAGGACGCACCGCATGACAGTCGAGCTGCACGACGTGACCAAACGCTATGCCGGCGGGGCCGGGGAGGTGACCGCCCTGGACGGCCTGACCGTGGGGTTCCCCGAGGCCACCTTCACCGCGGTGATGGGACCGTCCGGCTCGGGCAAGTCGACCCTGCTGCACTGCGCCGCCGGGCTCGAGCCGGCGACCAGCGGCACCGTGACGATCGCCGGGACCCGTGTCGGCGACCTGAACGAGACCGCCCTGACCCGGCTGCGGCGCGACCGTCTCGGATTCGTCTTCCAGGACTTCAACCTGGTGTCGTCGCTGACCGCCGAGCAGAACGTGGCGCTGCCGCTGCGACTGGCCGGGCGCCGGGCGAACCGGTCCGAAGTGCTGGCCGCGCTGTCCGAGGTGGACCTCGCAGACCGGGCCGGGCACCGCCCGCGGGAGCTCTCCGGCGGGCAGCAGCAACGGGTCGCGATCGCCCGCGCGCTGTTCAGCCGGCCGGACGTGCTGTTCGCCGACGAGCCGACCGGCGCGCTCGACAACCGGACGTCGCAGCAGGTTCTCGCCCTGCTCCGCGGGCTGGTGGACCGGCACGGCCGAACCGTCGTGATGGTCACCCACGACCCGGTGGCGGCCGCCGTGGCCGACCGGGTGGTGCTGCTGGTCGACGGCCGCGTCATCGACGAGCTGACCGGCGTGGACGCGGCCGGCGTCGCCGACCGGATGACCTCGCTGGAGCGGTCGTGCTGAGCCGCGACCGGATCGGCACGTTCGTCGCGGTGCTGGTCGGCACCGCCCTGGTCACCACGTTCCTGGTGCTGCTGACGTCGGCACGGCCCCGGGTCCCGGAGCGGCTGGCGAGCCATGCCGCGATCGTGCAGAGCCCGGCCGCGGGCAACGGGGCGGACGATTTCGCCGAGCCGGTGCCGTGGACCGCGGAGACCGCCGAGTCACTGGCCGCGCGTCTTCGTACCGTCGCGGGGGTGTCGTCCGTGGTGGTCGACCGCACCTTCTACGCCCAGCCGGTGTACGACGGCGGCCCGGTCGAGGAGGCCATCGCCGGACATGCGTGGCCGGCCGGCGCCCCGCTCGCCGCCGGGGTCGCGCCCGGCCCCGGCGAGATGGTGGTGGACCGCGGCCTCGGCATCCCGGTCGGCGCCTCGGTCACGCTGCTCACCGGCGCCGGTCCGGAGACCCGGCGGGTCAGCGGGCACACCGGGTGGGCCGGCGTGCACCTGCCGGAGAAGGACGCCGCCCGGCTGTCTCCGGGCGTCCGCGCGCTCGGCGTGACCGGAACCGCCGACCCGGACGCGCTGCGGGCCGCGGTCGGTGCCGCCGGAACCGTGCTGACCGGAACCGATCGGGGGCTCGCGGAGCCGCGCGCTGACGCCCGGGTCCGCTGGATCGGCATGCAGGTGCTCAGCGCCACCGCCGCGGTCGCCGTGTTCGGCTGCCTGTTCCTGGTGGCGACCACCTCTGCCTACGCGGTCGACCAGGCACGCCGCGAGATCGGTCTGCTGCGGGCGGTCGGCGCCGCGCCGCGTCAGGTCCGAGGGATGCTCTACCGGTCGGCGCTGCTGCTCGGCGCGCGGGCCGCCGTGGCCGGGGTGGCCCTCGGCGCCCTCGCCGCGCTGGTCCTGGCCCCGGCGATGGTGCGGGCCGGACTGGAACCGGCCGGCTTCGGTGTGCACTGGGAGCCGTGGGTGCTGGTCGCGGCGTTCGTGGCCGGGCCGCTGGTGGCGCTCGCCGGCGCGGTCACGGCAGCCCGCCGGGTGACCCGGATCGGCCCGATGGAGGCGCTGCGCACGGCCGAGGTCGAGCCGCGCGCGATGAGCCGCGCGCGGTGGGTGACCGGCCTGGTCGCGGTGGCCGGCGCGGTGGCTGCCGGCGTCGCGGCCGCGGCTGCCGAGGGGGTACGCGGCCTCGGGTCGTACGCCCTCCTCGGTGCGATGGCGCTGATCGTGGCCGCGGCCCTGCTCGCCCCGGCGGTGGTGCCCGCCCTGATCCGGGTGTTGCTCGCGCCGTTCACCGGGATCACCTCGATGCTGGCCCGGGAGAGCGCCCGTGCGGCCGTGCGCCGGACCGCCTCCACCGCCGCGCCGGTGCTGTTCACCGTCGCGTTCGCGGTCTTCGTCACCGGCACCGTCCGCACCTCGACCGCCGCCTTCGACGCCCGGCGCACCGCCGCCGTGCCGCCGGGGCAGGTGCTGGTCCCGGACCGGACGCCGGGCCTGCACGACGCGGTGGCCGCCGGGGCGGCGCTGGACAGCACCGTCTACGTCGGCGGAGCGGCGCTGCTGGCGATCGGCGCCGGGCAGGTCGCACCGGGCACCGCCGAGGTCTCCGCCGCGGCCGCCGAGCGGTTCGGTCCCACGGTGACCGTGACGTTCGCCGACGGCGCGACCGAACAGCTGCGGGTGACCGGCGCGGCAGCCGGCGGGCCGTTCGCCGCCGACCTGATGCTCGCCCGCGACACCGTGCGGCAGCACGACCCGTCCGCGCTGGCCCCCGGCGTCTACCCGGCCCCCGACGGTGCGGCCGGGATCGGCGCCCGCAAAGCGGACCCGGCCGACCTCGCCCGGCAGGCCGACGCCGAGGACGACCGGCTGGTCGCGACGTTCACCCTTCTGCTGCTCGTGGTGTCGGCCGGGGCCGGCGCGCTGGCGGTGGTCAACACGCTGCTGATGACCGCGCGGGGGCGGCGCACCGACTATCGGGTGCTGCGGCTGTCCGGTGCGACCGGCGGGCAGGTGATCCGCGCGGCGGCGCTCGAATCCGGGCTGGCCGTGGTGATCGGGTCGCTGCTGGGCGGTGCGGCGGGGCTGGTCGCGGTGGCGGGCTCGGCCCGGTCGCTGGGGGCGCAGGTCGGGGCGCACGTACCGGTCCTGATCTCCTGGCCGGTCACCGGGGGCACGGTCCTGGCCTGCCTGGTGCTCGCGGTCGGTGCGGCGGCGCTGCCCGCCCTGCGCCTGATCCGCTCACCGGCCGCCGCCCGCTGACCCCGCGTGGGACTTGAGGTGCCGCGCGCACCCCAAGTCCCAGGCCGCCCGAACCAGTGTGTGAAGTTGCGGTGCGGAGCGCGCCCTAACTTCACACACTGGTTTCGCGGCCCGACTTCCCCCGGCGGGCGGAACGTTGTGTGGGGAGTTGGGGTGCCGAGCGCGCCCGAAGTTCACACGCTGCGCCATAGCTGATCGGTTGGCGCGAGTATGAGGCACCGGGTCGGAGTGACGGTTGAGTCAGACGGGTATAACGGTGCCCATGCCCGATGCGCCGCCGCTGCTCGCCGAACGCTACCGGCTGGGCGTCTCGCTCGGCCGCGGCGGCATGGGTGAGGTGCGACTGGCCCGCGACGAGGTCCTGCAACGGGACGTCGCGATCAAGGCGATCGACCCGCCCCCGGGCGCCGAGGACGACGCCGCGGCCCGGCGCACGCTGCGGGAGGCCCGGGCGTCCGCGCGGCTCAACCACCCCAACGTGGTGCAGGTCTACGACGTCCTGCAAGTGGACGGGCGCACCTGGATCGTCATGGAGTACGTGCCGTCCCGCTCGCTGCGCCAGGCGATCATCGAGGAGGGGACGCTGCCGATCGAGCGTGTCGCCCGGATCGGCCTGGACCTCCTCGGGGCGCTGCAGGCCGCGCACCGGGCGGGCGTGCAGCACCGGGACGTCAAACCGGCGAACGTGCTGCTCGCCGACGACGGGCGGGTGCTGCTCACCGACTTCGGCATCGCGGCGGTGGACGACGACGGCGTGATCAGCCGGTCCGACGTGGTGGTCGGCTCGCCGCAGTTCATGGCGCCGGAACGGGCGAAGACGGGCGCCACCGGCGTGGAGGGTGACCTCTGGTCGCTGGGCGCCACCCTCTATGCGGCCGTCGAGGGGCACCCGCCGTTCGAGCGCACCTCGACGATGGCCACCCTCACGGCGCTGACCACCGAGGACGTGCCGCCGCCGAAGCAGGCCGGCGAACTGCGCCCGGTGCTGGACGGGCTGCTGCAGAAGGACCCGGCGCGACGGCTCGGTGCCGAGGACGCGGAGGCCCAGCTCCGGCTGGTCGTCGCCGACCTGGCCGACGGCGCCGGGGGCCCGGCGCGGATACCACGCCAGCGCACCGGACCGGGTGCCGACAAGCCGTCCCGCACCTTCGGCGCCGGCTGGATCGCCTCCGCGAAGGCGGGGCTCGGCTTCGGCGCGGCGAACAAGGCTGACAACAACGCCGACGACAAGGCTGCCAACAACGCCGACGACAAGGCGGGCAGCAACGCCGACGACAAGGCTGGCAACAACGCCGACGACAAGGCGGGCAGCAACGCCGACGACAAGGCTGGCAACAACGCCGACCAGGAAGCCGGCGAAAAGGCCGGCGACTCCCCGGAAGCCGGCTCGGCCGCCGAGTCCGTGGGAGCCGCTGCCCCTGCTGAGGTTGTTGCGCCTGCCGAGGCAGAGGCCCCCGAGGTTGAGGCGGATTCCCGGCGCGATGAGTCCGCCGGGTCCGAGGTCGCCGAGGCCGAGGAGCCGGCGAAGGAGGTCGCCGGGCCGGCGGGCGCGGTGGGGCCACGAGCCGAGCCTTCGCAAACGCGTGTGGAGCCGGACCTCGCCGTGGATGCGGACCCCGTTGCGGTGCCGGATCGCCGGCCCGGTGAGCACGCCGGGGTCGCCGCGGTGCCGACCGGCTCCAGGGAGGTGGCGGTCGCCGGCAACGCCCGGCGGCGGCTGCTCGTCGGCGCCGTGGTGCTGCTCGTACTGATCGCTACCGGTGTGGCCTGGCTGATGTCGTCGCGCGACCGGACGGATCCGCAGGCGGAGAACCCGAAGCCAGTCTCGACCGGGAGTACGCCGTCCAGCGGGACCGGGTCGCAGCCCGCGGCCGGCGGCCAGGTGCCCCCGGCCACCGATCCGGCCGCCGCACCCGGCAGTGCCGCGCCGAGCAGTGCGGCGCCGTCCAGCGCCGCGCCCAGCAACCCGCCGCCGAGCAGTCCGGCTTCCGGTGCGCGGCCGGCGTTGCCGCCCGGGTGGCGGGATTACCGGGACTCGACCGGGTTCTCGGTCTATGTGCCGTCCGACTGGGAACGCAGCCGGGAGGGGACGATGGTCTACTTCCGCGGTGACGGTCGGGTCCTCGGTATCGACCAGACCAACCGGCCGAAGTCGAACCCGGTGGCCGACTGGCGCAGCCAGGCCGATTACCGGGTGTCCAGGGGCGACTTCCCCGCTTACGACGAGATCAAGATCGAGTCGGTGGATTACTACCGCAAGGCCGCGGACTGGGAGTTCACCTTCAACCGCAACGGGCGCCAGCACGTCAACAACCGCGGTGTGGTGGTGTCCGACCGCAAGGCGTACGGCTTTTACTGGCAGACCCGCGACTCCGAGTGGGACGCCGCCCGCAAGGACCTTGATCTGATCTTCAAGAGCTTCCGCCCCGCAAGCTGATCAGGCCGAACCCTTCTGCCGGATGTCGAGCAACTGGTTCGCGTGGATCTTGACGTGGTGCGATGGGTTTCGGGGTCGCCCAAAACCCTCCCTCGAACAGCTCGATGCGATGTCCGGATTCATCGAGCGCGAGGAACTCGTCCTCGGTCCAGGGACCGGAGTGATCCTCGAGGGAGGCCTTGGTCATGGTCAGAGTGCCGGATGCGCCCATGTGCC
Source organism: Actinoplanes sp. 13 (assembly GCF_056134165.1). Taxonomy (NCBI): domain Bacteria; kingdom Bacillati; phylum Actinomycetota; class Actinomycetes; order Micromonosporales; family Micromonosporaceae; genus Actinoplanes; species Actinoplanes sp. 13. Next base: position 36,429 of record NZ_JBVYOQ010000030.1, on the reverse strand, counting down.
CGCCGTCGCATGCCTACCTGTCATGGTCAACGGGGGATGGGTGCCGCGGCGGCTCGGGCCGCGGTGGCCAGCCGGTCCGCGACGGCGGCGTGGTCGTCGGCCACCAGGCCGACCGTGAGCCGCAGGTGCGGTGCCGTGCCCGGGCCCACCGCGAACGCGGTTCCGGCCGCCGCGCCGATGCCGGCGCTGGCCAGGCTCAGCAGCGCGGCCTGCTCGTCGGCGACCGGGAGCCAGATGTTCAGGCCCTCGCCCGGCGGCAGGACGATGCCCGCCGCCGCCAGTCCGGAGGTGATCAGACGGCGGCGGCGGGCGTACTCGTCGCGCGCGGCGGCGACCGCGGCGACCGACGCCGGGTCGGTCAGCAGGGTGAGCAGCAGGTGTTGCAGGAGGCGGCTGGTCCAGCCCTGGCCGAGGAGACGCCGTTCCAGGATCGGGTCGAGGATCGTCGCCGGCCCGCTGACCGCGGCCAGTCGCAGGTCGGGACCGTGGGACTTGGAGAAGCTGCGGACGTGCACCACCTGCCGTGGCAGGTGGGCGCCCAGCGAGCACCGCGGGCCCACGGCCAGTTCGCCTGCGGAGTCGTCTTCCAGGACGTACACCTGCGGGTGGTCCTGGAGGACCTGGGAGAGGGCGTGGGCCCGGCCGGGTGACCACGACGCGCCGGTGGGGTTGAGGGCGCGGGGTTGCAGGAAGACGGCGGCGGGCCGCCGGGCGAGGGCCGCGGCGAGCTGGTCCGGCAGCATGCCGTCGGCGTCGGTGCCGACGCCGATCACCGACACGCCGAGCACCTCGAGGAGGTCGAGCAGCGGCGGGAAACACGGGTTCTCGACGATCGCCAGGTCGCCGAGGCGCAGCAGGGCGGAGGAGACCTGGTCGATCGCGTCCATCGCGCCGTCGAAGACCGCCAGGCGCTCGGTCGGGTACGGCCATTGGGCGCGCAGGAGCTGGGCGAGCGCCGGCAGGACCGGCTCGTCGAGGTAGCTGGTCGGGGTCGGCGAGAGGCCGTGCAGCGCCGGGACGGGTGGCAGCAGGCGTGGGTCGGGGACGCCGGTGGAGAGGTCGAGCCGGAAGCCGGCGGTGCGGCGCAGGGCCGCGCGGTACCGCCCGGGGCCGCCGGCGCCGGGGGTGGCGACGACCGTGCCGCGTCTGCCGTCCGTGCGGATGGTGCCGGCGCGGCGCAGGAGCTGCCAGGCTGCGTTGACGGTGCTGGGGGAAAGTCGCAGCTCGGTGGCGACCCGCCGGACCGGCGGGAGTTTCGCGCCGCCGGGGAGGCGGCCGTCGCCGACCGCCCGGCTGACCGCCTCGGCGAGGCCCCGCGCGCTGGGGTCGAGGAGTCGCTCGCGAACCGGGTCCAGCATTTTGTGACAGTACAATGATGGCATTGTTCGGTCCATAGGTGTCACATAATGTCGGCGGCATGAGATCCCTTGCGCACTGGATCGGCGGCGCCGAGCGCGCCGGCACCTCCGGCCGGGTGGGCCCGGTCTTCAACCCCGCCACCGGCGAGCAGATCGCCTCCGTCGGCCTGGCGTCGGCCGCCGAGGTGGGCGAGGCCGTCGCGGTCGCGGCCGGCGCCGCCCGCGAGTGGCGTTCCGCCTCACTGTCCCGGCGCGCCGCGGTGCTCTTCAAGTTCCGCGAGCTGCTCGCCGAGCGGTCCGGCGAGCTGGCCGCGATCGTCACCACCGAGCACGGCAAGGTGCTTGCCGACGCGGCCGGTGAGGTGGCTCGCGGCCTGGAGAACGTCGAGTTCGCCACCGGCATCCCGAACCTGATGAAGGGCTCCTACTCGGAGCAGGCCGCGACCGGCGTGGACGTGTACTCGATCCGCCAGCCGCTCGGCGTGGTCGCCGGGATCACCCCGTTCAACTTCCCGGCGATGGTGCCGCTCTGGATGTGCGCCACCGCGATCGCCGCCGGCAACACGTTCATCCTGAAGCCCAGCGAGAAGGACCCGTCGGCCTCGCTGTTCCTGGCACGGCTGTGGCAGGAGGCCGGCCTGCCGGACGGTGTCTTCAACGTCGTGCACGGCGACAAGGAGGCGGTCGACGCGATCCTGGCCCACCCCGACGTGGCGGCGGTCAGCTTCGTCGGCTCGACGCCGATCGCGCGCTACATCTACGAGACCGGCACCTCGCACGGCAAGCGGGTGCAGGCTCTCGGCGGGGCCAAGAACCACATGATCGTGCTGCCGGACGCCGAGCTGGATGCGGCGGCGGACGCCGCGATCAGCGCGGGGTACGGGGCCGCGGGCGAGCGGTGCATGGCGATCTCCGTGGTGGTGGCCGTGGGCGACGTCGCGGACCCGCTGGTCGAGGCCATCGCGGCGCGGCTGCCGAAGGTGCGGATCGGGGACGGGTCGGATCCGGCGTCGGAGATGGGGCCGCTGATCAGCGCGCAGCACCGCGACAAGGTGGCGGACTATGTCACCGCGGGCGAGAAGGCGGGCGCGACCGTCGTTGCCGACGGTCGTAGAACGGGCAATCTTCCCGAGCGGGGGTTCTTCCTGGGGGCCACGTTGCTCGACAACGTGACGCCGTCGATGACTGTGTACACCGACGAGATCTTCGGGCCGGTGCTGTCGGTGGTCCGGGTGGAGACCTACCAGGAGGCCCTCGCCCTGGTCAACGACAACGAGTACGGCAACGGCACCGCGATCTTCACCCGGGACGGCGGGGCGGCGCGGCAGTTCCAGTTCGACGTGAACGCCGGCATGGTCGGCGTGAACGTGCCGATCCCGGTGCCGGTCGCCTACTACTCGTTCGGCGGATGGAAGGCGTCGCTGTTCGGCGACACGCACATGTACGGCCCGGACGGCATCCACTTCTACACCCGCAGCAAGGTCGTCACCTCGCGATGGCCGGATCCCGGCACGTCGTCGGTCGACCTGGGCTTCCCCCAGACCCGATGAGCGACGCCGACCCGATGAGCGACGCCGACCCGATGAGCCAGGTCCGCGCGGACGACCGCGCCCACGTCTTCCACTCCTGGTCCGCCCAGGACCTGATCGACTCGCTGCCGGTCGAGCGCGCGCTGGGCAGCTGGTTCTGGGACGACCAGGACCGGAGATATCTGGACTTCGCCTCGCAGCTGGTCAACGTCAACATCGGGCACCAGCACCCGGGCATGATCGCCGCGATCCAGGAACAGGCCGCCAAGCTGTGTACGATCCAGCCGGCCTTCGCCAACGACAAGCGCGGCGAGGCGGCCCGGATGATCGCCGAGCTCGCGCCCGCACCGCTGAACAAGGTGTTCTTCACCAACGGCGGCGCCGAGGCCAACGAGAACGCGATCCGGATGGCCCGCCTGCACACCGGCCGGCACAAGGTGCTGTCCACCTACCGCAGCTACCACGGCTCGACCGCCACCGCGATCACCGCGACCGGCGACCCGCGCCGCTGGCCGAACGAGCCGGTAGCCGTCGGGGTGGTGCACTTCTGGGGGCCGTACCCGTACCGGTCGCCGTTCCACTCGGACAGCCCGGAGCAGGAGGCGCAGCGGGCGTTGCGGCACCTGCGGGACACCATCGTCTTCGAGGGGGCCGGGACGATCGCCGCGGTGCTCCTGGAGACCGTGGTCGGCACCAACGGGATCCTGGTCCCGCCGCCCGGCTATCTGGCCGGTGTCCGGGAGATCTGCGACGAGTTCGGCATCGTGTTCATCGCCGACGAGGTGATGGCCGGGTTCGGCCGGTGCGGCGAGTGGTTCGCCGTCGACCGCTGGGGGGTCGCGCCCGACCTGATCACCTTCGCCAAGGGCGTCAACTCCGGTTATCTGCCGCTGGGCGGTGTGATCATCTCCGACGGCATCGCGGCGACGTTCGGCGAGCGGCCGTACCCGGGTGGGCTGACCTATTCCGGGCACCCGCTCGCCTGCGCCTCCGCGGTGGCGTCGATGCGGATCTTCAAGGAGGAGGGCATCGTCGAGCACGCCCGGATGCTCGGCGACGACGTGATCGGTCCGGCGCTCGCCGAGCTGGCCGACCGCCACCCGAGCGTGGGGGAGGTGCGCGGCCTGGGCGTCTTCTGGGCGGTCGAGCTGGTCACCGACCGGGCCTCGAAGGAGCCGCTCGTGCCGTTCAACGCCGCCGGCGCGGCCGCCGCGCCGATGAACCGGGTGGCCGCGGCCTGCAAGGAGCGGGGCCTCTGGCCGTTCACGCACTTCAACCGGGTGCACGTGGCGCCGCCCTGCACGATCTCGGTCTACGAGGTGCGTGCGGGCCTGTCGATCCTGGACGAGGCGCTGACTGTCGCGGACAGCTATTACACCGGGTGAAACCTTGGATTGCGTCGTCTGAACCGGTGCTGAAGTTCTGATTCCGTTTCGTGCTTGGAAATTACTTCGGATTCCCTTGCCCGTCTTGTCGATCGTGTGACAACCTCCCACCCAGCCCCGACCGGAAGGCCGACACGTGAACGTGCTGCGCAACTTCGTCAACGGGTCGTACACCGGCACCGTGGACGGAATCACCGCGCCGGTCGTCGACCCCAGCACCGGGGAGGCCTACGCGCAGGCGCCGGTCTCTTCAGCGACCGACGTCGAGGCGGCGGTGGCGGCCGCCGCCGACGGGTTCGAGGTCTGGCGGGACAGCACCCCGGCCGAGCGGCAGCGGGCGTTGCTGCGGATCGCCGACGCCGTCGAGGCGCGCGGCGAGGAGCTGGTGGCCGCCGAGTGCCGCAACACCGGCAAGCCGGTCGAGGCGACCCGCCAGGAGGAACTCGGCCCGATCCTCGACGAGCTGCGCTTCTTCGCCGGCGCCGCGCGGATCCTCGAGGGCCGCTCCGCCGGGGAGTACCTGCGGGACCACACCTCGTTCGTCCGGCGCGAGCCGATCGGCGTCTGCGCCCAGATCACGCCGTGGAACTACCCGATGGTGATGGGCGTCTGGAAGCTCGCCCCGGCGATCGCGGCCGGCAACGCGGTCGTGCTCAAGCCGTCGGACACCACGCCGGTGACCAGCCTGCTGCTCGCCGAGATCGCCGCGGAGTTCCTGCCGCCGGGCGTGCTCAACGTGGTCTGCGGGGACCGGGACACCGGCCGCTCCCTGGTCGCGCACCCGGTCCCGCAGCTCGTCTCGATCACCGGGTCCACCCGGGCCGGGGCGGAGGTGGCCGCGGCCGCCGCTCCCGACCTCAAGCGGGTGCACCTGGAGCTGGGCGGCAAAGCGCCGGCCGTGGTCTTCGACGACGTGGACGTGGCGGCGACCGCGGCCGCGATCGCCGGCGCCGGTTACTTCAACGCCGGGCAGGACTGCACCGCGGCGACCCGGGTGCTGGTGCACGAGCGGATCGCCGCCGATCTCACCGCGGCGCTCGCCGAGGCCGCCAAGGGCACCCGGGTCGGCGCGCCGTCCGACCCCGGCGCGTACTTCGGGCCGGTCAACAACGCCGGCCAGCTGGACCGGGTGGCCGGTTTCCTGCGGCGGGCGCCCGGCCACGCCGAGGTGGTCGCCGGCGGCCACCGGATCGGTGACCGCGGCTACTTCTTCGAGCCGACCGTGGTCAGCGGCCTGCGCCAGCAGGACGAGATGATCCAGGACGAGATCTTCGGCCCGGTCATCACGGTGCAGACGTTCGGCGACGAGGCCGAGGCGGTCCGGCACGCCAACGACGTCCGGTACGGGCTCAGCGCCAGCGTCTGGACACAGAACCACGGGCGTGCCATGCGGGTCTCCCGCCGCCTCGATTTCGGTGCGGTGTGGATCAATACGCACCTGCCGTTCGTGTCCGAGATGCCGCACGGCGGCTACGGTCACTCCGGCTACGGCAAGGACCTTTCGATTTACGGGTTCGAGGAGTACACCCGGATCAAGCACGTCATGAGCTACAACGGCTGATCCGTCGACAACGAGGTGATAGATGACCACAGCCGCGGACGCACATCCGGCGATCGAACTCGTCGGTGTGCGCAAGGACTACCTCTCGCACGGCGAGACGGTGCCCGCCGTCAAGACGCTGGACCTGGCGATCGGACAGGGCGAGTTCTTCTCGCTGCTCGGGCCCTCGGGCTGCGGCAAGACCACCACGATGCGGATGATCGCCGGCTTCGAGGACCCCACCGCCGGCAAGGTCCACCTCGCCGGCAAGGACGTCACCGGCGTCACCCCGAACAAGCGTGACGTCAACATGGTCTTCCAGTCGTACGCGCTGTTCCCGCACCTGAACGTCGCGCAGAACGTCGCCTTCGGGCTGGAGCGCAAGCGGATCGCGAAGAACGAGATCAAGCGGCGGGTGGCCGAGATGCTGGAGATCGTCTCGCTGACCGGCATGGAGAAGCGGCAGCCGAGGGAGATGTCCGGCGGCCAGCAGCAGCGGGTCGCGCTGGCCCGGGCGCTGGTCAACCACCCGCGCGCGCTGCTGCTGGACGAGCCGCTCGGCGCCCTGGACCTCAAGCTGCGCCAGCAGATGCAGGTCGAGCTGAAGCGGATCCAGCGCGAGGTCGGCATCACGTTCGTCTACGTCACCCACGACCAGGGTGAGGCGCTGACCATGTCGGACCGGATCGCCGTGATGAACGCCGGGCGGATGGAGCAGCTCGGCTCGCCGCGGGAGATCTACGAGCGGCCGGCGAGCCGGTTCGTGGCCGGCTTCATCGGCACCTCGAACCTGGTCGAGGGGCGGGTCGGCTTCGTCGACGGCGGCGTGGCCGTGCTCGAGCCGGCGCCCGGCGAGCGGGTCCTGGTGCCGGTCACCGGCGCCGTCCAGCCCGGGCGCGAGCTCGAGGTGTCGGTCCGGCCGGAGAAGATCGACCTGCATCGTACGACGCCGGAGTCGAGCGGGATCAGCGTGCTCTCCGGGGTGGTGACCGAGGTCGTCTACCACGGGACATCGACCAACTACACCGTGCGGACCTCCGCCGGATCGGACTTCGTGGTGTTCGATCAGAACGCGCACGACGCCGAGGACGTCGCCTCCCGTGGCGAGCGCGTCTTCCTCACCTGGGCCCCCCAGCACTCGTACCCGATCGGAGTCTGAAGTTGTTCTCCACCGATAAGCCGGACCCCTCCCTCCTCCGCGGCATGACGCAGCGCCGCCTCGGCCGTCGTGACGCCCTGCGCCTCGGTGGGTTGCCGGTGATGGGCGCGTTCCTCGCCGCCTGCGGCGTGGAGGGCAAGGGCAAGCCGTCGGCCTCCGTGGCCCCCGACGCGGTCGCCAAGTTCTGGGCCGGCAAGGCCAAGAACGGCCGGCTCGATTTCGCGAACTGGCCGCTCTACATGGACCCGAAGAAGCCGGAGCTCGCGAAGTTCACCTCCAAGACCGGCATCGCCGTCAAGTACGACGAGGTCATCCAGGAGATGGGGCCCTGGTTCGCCAAGGTCCAGCCGCAGCTGTCGGCGGGGCAGTCGATCGGGTACGACCTGATGGTCATCACCAACTCGATCCAGTTCGGCCAGTTCCGGGACTCCAACTTCCTGGCGCCGCTGGACCACTCCAAGCTGCCCAACTACGCCGCCAACGCCGCCAAGTCGTACGCCCGGTCGGCCTACGACCCCGGTAACGTCTTCAGCATCCCGTGGGCGTCCGGCATCACCGGCATCGCCTACGACGAGTCGAAGACCGGCCGGCCGATCACCAAGCTCGCCGATCTGTGGGACCCGGCGTTCAAGGGCAAGGTCGGCATGTTCCGCGACGTGCAGGAGCTCGGCAACTTCGGCCTGCTCGCGGCCGGCCTGGTGCCGGGCGAGTCGGCGGAGGCGGACTGGAAGAAGGGCGCCGCCAAGCTCAAGGAGCAGAAGGACGCGGGCATCGTCCGCAACTACTACGACCAGAGCTACGTCGACGCGCTCGGCAAGGGCGAGGTCTGGATCACCCAGGCCTGGTCCGGCGACATCTTCCAGAAGAACGTCTCCGAAGGCACGAACTTCAAGTTCGTGATCCCGGAGGAGGGCGGCACGATCTGGACCGACAACATGAGCATCCCGGTCACCGCGGCCAACCCGGTCGACGCGATCATGTTGATGGACTTCTTCTACGAGGTGGAGAACGCCAGCACGCTCGCCGAGTACATCAACTACGTCTGCCCGGTGCCGGCCGCGCAGGCCGACATGACCAAGCGGGCCGCCGCGCTCAGCGGCGACGACAAGGAGCTGCTGACCTCGATCGCCGCCAGCCCGCTGGTGTTCCCGGGCGAGGCCGACTACGCCAAGCTGCACTACTACGTGGACTTCAGCACCGCCGAGGAGCAGCAGGACTTCACCCGCGTGTTCGAGCCGATCGTCCTGGGCTGAGGTCGATGCGATGAACCGGGTGAAACGTACCCTCGCGCCCTACCTGCTGGTCCTGCCCGGCGGGCTGTGGCTCCTGCTGTTCTTCGTGGTGCCGATGGCGGCCATGCTGTCGCTGTCGCTGCAGGAGGGCGACATCGTCAACGGGTACGTCTTCACGGGTCACTGGCAGACCTACGTGGAGGCGATCTCGGATTACCGGACCCAGTTGATCCGCTCGCTGGTGTACGGCGCCGTCACGTCGCTGATCCTGATCGTGCTGGCGTTCCCGGTCGCGTACTGGATCGCCTTCTACGGCGGCCGGAAGAAGACGATCTACCTGTTCCTGATCCTGCTGCCGTTCTTCGTCTCGTTCGTCCTGCGCACCATCTCGTGGCGGATGATCCTGACCGACGACGGCATCCTGCTGCACCCGCTGAAGGAGGCCGGCCTGCTCTCGGCCGGCTTCCACATCCTCGGCACCCCGGTCGCGGTGATCGGCGGCCTGGTCTACAACTTCTTGCCGTTCATGGTGCTGCCGATCTACGTGGCGCTGGAGCGCATCGACCCGCGGGTGGTCGAGGCCGCCCGCGACCTCTACGCCACGCCGGCCACCGCGTTCCGGCGGGTGATCTTCCCGCTGGCGCTGCCCGGGGTCTTCGCCGGCGTGCTGATGACCTTCGTGCCGGCCAGCTCGGACTACGTGAACTCGGAGCTGCTCGGCGGCACCGGGACCACGATGATCGGCCAGGTCGTGCAGAGCAAGTTCCTGACCAGCTCCGACTATCCGACCGCCTCGGCGCTCGCCTTCACCCTGATGGCGGTGCTGCTGATCGGCGTCTTCTCCTACGCCCGGGCACTGGGCACCGAGGACGTCATGAAGGTGGCGGCCCGATGAAGAGATCCCGGACGCTGCACTTCTGCACCTGGCTGCTCATCGCCTGGCTGATCCTGCCGATCGCGGTCATGATCCTGTTCGGTTTCAACGACACGCAGGGCCGGTACAACCAGACCTGGCAGGGCTTCACCCTGCGCAACTACCGCGAGCTGTTCGCGATCCCCGACCTGACCGACGCCCTGATCGCCTCGCTGGTGGTCGCGGTGGTCAGCTCGCTGCTCTCCGGCGCGCTCGGCACCGGCATCGGGTACGCGCTCGGCCGGTACCGCTTCCGCGGCGCCGGCGGCACCAACCTGATCATGTTCGCCGCGATCTCCTCGCCGGAGCTGGTGATGGGCGCCTCGCTGCTCACCCTCTTCGTCTCGATGGGCGTCGGCCCCGGCTGGGCGACCCTCACCATCGCTCACGTGATGTTCTCCATCTCATTCGTCGCGATCGTGGTCCGGGCCCGGGTGCTCACCCTGGACCGGTCCGTCGAGGAGGCCGCCGCCGACCTCGGCGCCACCGCCTGGACGGCATTCTGGAAGATCACCTTCCCGATCCTGTTCCCGGCGATCTTCTCCGGCGTGATGCTGGCGTTCGCGCTCTCCATCGACGACTTCGTGATCACCAACTTCACCGCCGGCAACGTGCAGACGTTCCCGCTGTGGATCTGGGGCTCCACCCGCGTCGGCCTGCCGCCGCAGGTCAACGTCATGGGCACGCTGATCTTCGCGGTGGGCGTGCTGATCGCGGTGCTCGCCAACCTCCGGGCAAGGCCACGCAAGACACGGGACTGATAACTCATGGGCGACCCCTCGACAGCCCACGCCATACCGGTGCCGTTCTGGCTCGGCCAGGACGGCGCCCCGCCACCCGAACCCCCGCTGACCAGCGACACGACAACCGATCTGGCGGTGATCGGTGCCGGTTACAGCGGCCTCTGGACCGCCCTGCTGGCCAAGGAACGCGAGCCCGGCCGGGACGTGGTCGTGCTGGAGGCGAACACCGCCGGCTGGGCCGCCTCCGGGCGCAACGGCGGGTTCTGCGACGCCAGCCTCACCCACGGGTACGACAACGGCCGCAGCCGCTTCCCGGACGAGATCGACCTGCTGGAGCGGCTCGGCCGGGACAACCTCGACGCGATCGAACGGGCGGTCCACCGGTACGGCATCGACTGCGACTTCCGGCGGAGCGGCGAACTGATCGTCGCCACCGAGGAGTGGCAGTGGCGGGAGCTCAGGTCGTACCACCGGGAGGCTCTTGTCCGTGGTCTGGACGTGCGTCTGCTGGACCGCGAAGCGGTCCGTGCCGAGATCGACTCGCCCACCTATCTGGGTGGCATCTGGGAGCCGGGCGGCGCGGCGATCCTCGACCCGGCCGGCCTCGTCCGGGGTCTGCGCCGGGCCTGCCTGGAGCTCGGCGTCCGGATCCATGAGAACACCCCGGTCGACCGGATCAGCCGCGGCGCGACCGGGCTGGTGCTGCACAGCGCGGGCGGGCGGGTCGAGGCAGCGGGGGTCGCGCTGGCCACCGGCGCACACGGGCGGCTGCTGCGCCGGCTCCGGCACCGGGTCATCCCGGTCTACGACTACGTGCTGGTCACCGAGCCGCTCAGCGCGGAGCGGCTGGCCGAGATCGGCTGGCGCAACCGGCAGGGCGTCGGGGACGCCGGCAACCAGTTCCACTACTACCGGCTCACCGCCGACAACCGGATCCTCTGGGGCGGTTACGACGCCGTCTATCACCGCGGCGGGCGGATCGAGGCGAAGAACGACCTCCGGGAGGAGACCTTCGATCTCCTGGCTGATCACTTCTTCACCACGTTCCCCCAGTTGACGCGGGTGCGATTCACCCACAAATGGGGCGGCGTGATCGACACGTGCAGCCGGTTCAGCGCCTTCTTCGGTACGGCCTACCGGGGCCGTCTGGCCTACGCGGCCGGATACACCGGCCTGGGCGTGGGCGCCTCCCGCTTCGGGGCCGAGGTGATGCTGGACCTGCTCGGCGGCCGGCCCACCGAGCTGACCCGGCTGAAGCTGGTGCGCCGCAAACCGGTGCCGTTCCCACCCGAGCCGCTGCGGTCCGCGGTCGTCCAGCTGACCCGCTGGTCGATCGCCCGCGCCGACGCCCGTCAGGGGCGCCGCAACCTCTGGCTCAAGCTCCTCGACGCGCTCGGCGTGGGATTTGATTCATGAGGAAATAGTTGCTGCTGGGGTTGTCAGCAACGGAATCCGTGGGCAGGATCAGGATCAACCGCAGAACTCGTAGGAGAGATAGCCGTGACCGACCATCAGCCCGCCGACGTGGACGCCCTCTCCGCGACCGCCCGTGACCACCTGTGGATGCACTTCACCCGGCTCTCGGCCTATCAGGACGCTCCCGTTCCGGTGATCACCCGGGGCGACGGCTGCTACATCTGGGACTCCACCGGACGCCGCTACCTCGACGGTCTCTCCGCGTTGTTCGTCGTCCAGACCGGTCACGGCCGGCAGGAACTCGCCGAGGCGGCCGCCAAACAGGCCGGCGAGCTGGCGTACTTCCCGATCTGGTCGTACGCGCACCCCAAGGCGATCGAGCTGGCCGGCCGGCTGTCCGATCTGGCCCCCGGCGACCTGAACCGGGTCTTCTTCACCACCGGCGGCTCCGAGGCCGTCGAGTCCGCGTGGAAACTGGCCCGCTCCTTCTACCGGCGCACCGGCAAGCCGCTCAAGACAAAGGTGATCTCCCGCGCCATCGCGTACCACGGCACCTCGATGGGCGCCCTGTCCATCACCGGCATCCCGGCACTCAAACAGGACTTCGAGCCGCTCGTGCCGAGCACCGTGCGGGTGCCCAACACCAACTACTACCGCCGGCCCGACCAGAACATGACGCCCGAGCAGTTCGGTGTCTGGGCCGCCGACCGGATCGAGGAGGCCATCCTCTTCGAAGGCCCGGACACCGTCGCCGCCGTCTACCTCGAGCCGGTGCAGAACGCCGGCGGCTGCTTCCCGCCGCCGCCCGGGTACTTCCAGCGCGTCCGCGAGATCTGCGACCGCCACGACGTGCTGCTCGTCTCCGACGAGGTGATCTGCGCCTTCGGCCGGCTCGGCGAGTTCTTCGGCGCCGACCGGTACGGCTACCAGCCCGACATCATCACCGTCGCGAAGGGCCTCACCTCCGGGTACGTCCCGCTCGGCGCGATGATCGCCTCCGAGCGCCTGGCCGAGCCGTTCCTCACCGGCACCAACTGGTTCGCCCACGGCATCACCTACGGCGGCCACCCGGTCGGCGCCGCGGTCGCGATGGCCAACATCGACATCATGGAGCGGGAGAACCTCAACCAGCACGTCCGCGACAACAGCCCGCTGTTCCGGTCCTACCTGGAGCGGCTCCTCGACCTGCCGATCGTCGGCGACGTCCGCGGCGACGGCTATTTCTTCGGCATCGAGCTGGTCAAGGACAAGGCCACCCGCGAGACGTTCAACGAGGACGAGTCGGAGCGCCTGCTGCGCGGCTTCCTCTCCGGTGCCCTGTTCGAGGCCGGGCTCTACTGCCGCGCCGACGACCGTGGCGACCCGGTGATCCAGCTGGCGCCGCCGCTGACCGCGACGGAGACCCAGTTCGCCGAGATCGAGCAGATCCTGCGCGGGGTGCTGACCGAGGCGGCCAACCACCTCTGACCCCGGCGCCGCTCCCGCACCCGCCGCCTCCGACCCGCGCGCCCGCCCCGCCCGCGCGACACCACTGTGTGTGAAGTTGCGGTGCGAATCGGACCGCAACTTCACACGCTGGTCTCGGCGCCGGTTCTTGTGTGTGAAGTTGGGGTGCGGATCGAGCCGGAAGTTCACACGGTGGTTCAGGCGGGGGTCACGCGGCGGTAGAGCGTGGTCGCCTGCTCGGTGCGGCCGGCCTCCTCGGCGAGCGACGCCTCGGCGATCGACTTCTGCCATCCCGGGGCCGCCCCGGAGGCCGCTGTGGTGTGCGCGGCCGCCCGGGCCTCGGCGAGCGGACCCGGCCCGGCTGTTGTGCGCAGGCCCCAGCCGTACGGGAACAGGGGTCGGTATGCGGTGTCACCGACGTTGATCGGCACCTGGGTGACCGTGGCCGGCCAGCTCAGCGGCAGGCGCCCGGTGAACGGCTGCCGGCCGAACAGCACGTCCGCGACGCCCGTGCCCTCGCTGCCCGGCAGCCAGGACGCCACCAGCGCGTCGATCCCGCCGAGCTGGTCGGTGATCACCTGCGGGCGGCCGGAGACCAGCAGGACCACGCAGGTCGCCGCCGCCGCGCAGACCTTGCCGACCACGGCGCGGTCGGCCGGGCGCAGGGTCAGCGACTTCGGCTCCTTCTGCGTGGCCGGGCACCACGGGCAGACCGGGCTGCCCACGTCACCGTAGCCCTCGGCGTAGGGCGTCTCGCCGACGACCACCACGCCGACGTCGCCGGGGGAGACAGGGGCGGACGCGTCGGCGCTGAAGACCACCGAGGAGGCGGCCGACCGGAGCCCGTCCAGGATCGTCGTGCCGGGGATGACGTCGCCGGACCGGCCCTGCCAGTCGATGGTCCAGCCGCCGGCCTGGTTGCCGATGTCGTCGGCGGTGCGCCCGGCCACGTAGAGCCGCGCGCCGGGCCGCAGCGGCAGCACGCCGCCGGCGTTCTTCAACAGCACCTGGGAGCGGGCGACGGCCTCGCGCGCCAGGGCCCGGTGCGCGGTGCTGCCCACCTCACCCAGACGGTCGGCCGGGGCATACGGGTTCTCGAACAGTCCCAGCGCGAACTTCACCCGCAGGATCCGGCGCACCGCGTCGTCGATCCGGGACCGGCTGACCCGCCCGGCGGCCACCTCCGCCTTCAGCAGCGCCTGGAACGCGGGCGCGGTGGCCGGTTCCATGAACATGTCCACGCCCGCGTTGACCCCCAGGCGGACCTGGCCGGCGGTCGGCGGGACGGCGCCGGTGGGCGCGTCCGGGTCCGGGATCTGGTGGATCGCCGCGAAGTCGCTGATCACGAACCCGTCGAAACCCAGGTCGTCCTTGAGCCGCCCGGTGATCAGTTCCGCGCTGGCGTGCACCTTGGTCGCGCCGCCCGGGCCGTCCTCGGTCCAGTCGATGCTGGAGTAGGAGGGCATCACGCTGCGCACGCCGTGCTCGTCGATCGCGGCGACGTACGGCGCCAGGTCGATCCGGTCCAGCGTGGCCCGGTCGGTGACGGTCACGCCCTGGTCGATCGTGAAGCCGCTGTCCCCGGTGCCGTACTCGGTGTCGCCGTCGCCGCCGAAGTGCTTGGCGGTGGCCAGCACGCCGGCGTCGCGCAGCCCGCCGGCCGCGGTGGTCATCCGGGTCACCAGTGCCGGGTCCTCGCCGAAGCTCTCGAAGGTGCGCCCCCACCGGTCGTCGCGGGTCACGCAGACGCAGGGCGCGAAGTCCCACCGGATGCCGGTGGCCCGCATCTCGTCGCCGGTGGCCCGGTAGACCCGTCGCACCAGGGCGGGGTCCCGGCTCGCGCCGAGGCCGACGTTGTGCGGGAAGACGGTCGCCCCGTGCACGTTGCCGTGCCCGTGCACCGCGTCGATCCCGTAGAGCAGCGGGATCCGCAGCGGGGTCGCCAGGGCCGCCCGCTGCAGCGTGTTCACCAGGTCGACCCAGGCCCGCGGGGTGTTCGGGTCGGGCACCGAGCCGCCACCGGAGAGCACCGATCCGAGCCGCCAGGCGGTCACCCGGCCCGGGTCGGGGGCGACCGCTTTGCGCTCGGCCTGCGTCATCTGCCCGACCTTGTCGTCCAGGGTCATCCGGCGCAGCAGGTCGTCGACCCGGCGCTCGACCGGCTGCCCGGCGTCGAGGTAGAGCGCCCGCCCGGTGGTCCGGCCGGTCTGCCCGGGGCCGGTCGCGGGGACGGGCAGCAGCGCGGCGACCATCGCGACTGCCAGAAGTCCCGGCCAGCGCCTCATCCCGTTTCCGCCCCCCGTACCGCGCCCTCTCCGCCGGGCGCCGATCCTGCGAGTGTGCCTGACGAAAACCGTCCCGGGAGGCATCCTGGGAGTGAGCCTTCCGACGGAGCTGACAATGGCCGTTCTGCTGATCGCCGAAGACGACGAGGACATCGCCCTGGTCCTGATCAGGGTGTTCAAGCGAGCCGGGATGACGGTGCTGCGGGCCTGCGACGGGCAGGCGGCCGTCGACCTGATCGCCGAGGCGCGCCCCGACGCGGTGCTGACCGACCTCGGCATGCCCCGGATGGACGGCTGGCAGCTGATCGAGGCGGTGCGCGCCCACCCCGATCCGGCAGTACGGAACACGCCGATCGCCATCCTCAGCGGTCACCTGCGGCCGGGCGACCCGCAGCCCGGATCGGCGAAGGTCTGCGCGACCCTGCTCAAACCGTGTCCCAACGACCGCCTCCTCGCGACCGTGCAGAGCCTGCTGGAGGCCGGGCCGCACGGGCACGACGTTCCCGATTCCTGCATCGCGCTGATCCCGGTATCTGGATGAAATCTACAGAAACGGGGTAATGCGGTCGCGTGCCCGTCGCCGCGGGCAGCGGCCGGGAGAATCGGGGCGCGTCATGGTGGTGCTGGACCGGGCGGTGCTCGGCAACCCCGTCCGCCTGGAGGCCGTCCACGGAGCTTTACGCACCCTCCCCGGGCGGGCCGGCGGGTGCGACCGGGCGGCCACGCTCGCGGCCCGGCTGCTGGAGTCCCCGATGGCGGCCGTGACCCTGGTCGGCGACGAGGAGGAGTTCCTGCTCGGCTCGCACGCCCTGCCGGAGCGCCTGGCCGGAGCCGGCCGGACCGCGCTGGCGTACTCGGCCGGCACGTTCGTGGTCTGTGCCGGCCGCCCGGTGCACTGCGGTGACATGAGCAGCCATCCCGACGAGGCTGTCGGGCGGCACCCGCTCGTCGTGGAACACGGCATCCGGTCCTTCCTCGGCGTCCCGGTCCGCGACGGCGACGACCGGCCGCTCGGCGCGCTCACCGTGCTGGACCGGCGGCCCCGGGACTGGACCGACACGCAGGCCGCCACCCTCGGCACCGTCGCGGACACCCTGCTCGCGCCGTCGCCCACCACCGACCCGCCGAAGCTCTCGACACCGCTCCCCGCGGACAACGGCGCGTTCCTCGCGGCGCTGCTGGAGAGCATGGAGGCCGGGGTGGTCGCCTGCGACGAGTCCGGGCGCGTGGTGTTCATCAACCGGGCGCTGCGGGAGGCCCGCGGCCTGACGCCCGACGAACCGATCCCGGCCGATTACGAGCGGCACGGCGGCGTCGTCCTGCGTGGCCCCGACCAGCGGCCGCTGCGCTGGGAGGAGACACCGCTGATCCGGGCCCTGCGCGGCGGGCACATCCTGGTGGAAGACGTGTACGTGCAGGTTCCCGGCCACCGGAGCCGGGTCTTCGACACCACGGCGCGCCCCATCCACGGCTCCGGCGGCCGCCTGCTCGGCGCGGTGGCGGTCGGGCACGAGGTCACCGCGCTGCGCCGGGCGGAGCGCTTCCGCGCCTGCCACATCGCCGTCGAGCACGTGCTGAAGACCGCGAGCTCGGCGGCCGAGGCGTCGCCGCAGGTGCTCCGGGCGGTCACCGGCACGCTCGGCTGGCCGTCCGCGGAGCTGTTCCTGATCGACGAGGCGACCGGTGGGCTGCAGTCGGTCGGCCACTGGGACGCCTCCGGGCTCGACCCGGACGGCTTCTTCGGGCACACCCCGGTCCGCGGGCAGGGCATCACCGGGCGGGTCTGGGACACCGGCCGGGCGATCTGGGTGCCCGACCTCACGCTCAGCCGCGACCTGCGCACCGCACACGAACGCGAGCGCGTCGAGGTCTGCCTGCGCCGGGGCGTGCGCACCGCCCTGGCCGTCCCGGTCCGCGACGGCAACACCCTGCTCGGTGTGCTCACCTGCTACGCCGGCACCCAGGAGTACGAGCCGGAGCTGCTCACCGTGCTGCTGGACGGGGTGGCCGCGCAGATCGGCGTCTTCGTCGCCCAGCGCCGCTGCGAGGAGCTCGCCCGTCAGCTGGCCCGCGCCCAGGGCGACTTCGTCGACCTGATCGGCCACGAGCTGCGCACCCCGCTCACCTCGATCACCGCGAACGCCACCCTCCTCGCCGAGGAGACCGCCGACCTCGACCCGGACTGCCGCGCGATGGCCCGCACGATCGCGCGCAACGCGACCGCTCTGCAGAGCCTGGCCGACACCCTGCTGGACCTCGCCGGCCTGGATTCCGGCCATCTGGTGCTGGACGTCCGCCGGGTCGACCTGGCCGGCCTCGTCGCGGAGGCGGCCGCCGCGGCCCGCCGCTCCGGCGACCGGCTCACCCTGGTCACCGAGCTTCCGGCCGAGCTGCACCTGCCCGCCGACGCCGGCCGGTTGCGCCAGGTGATCGACGATCTGCTGTCCAACGCGATCCGCTACAGCCCGCCGGGCGCCCCGGTCCACCTCACCCTCCGGGCGGACGAGGCGTTCGCCGAGCTCGCCATCGCCGACTGCGGCATCGGCACGCCGGAGACCGAACGGGCCCGGGTCTTCGACCGCTTCTTCCGCGGCAGCAACATCCGCCACCAGGGTATGAACGGCAGCGGGCTGGGCCTGAGCCTGGCCCGGGCGATCGTGCTGCTGCACGGCGGCACGATCCGCCTCGACGAGAACCGGCCCACCGGGACCGTCGTGTGCGTGCGCCTGCCGCTGGCCGGCCCGCCGCCGCAGATCCCCTGACGCCCTTCCCGGTCCCGGCGGTCGCGGGGGCGTCATGCGGAGCGGCGCCGGTCCCAGGCGTCCAGGAGGGCGGTGCCGCGCAGCGCGGTGTTGATGCCGAGCCAGCGGGCCGGCTCCGGCTCCCAGCGGCGGGACCGGTGGCCGACCCAGGGCAGGCCGGTCAGCCCGGACTCCCGGGCCGTGATCAGATCGGCAAGGGTGCGCCCGGCCAGGTTGGCCGCGGCCACGCCGTCGCCCACGTACCCGCCGGCCCAGGCCACCCCGTCGGCCAGGCCGACCGACGGCATCCAGTCGCGGGGGATGCCGAGCGGGCCACCCCAGCGGTGCGCGATCGGCGGGTCGATGCCGAAGAGCTCGATGAGGGTACGACGCAACGCCTCGAAAACCCCCGGCACCAGGTCGTACTCCGGGCGGACGCGGGAGCCGAAGTGATAGGGCGCGCCCCGGCCACCGAAGGCGAGCCGGTCGTCGGCGGTCCGCTGGCCGTAAATGATCATGCGGCGCTCGTCGGTGAAGGTCTCCCGGCGGGCCAGCCCGATCCGCTCCCAGACGTCGGCCGGCAGCGGCTCGGTGGCGATCATCAGTGAGTAGACGGGCGCCAGGACGCGGCGATGGCCGGGCAGGCCGGCGGTGTAGCCCTCGAGCGCCCGCACGACCGTGGTGGCCCGCACCGTGCCGTGGTCGGTGACCACCCGGCCGCGCTCCAGGCGCCGGACGCGGGTGCCCTCGTGGACGGTGACACCGCGGCGCTCGACCGCGCCGGCGAGGCCGCGGACCAGTTTGGCCGGGTGCAGGGCGGCGCAGTGCTCGCTGTAGAGGCCGCCGAGGACGCCGGCCGCGTTGCAGACGGCCGTCGCGGCGGGCGCGTCCAGGAAGCCCGGAGCGGATCGGACCCGGCGCAGCTGGGCGGGGGAGCGGACCAGCGAGATGGTGCCGCCCTTGGCGTAGTCGCAGTCGATGCCCTCGGCGGCGGCCGCCCGGCCCACCTCGTCGACCGCCCCCTCCAGGGCACGGTGCATGGCGGCGGCACGCTCCGCGCCGTACCGCCGGGTGAGGGTGGCCTCGGGGACGGGGAAGAGGCCGGACGCCCAGCCGCCGTTGCGGCCGGAGGCGCCGTACCCGCAGTACTCCGCCTCCAGCACCACGATCCGCAGCTCGGGTGCCGCCTCGGCCAGGTAGTACGCGGTCCAGAGGCCGGTGTAGCCGCCGCCCACGATCGCCACGTCCGTGAGGGTGTCACCGGGCAGCGGGGGGCGCCTGTCGATCGGGCCGAGGGCGGACAGCCAGAAGGACGGCGCGTTCATCGTTATCGGGTTCCCCAGGCGTAGGTCTGTTTGGCGAGCTTGAGGTACATGAAGGTGTCGGTGGCGGTGACCCCCGGCACCGAGCGGACCTTCTCGTTGAGCAGGTCCAGCAGGTGCTCGTCGTCGGTGCAGACCAGCTCCACCAGCAGGTCGTACCGGCCGGCGCAGATCACCACGTAGTCGACCTCGGGGATCGCCGCGATCTCGTCGGCGATCCCCCGGAGGTCACCGTTGACCCGCAGGCCGACCATGGCCTGCCGGGCGAAGCCCAGGGTCAGCGGGTCGGTCACGGCGACGATCTGCATCAGGCCGTTGTCGAGGAGGCGCTGCACGCGCTGGCGCACCGCCGCCTCGGACAGCCCGATCGTCTTGGCCAGCGTCGCGTACGACATCCGGCCGTCCCGTTGCAGGTGATCGATGATCTGCTTGTTGACCTCGTCCAGCGCCGTTTCCGTCACGCCGCGATTCTTCCCCACGTCGTCACTGGAACGCAGCACGCAGGAGGGCGACGCCCCGGTGGAGGTCCTCGTCGGAGATGACCAGTGGCGGGAGCAGGCGCAGCACGTTGCCGTAGGTGCCGCAGGTCAGCGTGAGGAGTCCCCGGTCGTGGCAGGCCTTGGAGATCGCGGCCGTCCGGACCGGGTCGGGGTCGAGGCCGCCCGGTTTGTTGATCTCGACGGCGAGCATGGCGCCGCGCCCGCGGACCTCGGCCCCCTCCGCCATCTGCGACAGAGCCGGCTTCAGGATGCCTTCGATGTGCCGCGCGGCGGCGGCCAGGTCCAGCTCCCGCATGGTCTCGACGGCGGCGAGGGCGGCGGCGCAGGCCACCGGATTGCCGCCGTAGGTCCCCCCGAGCCCGCCCGCGTGCACGGCGTCCATCAGCTCGGCCCGCCCGACGACCCCGGCGATCGGCAGCCCGCCGCCCATCCCCTTGGCCGTGGTGATCAGGTCCGGCTCGAGGTGCTCGTGCTCGGTGGCGAACCACTGCCCGGTGCGGCAGAACCCGGTCTGGATCTCGTCCGCGACGAACACCGCACCGGCTTCCGCGGCCCACGCCGCGATCGCCGGCAGGAATCCCGGCGCCGGCACGATGAAGCCGCCCTCACCCTGGATCGGCTCGATCAGCACGGCCGCCACGTTGCCGGCGCCGACCTGCTTCTCGATCACGTCGATCGCCCGGCGGGCCGCCTCGTCGCCGCTGAGCCCGCCGTCGCGCAGCGGGTACGACATAGGCACCCGGTAGACCTCCGGCGCGAACGGCCCGAACCGGTGCTTGTACGGCATGTTCTTCGCGGTCAGCGCCATGGTCAGGTTGGTCCGGCCGTGGTACGCGTGGTCGAACACCACGACCGCCGGCCGCCCGGTGGCGTGTCGCGCAATCTTGACCGCGTTCTCCACCGCCTCGGCGCCGGAGTTGAACAGGGCCGCCCGCTTCTCGTACGTGCCGGGGGTCAGCTCGATCAGCTGCTCGCAGACGGCGACGTAGCTCTCGTACGGCGCGACCATGAAGCAGGTGTGGGTGAACTTCTCCACCTGGGCCCGGACCGCCGCCACGACTCGCGGCGCGGAGTTGCCCACGTTGGTGACCGCGATGCCGGAGGCGAAGTCGATCCACTCCCGGCCGTCGACGTCGGTCAGGGTGCCGCCGCTCGCGTGTCCCACGTACGACGAGATGGTCGAGCCGACGCCCCGGGCGACAGCGGCCACCCGGCGCTTGTGCAGTTCCTCCGACGACGTCATCAGGCGCCCACGTGGTGCATGACGTGCTTGATCCGGGTGTAGTCCTCGAACCCGTACACCGACAGGTCCTTGCCGTGCCCGGAGTGCTTGAAACCGCCGTGCGGCATCTCCGCCACCAGCGGGATGTGGCAGTTCACCCAGACGCAGCCGAAGTCGAGGCGCTGGGTCATCCGCATCGCGGTGCCGTGGTCGCGGGTCCAGACGCTGGAGGCGAGCGCGTACTCCACGCCGTTGGCGTAGCGGACCGCCTCGTCCTCGTCGGTGAACCTCTGCACGGTGATGACCGGGCCGAACACCTCGTTCTGGATGATCTCGTCGTCCTGGCGGAGGCCGGAGACGACGGTGGGGGAGTAGAAGTAGCCGCGGTCGCCGACCCGGGCGCCACCCGCCTGGAGCACGGCGTGGTCGGGGAGCCGATCGATGAAGCCACTGACCCGGGCCAGCTGGCCGGCGTTGTTCACCGGGCCGTAGAGCACGTCCTCGTCGTCCGGCGCGCCGGTCCGCGTGTTGCGGGCCTGCTCGGCCAGGGCGGCCACGAAGTCGTCGTGAATGCCGGGCGCGGCGAGGACCCGGGTCGCGGCCGTGCAGTCCTGCCCCGCGTTGAAGTAACCGGCCTCGGCGATCGCGGCGGCCGCCGCCTCCACGTCGGCGTCGTCGAAGACCACGACCGGCGCCTTGCCGCCCAGCTCGAGGTGGGTGCGCTTGAGGTCGGCCGCGGCGCTGCCGGCCACCTCCATGCCGGCGCGCACCGAGCCGGTGATCGACACCATCCGCGGGGTGGGGTGCGTGACCAGGGCGCGTCCGGTGTCCCGGTCGCCGAGGACCACGTTGAACAGGCCGGCCGGCAGGAACTCGGCGGCGATCTCGGCGAGCAGCACGCTGGTGACCGGGGTGGTGTCCGACGGCTTGAGCACCACGGCGTTGCCCGCGGCGAGCGCCGGGGCGATCTTCCACATCGCCATCAGCAGGGGATAGTTCCACGGCGTGACCTGGGCGCACACGCCGATCGGCTCGCGCCGCACGTAGCTCTCGTAGCCGTTCATGTACTGCCCCGCCGAGCGGCCCTCCAGGACCCGGGCGGCGCCGGCGAAGAAGCGCAGATGGTCGATGGCGGGCGGCAGCTCCTCGCTGGCGGTGAGGCCCAGCGGCTTGCCGGTGTTCTGCGACTCGGCGGCGACCAGCTCGTCCGAGCGGGCCTCGATCGCGTCGGCGAACTTCAGCAGGGCGCGCTGCCGGTCGCCCGGGGTGGTGTCGCGCCACTGCTCGAACGCGCCGGCGGCGGCCCGCATGGCGCGGTCGACGTCCTCGGCGCCGGAGACCGGCGCGGTGGCGAACACCTCGCCGGTGGCCGGGTCGATCAGGTCCGCGTAGCGTCCGCCGGCGGGCGCGACCGCCTCGCCGTCGACGAAGTTGTGCAGTGCCGTCTTGGCGGTCATCCGGCCTCCAGCCATGGGATCAGTACCTGCGGGCTCATCTTTTCCGCTGAATCCGTGGCGAACAAGAGGGCAGGGACGATTTTCCGCAGCTGTAACGCGGTTCAGGATCCCCGGACCGCCAGCACCGCCACGTCGTCGGCGGGCTGCTCCACGCCCGCGCCCGCCATCACGGTGACGCAGACGGCCTCCGCCGGGCCCGGGCGCACCGCGTTGATCAGACGGGTCAGGCCCACGTCGATGATCTGGGCGCGGCGCTCCACCAGCCCGTCGGTGTAACAGAGCAGCACCGAGCCGGGCGGGAACGACAGCGCCGTGGTGCGCCGCAACCCGATCGCCGGGCCGGTGCCGAGTGGCGGGTCCACCGCGCACCCGGCCAGGCCCGCCGGGCGGCCCGGCTCGGCCAGCACCGGCCGCAGGTGACCGGCCGAGGAGAGCAGCACGCGGCGGCGATCCGGGCTGATCATGGCGTAGAGGGCGGTGGTCATGCTGCCGGCCTCGAAATGCCGGACCTTGCGGTCCAACATCGTGAGGGCCTGCGCCGGGTCGTCGCAGATGATGGCGTACGCCCGGAGCGCGCTGCGGACCCGCCCCATCACGACGGCCGAGGCGAGCCCGTGTCCCGCCACGTCGCCGATCACCACGCCGAGCCAACCGGACGGCAGCGCGAAGACGTCGTACCAGTCGCCGCCGATGCCGACCGCGTGCCCGGGCACGTACCGGGCGGCCAGCTCGACCCCGGGGACCTCGGGCAGCCGCGCCGGCAGCAGACTCCGCTGCAGCGCCAGCGCGGCCGCCTGGCCGACCCGGTCGGAGCGGGCCCGCCCGGCGGCCCCGGCCGTCTCCTCGACAAGATCGAGCAACTCGTCGAGGAGAACGGAGACGTCGAGACGGGACAACGCGGCATCACTGATCGCTTCGAGCCTGCGCAGGCGCTCGTCGTCATTGATGCCGGGCACGGTCCGAGCCTAGTGGCCGGAGCCTGCCGCACTCACCTCCACCGGGGTGACCAGCGTCCGGGTGGAACCGGCCTCGCGGACCGGGCCGATGAGGGTGACCGAGCCGGTGCACGGCAGGTCGGCGGCCGACGAACCGACGGATATCCGCAGCTCGCCGGGCTCGACGATGCGGCGCATCCGGCGGCCGGTGTAGGCGGCGCGGTCGGTGTGCACCCGGAATGTCACGTCCGCGGCGGCGCCCGCGGCGAGCTCCACCCGGTGGAATCCGGTCAGCTGAATCACCGGACGGGTGACCTCGGCGACCGGATCGCTCAGGTAGAGCTGGACCACCTCGGCGCCGTCCCGGCCGCCGGTGTTGGTGACCCGCACGGTGGCGGTGAACTCGCCGTCGGTCGGCACCGACGTCGCACTCAGACGCAGGTCCTCGATGGCGAACGTGGTGTACGAGCGGCCGTGGCCGAACGCGTACAGCGCGGTGGGGTCGAGGTTGCTGACCCCGAGGTGCACGGCGCCGAGCCGGGGCTGAAGGTACGTGCCCGGCTGCCCGCCCGGGTGCCGGGGGATCTGCACCGGTAGGCGGCCGGAGGGCTGGACCCGTCCGGAGAGCACGCCGGCGATCGCGGCACCGCCCTCCTCGCCCGGCATGAAGGCCTGCACCAGCCCGGCCGCGCGGCCGGCGATGTCGCCCAGCGCGTACGGGCGGCCGGAGACCACCACCACGACGACCGGTTTGCCGGTCGCGAGAAGCGCTTCGACGAGCTCCGCCTGCACACCGGGCAGGCGCAGGTCCTCGGCGTCGCAGCCCTCGCCCGAGGTGCCCTTGCCGAACAGCCCGGCCAGGTCGCCGACGAAGGCCAGGCACACGTCCGCGGACTCGGCGGCGGCCACCGCGGCGGCGAACCCGGAGCGGTCGGCGCCGCTGACCTCGCAGCCGGCCTCGTGGACGATCTCGGTGCCGGGCAGCTCGGCGCGCAGCGCGGTGACCGCGTCCGGCAGCTCGATGCCGTCGTCGATGCCCGGGTAACGGGGCAGCACGTGGTTGGGGAAGGCGTAGCAGCCGAGGAACGTGCGGGCGTCGGCCGCGCACGGGCCGACCACCGCGATCCGGCCCGCGCCGGACAGCGGGAGCGCGGTGCCGGCGTCGAGCAGCACGACCGAGCGCTCGGCCATCTCCCGGGCGAGCGCCCGGTTGCCGGCGGAGTCCAGGTCGACCTCGGCCGCCCCGGTCACCGTGCCCTCCGGGGTCCAGCCCTCGTCGAGCAGGCCCAGCTCGGCCTTCTGGGTGAGCAGCCGGCGCGCCGCGCGGTCCACGTACGCCTCGTCCACCTCGCCGCGGCGCACCCGGCCGACCAGGTTCTCGCCGAAGCCGATGGTGTCCGGCAGCTCGACGTCGATGCCCGCGACCAGGGCCAGGGCGCCGGCGTCACCGGCGTCGGCGGCCACCCCGTGGTTGCCGGCCAGGAACGGCACCGCCCAGTAGTCCGAGACCACCGTGCCGGTGAAGCCCCACTCGTCGCGCAGCAGCTCGGTGAGCAGCCACGGGTCGGCGCCGGCCGGGACGCCGTCCACGTCGGCGTACGAGTTCATCACCGAGCGGGCCCCGGCCTCCAGGACCGCGGTCTCGAACGGCGGCAGGATCACGTCGAGCATCTCCCGGTGGCCCATCGGGACCGGGCCGTGGTTGCGCGCGCCGCGGGAGGCCGAATATCCCGCGAAGTGCTTGAGGGTGGCGATCACCCCGGCGCTCTGCAGCCCCCGCACGTAGGCGGCGGCGATCCGCGACACCAGGTACGGGTCCTCGCCGATCGCCTCCTCGACGCGCCCCCACCGGTAGTCGCGCACCACGTCCAGCACCGGGGACAGGCCCTGGTGCACGCCGAGCGCCGCCATGTCGCGGCCGATCGCGGCGGCCATCCGCTCGATCAGGTCGGGATCGAAGGTAGCGCCCCAGGCGGTCGCCGACGGGTATACCGTCGCGCCATGGGCGGTGAAACCGGTCAGGCACTCCTCGTGCACGATCGCGGGGATGCCGAGCCGTGACGAGGCCATCACGATCCGCTGCTGGCGGACCAGCTCGGCGGCACCCTCGGCCACGGTCAGCGGGTAACTGCCGTACACCCGGGTCAGGTGCCCGAGGCCGTGCCGGCTCGCCTCCTCGAGGGCCGGCGCGCCGGAGAACTCGTCCTCCATCGGCGCGACGTTGTGACTCTCCTCCGGCTCCGGGCCGGCGGCGCCGGTGGCACCCTTGTCCTTGCCGAGCCAACGGCTCCCGAGCTGGGCCACCTTCTCCTCGAGGGTCATCTCGGCGAGCAGTGACTCGACCCGGTCAGGTACCGGAAGGCTCGGGTCGCGCCACGGGCGGGGCGCGTGTTCTGTGGTCAACGGTACCTCCGATAGTTTCCGAAACTTCCGGGGCCACCCGGAGTGCGGTTACAGGCGTTTTGCTGCGCTTACTCTCGCGCCCTGAGCACTGTTACGGCAAGGGTCTTGACACTCGTCACAGCGAAACCCTACGTTTACGAAACCTCGCGTTAATTTGCAGCCGCCGATCGAAACTTTCGAGAACTTAACCGGTTCGGGAAGATCGGCGACGGGACACTTTGCCATATCTCAAGCCGCCCCGGCGGCTTCTTCGAGTACGGAGATCAGCGTGAAACGCAGGAGTTTCCTCACCCTCTCCGCCGGCGTGGGTGCCGGCGCCGCGCTCGCCGCCTGCGGCAACGAAGGCCCCGGCGGCTCCGAGAGTGGCGGCGGGAGCGGCAGCGGTGCCGGCGCGGCCAGCTACTGGTCGCTCAGCGGCGCGCCGGGCGAGCCGCCCCGCAAGGCGGCCGTCGACCGGTTCAACAAGGCCAACCCGGACAGCAAGATCACTCCGACGCTGTTCCAGAACGACGCGTACAAGCAGAAGATCAAGACGGCGATGGGCGCCAACCAGGCCCCGACCATGATCTGGGGCTGGGGCGGCGGCGGTCTGAAGAGCTACGTCGATGCCGGTCTGGTCGAGGACCTGACCGACTTCTTCGCCCAGAACTCCGCGGCCAAGGACAAGATCCTGCCGTCCTCGTTCGGTGCCGCCACGGTCAACGGCAAGATCTACGCGATGCCGGTCGAGACGGTCCAGCCGATCGTGCTGTACTACAACAAGAAGGTCTTCGACCAGGTCGGCGTGCAGCCCCCGCAGAGCTACGGCGACATCCTCGCGCTGATCCCCAAGTTCAACGCCAAGGGCATCGCGCCGTTCTCGCTCGCCGGCCAGTCCCGGTGGACGAACATGATGTGGCTCGAGTTCATGCTCGACCGCAACGCCGGCTCCGAGGTCTTCGACAACGTGTTCGCCGGCAAGGCGGGCGCCTGGTCCGACCCGGCCGTGCTGGACATGCTGACGAAGGTCCAGGACCTGGTGAAGGGCAACGCCTTCCAGAAGGGCTTCGCCTCCACGTCGGCCGACACCAACGCCGACCAGGCCCTGCTCTACACCGGCAAGGCCGCGATGATGCTGCACGGCTCCTGGTCGTACGGCATCCAGAAGGCCAACGGCGGCAAGTTCGTCGCCGACGGCGGCCTGGGCTGGATGAACTTCCCGCCGATCGAGGGCGGCAAGGGCGACCCGACCAACACCGTCGGCAACCCCGGCCAGTACCTGTCGATCTCCTCCAAGGCGACGCCCGAGGCCAAGGAGACCGCGAAGAAGTTCTTCTCCACCACGCTGGTGGACGAGGAGGAGAAGGCCAACTGGGTCAAGTCCGGTGGTGTGCCGGTGCTGAAGGACAGCGAGAGCCTCTACTCCGGCGACGAGGCGCAGTTCCTCAAGGACATGTCGACCATCGCGTCCAACGCCAAGACCTTCGCGCAGTCGTGGGACCAGGCGCTGAGCCCGACCGCGGCCGAGGTCCTGCTGGACAACATCGCCAAGCTCTTCCAGCTGCAGGTCAGCCCGCAGCAGTGGGTCGACGCCATGAACGGGGTCATCGGTAAATGACGACGCTCGCTCCGCCCGTCATCCGAGGTCAGGAGCCCACCCGATCCAGCGGCGGGCGGAGCGGCTCCGTCGTCTGGATGGCCCTGCCCGCGTTCGTGATGTTCGTGTTCTTCGGGATCATCCCGTTGCTCGGCGTCATCGCGCTCAGCTTCGCCACCTGGAACGGCATCTCGCCGGAGATCACGTACTCCGGCCTGACCAGCTGGCGCGCGGCCCTCACCGACCCGGGCCTGCCCAACGCGCTGTGGGTCACCTTCCTGATCATGGCTCTCTCCTGGCTGGTGCAGACCCCGATCTCGATCCTGCTCGGCGTCTTCATGGCCGCACAGACCCGGTACCGCAGCTTCCTCGCGGTGCTCTACTTCATCCCCCTGCTGCTCAGCTCCGCGGCCATCGCGATCACGTACAAATCGCTGCTGGACCCGAACTTCGGGCTCGGCGCCGGCCTCGGGATCGAGGCGCTGAACCAGGACTGGCTCGGTAGGGCCGGCCTGGCCATCGGCACCCTGATCTTCGTGGTGTCCTGGCAGTTCATCCCGTTCCACTCGCTGATCTACCAGGGCGCGGTCCGGCAGATCCCGCGCTCGATGTACGAGGCGGCCCAGATCGACGGCGCCGGGCGGATCCGGCAGTTCTTCGGCATCACGCTGCCGCAGCTCAAGTACACGATCATCACGTCGTCGACGCTGATGGTGGTCGGATCGCTGACCTTCTTCGACCTGATCTGGGTGCTGACCGCCGGCGGTCCCGGCGACGCCACCCGCGCCCTCGCGGTCCAGATGTACCAGCTCGGCTTCCAGGGCAGCCTGATGGGCCCGGCGAGTGCCATCGCGGTCATCCTGGTCCTTGTCGGACTCGGCCTCTCCCTGCTGCTGCGGCGGCTGGGCGGGCGGGCCGACGAGAGTCAGCTGGAAGGAGCCTGAGATGGCGACGATGACTCCCACCACGGCCCGCAAGCAGGCCGACCGGCCACCGGCGTCGCACGCCCGGCGTCCGTCGGCCGGCCGCCGGCTGCGCGAGCTCAACCTGATCGGCGGCGGCTTCGGCTGGCTCTGGCTGATCGTGGTGATGGTGCCGCTCTACTGGCTGGTCATCACCAGCTTCAAGACCCAGGCGAACTACTTCCTCAGCAACCCGCTGAAGCCGCCGGCGGAGTTCACCCTGGAGAACTACCAGCTGGTGATCGAGAGCAACTTCGTCCGGTTCTTCATGAACAGCGTCATCGTCACCGTCGGCGCGATCCTGCCGGCCACGCTGATCTCGTTCATGGCGGCCTACGCGATCGTCCGCGGCGCCGGCAACCGGTTCCTCAAGACGGTCAACGGGATCTTCCTGATGGGCCTGGCGATCCCGCTCCAGGCGGTGATCATCCCGGTCTATCTGATCATCATCAAGATGGAGCTGTACGACACGCTCCAGGCGATCATCCTGCCCTCCATCGCGTTCGCCATCCCGCTGTCGGTGCTGGTGCTGGCCAACTTCATCCGCGACGTCCCGAAGGAGCTCTTCGAGTCGATGCGGATGGACGGCGCCACCGAGTGGGGGACGCTGTGGCGGCTGGCCTTCCCGCTCACCCGGCCGGCCCTGGTCACCGTCGTGATCTACAACGCGGTGGGCATCTGGAACGGCTTCCTGCTGCCGCTGATCCTCACCCAGAGCCCCGAACAGGCGACCATCCCGCTGGCGCTGGCGTCGTTCCAGACCCAGTTCGGGGTGAACGTGCCGGCGGTCGCCGCGTCGGTCACGCTCACCACGGTCCCGATCGTGCTGCTCTATGCGATCGGCCGCCGTCAGCTGGTCAGCGGCCTGACCGCCGGCTTCAGCAAGTAACGCCAACCCGTGCGTGGTGACTCCGGGCGCCCAGCGCGTCCCAGGTCACCACGCACGGTTGCGTCGTGCTCTGCTCGCGTGGGGACTTGAGGTGCGCAGCGCACCCGAAATCCCCACGCACGGTGTCACGCCGGTGCGGTGCTCTCCCGCACCATCAGCTTGGTGACCAGCTCCACCCGGGGTGTTTCGATGGTCTCGCCACGCGACAGCCGCAGCACGGTCCGGGCGGCGAGCGCCCCCATCTCGGCGAGCGGCTGGCGCACGGTGGTCAGCGGGGGAGAGGCCCACCGCGACTCCGGCAGGTCGTCGAAACCGACCACGCTCAGCTGCTCCGGCACCCGCATGCCGCGCCGCCGGGCCGCCTCGCACGCGCCGAGCGCCATCAGGTCGCTGGAGGCGAAGATCGCGGTCGGCGGGTCCGGCAGGTCGAGCAGCCGGCACCCGGCCACGAACCCGGACTCGTGCCGGAAGTCGCCGGTCTCGATCAGCGCGTCCTCGGCCCGCATGCCGGCCGCCTCCAGCGCCGCCCGGTAACCGTCCAGCCGCGCCCGGCTGCACAGCAGGTTCTTCGGCCCGGCGATGAACCCGATCCGCCGGTGCCCCAGCGACAGCAGATGGTCGGTCGCGGTCCGGCCGCCGGACCAGTTCGTCGCGCCGATCGTCGGCACGTCGGACGCGGCGCCGCCGGCCGGATCGATGATCACCACCGGGACCTTGAGCCGGTGCAGCTCGTTGTGCACCGGCTCGGCCACGTCCGAGGTCACGAAGATGACCCCGTCGGAGGCCCGGGCCCGCAGATTCTGCAGCCACTGCCGGGTGGCCGTGGTCCGCCGGTGCACCTGCGAGACCACGGTGCCCACCCCGGACGCGTGCGCCACGTCCTCGACACCCCTGATCAGCTCGAGCGCCCAGGGGCTGTCCAGGTCGTTGAAAACCAGGTCGACCAGGCGGGCCCGCCCGGAATGCCGAGAGTTGCGGGGCCGATAGTCGTGCTCACGCAGCAGCCGCTCGATCAACTCCCGCGTGCCGGGTGACACGTCGGAACGTCCGTTGAGCACCCGGGACACCGTGGGGACGGACACGCCGGCCGCCTCCGCGATGGCCGCGATCGTCACGCGTTGCCTGGCCACGGCCATGGGAGCGCTCCTTACCGCCGGGCCGGCTGATCGGAAGTTTCGGGCCCGGCATCGAAATCATGCCACGTCCCGGCCCGATCAGGAGAACTGGGGAATGACCTCCTGCTGGAAGCGCAGCAGCGGCTCGTGGTCGTAGGCCACCCGCGGGAAGTAGACGATCGCGTAGTCGGCCCCCGCCTCGGCGATCCGCTCCAGCTTGGCGATGTTGGTCGCGGTCGGATCGGCCAGGTCGACGTTGAAGCTGGTCGACTTGATGATCGGGTCGTAGTCGCGCTCCTGCCGCTCGCAGTGCGCCCGCAGAATCGCCAGCTTCTCCCGGAT
This sequence comes from Actinoplanes sp. 13, assembly GCF_056134165.1. NCBI lineage: Bacteria > Bacillati > Actinomycetota > Actinomycetes > Micromonosporales > Micromonosporaceae > Actinoplanes > Actinoplanes sp. 13. Next base: position 5,959 of record NZ_JBVYOQ010000030.1, on the reverse strand, counting down.
GACGGCCGGATCGCCGTTGCCGAAGTTGGCGCCGTCCGCGTACTGCGCGACCAGCTTCAGCGTCACCTTCTCGCCACCGCCGCCGATCCAGAACGACGGATGCGGCTTGCGTACGCCCTTGGGCTCGTTGATCGGCTGGTCGATCCGGTAGTGCCGGCCCTCGAAGACGGGCCGGTCCTCGGTCCACATCTTGTGCACGATCTGGACACCCTCGCGGAACGCCGCCATCCGCTCCGGGACCTCGGCCCACTCGTAGCCGTACGCCTTCCACTCGTGCTCGTACCACCCGGCGCCGATGCCCGCGTAGAGCCGGCCGTTGCTCGCCACGTCCACCGTGGAGGCGATCTTGGCGTACAGCGACGGGTGCCGGTAGCCGTTGCATCCGACCATCTGCCCGATGTTGACCCGCGTGGTGTCCCGGGCCAGCGTCGCCGAGACCGTCCACGCCTCGAAGGTCGTGTTCATCGTCGGCTCGGGCGTGGTGTGGAAGTGGTCGTACACCCAGACCGAGTCCCACGGCCCGGCGTCCGCCAGCCGCGCCACCGCGGTCATCGCCTCATACTGTTCGACCGGGTCGGCGATCTCGGTCAGATCCATCCGCCAGCCCTGCGGCACGAAAACCCCGAAACGCATGCTCATGCGCCTTAATCTATCGACTCGGCGATCCGGTCCCGGCCATTGGGTGATCTTCATCGGCCGAACACCGGCCCGAGCCGCCATCCCCGCCGCCGACTACCCCTCGGGTCCTGGGACTGACTTGTCCCGGCCGGATTCGGGGAAACGCTGGGGCAACCAGGACTCCCCATCAGGCTCGACCGCCGGCTGCTGAAGCTCGCCCCGGACCGCCAGCTGGTCCCGTGCGCCCCGTGCCCGGCGTGCGATGCGGTCGCCCTGGTCCTGCGGCTCGCGCCACCGCTGGAGCGCAGGGTGGTGGAGTGCACCAGCTGCGGCGAGGCGTGGGCCTGGACCGCGGCGGTGAGGAGCACCGCGGCGCGATCGAGTAGCGGGGGAGTGGTGGGGCACTGCGGCCGAGGTGGCCGAGCACGTCAGCCAGGGCGTCACGCCCAGCTCGGTGCGCCGGTGCGCCACGGGCGCCATTCACCGCGTGACCTTATTTCACCTAGATTTATCTGACCTAGTACATTACGAGATGACCGACGGGCCGAAGCGAATCACAGCGCCCTTCCTTGATGTTCTTGAGGTGTTCCTGGACTCCCCACGAGACGAGCTCCACGGTTGGGCAATTATCAGCAGATCGAAGCGGGGCGGGCCAACCGTTTACAAGATCCTTGAGCGCCTGACGGAAATGGGTTGGGCGACTGCGAGGTGGGACGACGCGCCGGCGGAACCGAATAAGCCGCGAAGGCGCTACTACCGGCTGACTGCCGATGGCATGAGCCGAGCAAAGACCGTTCTCGCGGACCGGCGTCCTGCGGCCACCCTGGAGCCTGCTCGTCGTATACGACCGGCGTTCGGCGGCGGGCACCTGTGAAGGACTTCTGGATCGGCGTCACGGTCTCGGTGGTCTTCGGGCTGATCGTGAACGAGACCTGCGAAGTTGCTCCATGGCTGGCCAAGCGTCTCGTCCGACGGGCAGCAGGCCTTTGGTCGGTAGGGGATCCCGATGTGGAAGCCACATATGCAGAGGAGTGGCAGGCCGTTGTAGATGATGCTCCCGGCAAGCTAACCAAGCTGTTCGCGGCCGGCCGCTTCTTCCTAGGTGCAGTCGGCCGGGTCGGTAACATCCGGCTGCGGGGCATCGTCGCGCGAGGAGGGCGCCAGCTGGCTCGGGCGTCCGCCAAGCACCGCTACTTCGCTCTACTTGTCGGTGTGGCGATGGGTTTGGTCACTGGCGTGTTTGTTGCTATCCGTTTCCTGCCGCCCGGGATGGCAGGCGCCGCTGAGATGGCTCTGAACGTGATCAGCGTTGTTGTGGCGGCCTTCGCAGTGTTCGGAGGGCTTCGGGGTGGGAAGGCCTCACAAGGATCGGTCGCGGCGCGGCGCGAGGTGCCTGGGGTTCGGGGAAACGAGGCAGGCAAAGGGTGAACCGAGGATCGCCCAGCCTTGACGCTGAGTCGGTCATTGTTGCCACTGGCCGCGGCATGATTCTGCCTACAGCCCGGGCGCACCATCTCCAAGATCTGTGCCGAGCACGACCCGCCGCTCACCTTCGAGCGCATCCGCACGGCGGCCGCCCCGAGGCGAAGAAGGCCGACGGGCGCACGCTGCGACAGCTCCTGGTCGACCTGGTGGCGAATGCTCACGGGCTGGCCGGCCAGATGTTCGCCCCCACCGTGGTGTTCAACTTCGGCGGCGAGGAAAACGACCACAGCGAGTGGCCGGTCGACGAGCCGCTGTTCCGCGGCAGGCGCGACATCGCCACCGCCATCCATGCGCTCGCGAACAGGGCGCTCAACCTTGTGGAGTACGACAAGGCCACCGGCAACGAGGACGAGAAGTCCATGCTCATCGACCTGCGCGATGCGCTGATCAGGGTGCGTACCAGTGCAGACCCATGATCCTCGCCATCGGGCGATCTTCATCGGCCGCGGCCGGTCAGGTCCGGCGGTTGGACGGCAACCGCGTCAGGCAGCGGGCGCGGATCAGCACGCGCCGGCGCCCGATCTCCTGGCCGGTGGAGCTGACCTCGACGCCGTCGACCTCGTACCAGAGGTCGTCGTGGTAGTCGACCGGGCTGTCCCAGCGGACGCGTTCGACGCGTAGCCGGAGCGGTCCGCTGCCGAAGCAGTAGTCCTCCTCGTCGAACTGGCTGACCGGCCGCTCGGGACCGCGGTTTCTGTCCATGGCCGTATCCCATCGTCGAGCCGGCTTCTGCTGCTCCCCAGAATGTGCGTCTGCACTAGCGGAATCAAGTGCTCATGCACGTGCATATGCACGACGGGCCCGAATTGGAAGATCGGATGTGGCGGACCGCCGATCGGCTGACCCCGCTCCAGCTACGCCTCGGCGGCACTCCCGCGGCCGCTCCGCCACTTCATGACGACTACGCGACGGCGTACGACCGCATGACGTCCCGTATCACCGAAGCCGCGCGCCCCGGAGGCGCGGCCGCGGCACTCGCGCGGTCCAGGGCGAGGGTGTACTGCTCGACGTCGAACGGCCGGTCGAGATAGGTGGCACCGGTCGGCTGCTCGGCGTAGACCATGTCCGGCAGCTCCGGCTCGGCGAAGCGCAGGATGGTGAACGGCAGCCCGGCCGTGGCCAGTGCGTCCGGCTGGAACGAGCCGATGTGCAGGCGGACGTTCGGTGACCGGCTGGCGTCGGCGAGCGCCTCCAGCTGGCGGCGCATGACCTCCGGGCCGCCCAGCTCACGATGCAGTGCCGTCTCGTCCACCACGGCCCACAGCATCGGCGGGCTCTCGCCGTGCAGCACGCGCTGCCGGCCCTGCCGCAGCTGGACGCGCCGGTCCAGCTCCGCCGGGGACGAGGTGCTGGAGAGTTCCAGCAGCGCCCGGGTGTAGTCGGGGATCTGCAGCAGGTCCGGGACGAAGTGCAGGTCGTACGTGCGGATCATCGAGGCGGCCTGCTCGAGCCCGAGATACGAAGTCAGCCACGGCGGTACGACGTCGGACAGCGGCTGCCACCACGCGGGGGTGTTCGCCTCCCGGACCAGGGCCAGCAGACTCTGCCGCTCGTCACTGTCCACGCCGTAGAGGGTGAGCAGGTCGGCGATGTCGCGTTCCTTGAAGGGGACCCGCCCCAGCTCCATCCGGCTGATCTTGGATTCGGACGCCCTGATGTGCCAGCCGGCGTCCTCGCGGGTGACCTGCCGGGCGACCCGGTACCGGCGCAGGTGTGCTCCGACCCGCATGCGTAGGGCAGTGGGGCCACCGCGGTCGTCGGAGAAGGCCGGCGTCAAGAGTCCTCCCGGTCATGGCAGTCGACTCAACTGGGGCGGTACCCGTCTGCACGTGCATCCAATCGTGCATCCTCACATACGTAAGAGGGTGCACACGACCGGGGGACGCGCGCATCCGGTCGCATGCTCCCGGACGGCTGTGACTACCGGCGATGACGTCCTCGCGACGCCCGAAAAATCTTGGCGAAAGGGCTGGCACTCGCCCGCCGACAGTGCTAAATAAACAAGTGTCTCCCCAGTTCAGAGCTCTGGGGAGCGACCTCGGCGAGATTGTGAGCCGAGCGCCACGAGCCGCCGGAAAGGCCGGTGGCTGCTTGGAGGAGGTGCATCCGTGGTGCTGACTTTCGATCCTTTCCGCGAATTCGACCGCCTGGCCGGTCAGATGTTCGCCGCCCCCGGCGCCGCCGGCGCCGCCACCACGGCGATGCCGATGGACCTGTACCGGTCCGGTGACCACTTCGTGCTGCACTGCGACCTGGCCGGTATCGACCCGGGCTCGGTCAACGTCGACGTCGACGGCCGCGTGCTGACCATCCGGGCCGAGCGCTCCGCCCGCACCGACGCCGACGTCCAGTGGGTCCGGCGTGAGCGCCTCACCGGAACCTTCGAACGGCGCCTCACCCTCGGCGACGGCCTCGACCTGGACCGCATAGCCGCCACCTGGCAGGACGGCGTGCTGACGCTGACCATCCCGGTCGCCGAGGCCGCCAAGCCGCGCCGCATCGAGATCACCACGGGCGGTGCGCCCGTGATCGAGGGCAGCTCGTCGTCCGACAAGACCGCCCTCGCCGCCTGACCGGAAACCCCTCGCCCGCACAGCCGGCGCGGCGCAGCCCCGCCGCGCCGGCTCCTACCCCAGCGTGGGGACTTCGGGTGCGGTGCGCGCCCGAAGTCCCCACGCAGTTCCTGTGCAGCCCGAGGGTGGGGAGTTCGGGTGCGGTTCGCGCCCGAAGTCCCCACGCAAGCGGTTGGTTGTGGTGGGAACGGGCGGTCCGGAAGGCGCGCGTAGCGTTTCGGGCATGAGCACGCCGCAACTGCTGTCGGCCTACGCCGGGCACTGGACCGGTGCGGGCACCGGAGTGACCGTGATCCTCCCGCCCCCGGGGACGGTCGGGTCGGGGGAGGTCCGCGGCGGCGCCCCGGCCACCCGCGAGTTCGCGCTTCTCGACCCGGTGCGGCTGGTCGACCGGGTGGACGCGGTGGTGCTCTCCGGCGGCTCCGCCTTCGGGCTCTCCGCGGCCGACGGCGTGATGACCCTGCTGCGCGAACGCGGCCTCGGCTTTCCGACACCGGCCGGTCCGGTACCGATCGTCGTCGGGATGTCGATCTTCGACGGGTCGGTGGCCACGACCCCGCCCGGTGCCGAGGCCGGGCGCCAGGCAGCCCTCGCTGCGCTGCGGGGAGATCTTTTCTTCCGGGGTACGGTCGGTGCCGGCACCGGCGCCACCACCGGCAAATGGCGCGGCCTGAGCGCGGGCGGCGGGCTCGGCTGGGCCACCGGCAGCGCCGGCGGCGCCCAGGTCGCGGTGGTCGCCGTCGTCAACGCCTGGGGCGACGTGCTCGGCCCGGACGGCCGTCCCCTGACCGGCGACGGGCCAGACCGGTCAGTCCGGCCCGGGGTTCCGTCGGACGGGGTGCCCGCGACATTCAGCAAGCCGTCCGGAATGGAGAACACCACGATCGCCGTGGTCCTCACCGACGCCGGGCTCACCAAGAACGACTGCTTCCTGCTGGCGCAGAGCGGCCACACCGGCTACGCCCGCGCCCTGCATCCCGCCCACTCCCGTTTCGACGGCGATGCCGTGGTGGCCCTCGCCACCGGCGAGTCCGGCGCCGATGCGGACCTGGACCTTCTGCGCGCGGTGACCACCGAGGTCACCGCCGAAGCCATCCGCTCCGCGCTGCCCTGACCGCCCGGCGCCCTGCCCACGGCCTGCGTTCCCAGCCGGCGCCCATCCACGTCATGCCCCCTCGATCACGTGGATGAGTGCCGGCCGGATGCGGGTCCGTACCAAGATCGGTGTTTTCGGCTTTCGGTTAGTAGGTTTCGGCGGCCGGCCAGCGGTCACCGAAGGTGAT
>NZ_JBVYOQ010000029.1:0-106922 GCF_056134165.1 Actinoplanes sp. 13 | reverse complement strand
CACTTCTGGCTCACGATGATCGGCTTCCACAGCACGTTCCTCGTGCAGCACTGGCTCGGCACCAAGGGCATGCCCCGGCGGTACGTGGACTACCTGCCCAGCGACGACTTCACCTTTCTGAACACCTTCTCCACGGTCGGATCGTTCGTGCTGGGCCTGTCGACCCTGCCGTTCATCTACAACGTGTGGAAGTCGTACAAGGTCGGCAAGGTCGTCACGGCCGACGACCCGTGGGGCCACGGCAACTCGCTGGAGTGGGCCACCACGACGCCGCCGCCGCTGCGCAACTTCGACCGGATGCCGCGGATCCGCTCCGAGCGCCCGGCCTTCGACCTGAAGTTCCCGGAACTCGCCGCCGGCCAGACCATCGCCGGCCCGCCGGAGGGCGGTGCCCGGCCGCTGAGCAGCGAGTCCGACGGGGGAGCGCGATACCAGGAAGACGTCGCCACCGACCGGGACAAGTAGTAAGACGATCTGAAATGCCGCGGCGGCCCGCACTCCCTCGGGAGTGCGGGCCGCTTCGCTTGGCGCGGGTCCGCGCCACCCCGCCTGCCCGCGCTAACCCGCGGGTCCGCGCCACCCCGCCTGGCCGCGCCAACCCCGCCTGCCCGCGTCGCCCCATGCCTGGCCGCGTCGTGCGTTCGGCACTGAGTCGGGCGTCACCGCTGGTGGTGGCGGAACTCGTTGGATTTATGTCGTACCTCCACGGCAGGATGGGCCGCGGAGGTCAGGATCGACATGTTGCTCACGCCTTACCGGGAAACGCTCGCGTTACCGAAGATTCCCTCGTTGCTGGTGGTGGCCACGCTCGCCCGCATCCCGATCGCGGCGGCCACGGTGGTGCTCACCCTGCACGTCGTCACCGAGCTCGGCCGGGGTTACGGCGCGGCGGGTCTGATCGGCGCCGCGGCGACTCTCGGTGGCTCGTTCGGCGCTCCGGTGATGGGCCGCCTGATCGACCGGCGCGGGCTGCGGCCGGTGCTGGTGCTCACCACGATCGCCGAGGTCGTCTACTGGCTCGTGGCCCAGTCGCTGCCCTACTGGGCCCTGCTGCCGGTCGCCGTGGTCGGCGGTTTCCTGGCCCTGCCCGCCTTCTCGGTGGCCCGGCAGTCGATCGCCGCGCTGACCCCCGAGTCGCATCGGCTGCCCGCCTTCGCCCTCGATTCGATCACCACCGAGATGTCGTTCATGGCGGGTCCCGCGCTCGGTGTGCTGATCGCCACCACTGCCGGCTCCCGCGTCGCCATGATGACGCTGGCCGTCGGCATCCTGCTGGCCGGCATCGGCCTCTGGCTGCTCAACCCGCCGGTCCGCGCCGCACACGAGAAGCCGGTGGAGAGCGGCGAGCGCGTCTCCCGGCGCAGCTGGCTCAAGCCGCGTTTCGTCGCGATCCTGGCCGTCACGATGGCCGCCACCCTGGTTCTTTCCGGCACCGACGTCGCCGTGGTCGCCGTGCTGCGCGACTCCGGCCAGATCGAGTGGACCGGCGCGGTCCTGTCCCTGTGGGCGCTGTTCTCGCTGATCGGCGGCTTCGCCTACGGCACCCTCCGGCGCGGCGTGCCCGCCCTGGCCCTCTTCGCCCCGATGGCCCTGCTCACGATCCCGGTCGGCCTCGGCGGCGACCACTGGTGGTTGCTCGCCCTCCTGCTGATCCCGGCCGGCGCCCTCTGCGCCCCCACGATCACTGCCAGCTCCGACGCCATCAGCCGCATGATCCCGGCCGCCGCCCGCGGCGAGGCGATGGGCATGCACAACTCCGCGCTCACCGTCGGTGTGGCTCTGGGCGGCCCGCTCGCCGGCCTGGCCATCGACAGGTTCGGCCCGGCGTGGGGCTTCGTGGCCGTGGGCGCGGTGGGCGTCGTGGTCGCCCTCTTCGTCCTCCCCGCCGAACTCCGCCGCCGCCGCGACCTCTCCCCGCCCACTCCTGTCACCGAACCCACTGTCGCCACCGGATCCACCGTCGCCACCGGATCCGCTGAGGCCACCGGATCCGCTTCGGCCACCGGACCTGCTTCGGCCACCGGACCTGCTTCGGCCACCGGACCTGCTTCGGCCACCGGACCCGCTTCGGCCACCGGACCCACGGTGGCCACCCACGACCCCGCCGTCCCCGGCGCAGCTTCGCGCGATGCCGCTGACCTTGGCGCAGCCGCGCGTGAGGCCGTTGAGCCCGGTGCAGTCGTGTCCAAGGCCGCTGAGCCTGGTGCAGCTGCCCGCGAGGCCGCTGAGCTCGACCCGGTCACGCGCGAGGCCGCTGAGCCTGGTGCAGCTGCCCGCGAGGCCGCTGAGCTCGACCCGGTCGCGCGCGAGGCCGCTGGGCTCGGTGCGGCTGCGCGTGAGGCCGCTGGCCCGGGTGCAGTCGCGCGGAAGGGCGCCGGCCCCGGCGTAGGTGGGCGTGACGCCGTGCCGGACGACGTGATCAGCTCGGGTACGTCCGGACCTTGAGCGATTGACCGCCGCTTTCGGTCGCCAATCGTCCAAGATCGGGTCGGGTGCGAGGTCAGAGACCGAAGAGGGGGAGGCAGGGGAGAAGGCCGTCGACGGTGGCGGGCGGGTGGTTCAGCTCGAGCCACTTCTCGCGGGTGAGGCGGAGACGGTCGGAGATCAGGGCCTCGTCGCCCCGGGCGTCGATCGAGATGCCGTCGTGTTCGTAACCCAGCTTGCGCGACACGCCCTGTGAGGCGTGATTGTCCTGGAAGACGTCGGTGCGGGCGTGCTCGGCGCCGAGGTGGTCGAAGGCGAGGGTGAGCAGGGCGGCGCGGGCCTCGGTGCCGTAACCCTGACCCTGATGCGGCAGACCCAGCCACGACCAGGTGGTGACCTGCCGGGTCACCGCGAAGTCGCGCCCCACCAGCGCGACCACTCCGATCGGCGTGCCGGCGTCGTCGGTGGTGCGGTAGACGCCGAGAGGGAGCTGCCACTTGGCCGGGGTCCAGTCGGCGAGGCTGGTCCAGTGGCCGGTCAGCACGCCGCGGGCCCGTTCCTCGGGGGTGCCGTCGGTCCAGGTGGTGAGGAACGGCCGTTCGCCGGGCTGGTGCATGCCGTCGGCGGCCAGCCGGGCGAGACCGGGCAGTTCCTCCTCGCGGGGTAGGCGCAGCTCGAGGCGGGGCGTGCGGATCCGGATTCCGAAGGGCGGCCAGACATCGGCGAGTTGCGACATCGGGTCAGAATTCCAGATCCGGTCGGTACGGACCGCCCCGCGCGGGGTGGACGGTGAGTCGCGCGGTCCGGCGTTCGGCGGGGTCAGGCGTCGACGACGGGCTCGCCGGTGGTGACGACGGAGGCGGCGCGGAGCTGTTCCAGGGCGGCGTCGGTCGTGGCCCGGGCCACGCCGGCGGTCAGTTCCAGCAGCACGGTGGTGGCGAAGCCTTCGGCGGCGGCGTCGAGCGCGGTTGCGCGTACGCAATGGTCTGTCGCGATGCCCACGACCTCGACCTCCGTGACTCCCTTGTCCCGCAGCCAGTCGGCGAGGGTTTCGCCTGTCTCGGTGTGGCCCTCGAAGCCGGAGTAGGCAGCCTGGTGGGCGCCCTTGTGGAAGACCGCCTCGATCCGGTCGGTGACCAGCTCGGGGTGGAAGTCGGCGCCGGTCGTGCCGACCACGCAGTGCTGCGGCCAGGAGTCGACGAAGTCGGGCTGCGCGCTGAAGTGCGAACCCGGATCGATGTGGTAGTCCTTCGTGGCGACGACGTGCTCCCACCGGTCGCCGGCTTTGGCCAGCACCAGCGAGATGCCCTTGGCGACTGCCGCGCCGCCGGCGACTGCCAGTGAGCCGCCTTCGCAGAAGTCGTTCTGGACGTCGACGATGATCAACGCGCGGGACATGCGAACACCCCTAGGTGGTGGGAACGATGACGACGGGGATGGCGGGATCGCCGGCGGAGAGCTTGAGGCCCTCCCACGGGATGGAGATCAGGCATTGCCGCAGGTGGTCGCGGGACTCGGCGAGTGTCGGCGCCGGGAGCACCTCGCCGTCGGCGATCCAGCCGTGCTGCAGCATGCGGTCGTTGGCCTGGTGGTCGGGGACACCCTGGGAGTAGATGATCTCCTCGGTGGCGGTGCCGGTGGGCTTGTGCCGGCGCACCGCGGTCTTGCGGCCGCCGACGGTGCCCTTGTTCTCCGAGCGTTTGACCACCGGGCGCCCGTCCACCTCGACCAGCTTGTAGACCAGGCCGGCGGTGGGCGCGCCGGAGCCGGTGACCACCGCGGTGCCGGCGCCGTACATGTCGACCGGTTCGGCGGCGAGGGTGGCGATCGAGTACTCGTCCATGTCGCCGGAGACGATGATCTTCGTCTCGGTGGCGCCGAGGGAGTCGAGCAGCTCGCGGGACTGCTGGGCCAGGACCGACAGGTCGCCGGAGTCGATGCGGACGGCGCGCAGGTCGGGCCCGGCGACCGCGATCGCGTTGCGGATGCCCTGGCTGATGTCGTACGTGTCGACGAGCAACGTGGTGTTCTTGCCCAGGGCCGCCACCTGTGACCCGAAAGCGGTCGGCTCGTCGTCGTGCAGCAGCGTGAACGCGTGCGCCGAGGTGCCCGTGGTGGGGATGCCGAAGGCCCGGCCCGCCGCCAGGTTGGAGGTGGAGGCGAAACCGGCCAGGTACGCCGCCCGCGCCGCCGCCACCGCGGCCTGCTCGTGGGTGCGCCGCGAGCCCATCTCGATGATCGGCCGGCCTCGTGCGGCGGTGACCATCCGGGCGGCCGCCGCGGCGATCGCGCTGTCGTGGTTGAGCACCGACAGGATCAGCGTCTCCAGCACCACGCACTCGGCGAAGCCACCGGAGATGGTGAGGATCGGTGAACCGGGGAAGAACAGCTCGCCCTCGAGGTAGCCGTCGACGTCGCCGGTGAAACGGTAGTTCGCCAGCCAGGCCGCGGTGGTCTCGTCGACCACGCCGGACGAGCGCAGGAACTCGATCTCGCCGGGCTCGAACCGGAAGTCCCGGATCATCTCGATCAGGCGGCCGGTGCCGGCGACCACCCCGTACCGCCGCCCGGTGGGCAGCCGGCGGGCGAAGACCTCGAAGACGCATCGCCGGTCCGCGGTGCCGTCCTTCAGCGCGGCGCTGATCATGGTCAGCTCGTAGTGGTCCGTCATGAGGGCCGGCGCGATCGTCTCCACGCGCCTAGCCTATTGCGCTCGCCGCCCGGATGCGGGCCACGGTCCACTGAACGGCTGCTGACCAGCGGTTCGGTGCCTCGATTCACCGGTTCGCCGAATCCGGTGGCACCATGGGGGGCATGGCGTTGCCTCAGGTTGCTCCCGTCGAGACGCCGGAGATCGAGGAAGTACCGGCCGCGGACCGGCCGTGGGTGACCATCGTCTGGGACGATCCGGTCAATCTCATGTCGTACGTGACGTGGGTCTTCCAGAAGCTCTTCGGCTACAGCAAGGAAAAGGCCGAGTTGCTGATGATGGACGTGCACACCAAGGGCAAGGCGGTGGTTTCCACCGGCGCCCGGGAGCGCATGGAGATGGACGCCAACCAACTGCACGGATACGGTCTCTGGGCAACTGTGGACCGGGCCTGACAAAGCGGGTGGGGAATAGCATGTTCCGACGCAGCGGCGGCCATTGTGTGGCCACGTTCGCGCACGACGAGGTGCGTGTTCTGCGCAAGGTGGCCGCTGAGGTGGTCGGCCTGCTGACCGACGGCATGGATCACACCGATCCGGTCGTGTCGCGGCTGTTCCCGGACATCTACCCGGATCGGCCGGAGGACTCCGAGGAGTTCCGCCTCTACACCGAGGGCGACCTGAAGACCAGCAAGATCGACCAGGCCGGTGCGATCCTGGCGGCGCTGCCCGACGAGGGCGAGGGTGAGGTGCGCCTGGACGGCGAGGCCGCCGAGGCCTGGCTGCGGGCGATCAACGACGCCCGGCTCGCCATGGGCACCCGGCTGGACATCCAGGCGGACACCGATCTGGCCGACGAACTGGACGAGGCGGTCCTCACCGATCCCGGATCGAGCCGGGTCTTCCAGCTCTCGGTGTACGCGTACCTGGGCTATCTCCAGGAGTCGCTGCTGAACGCGCTGCCGGAGATCAAGTAACGCCCGGTGTGGGCACTGCCACGCTGGAGGCACGGAAATCTCACGGTAATGTGAACGGCGTGCTGACCATCGACCGTGCGATCGTCGACGCGATCGTCGCCCACGCCCGCCGGGACCACCCGGACGAGGCCTGTGGCGTCATCGCCGGCCCGATCGGCAGTGACGTGCCGTCCCGGCACATCCCGATGGACAACGCGGCCCGGTCGATGACGTTCTACGAGTTCGACTCGATGGAGCAGTTGCGGGTCTGGCGCGAGATGGACGACCTCGACGAGGAGCCGGTGGTCATCTATCACTCGCACACCGCCACCGAGGCGTTCCCGTCGCGGACCGACATCTCGTTCGCCGGCGAGCCGAACGCGCATTATCTGCTCGTCTCGACCCGCGAGCCGGATTCCGACGAGATCCGGTCGTTCCGTATCGTGGACGGTGTGGTGACCGAAGAAGAGGTCAACATCGTGGATGCGACGGTGAAGGCGTGATTTCCACCTCCGTGCAGTCGTACATGTTCGGGCAGAGCCCGGCGTCGGTCTTCTACGAGTGTCGCTGTCGCTGACACCGGCCGACCGACCCCTGCCTTTTCCCGTTCGACGTCTCTAGGAGCATGACAGTCATGGCTATCGAAGTCCGCGTTCCCACCATCCTGCGCAACTACACCGGCGGCGCCAAGGTCGTCGAGGGTGCCGGCGACACGCTCACCGCCCTGATCGACGACCTCGACGCCAAGCACAACGGCCTCAAGGGCCGGCTGATCACCCCCGAGGGCGGCCTGCACCGCTTCGTGAACATCTACGTCAACGACGAGGACGTCCGTTTCCTCGGTGCGCTGGACGCGAAGCTCAACGACGGCGACTCGATCACCATCCTGCCGGCGGTGGCCGGCGGCGCCCTCGGCTTCGCGGCAGCTGCCGCCCTCTTGGGGGTCTAACCCTCATGGCTCGTTATGAGAGCCTGCTGGACGCATGCGGGGGCACGCCGCTGGTCGGCCTGCCCCGGCTCTCCCCGGCGGTGCCCGACGGGGCGCCGCCGGTGCGGCTGTGGGCCAAGCTCGAGGACCGCAACCCGACCGGCAGCATCAAGGACCGCGCGGCGCTGTTCATGGTGCGCGAGGCCGAGGAGTCGGGGCATCTGCGCCCCGGCGACACCATCCTGGAACCGACCAGCGGCAACACCGGCATCGCGCTGGCCATGGTGGCGAAGCTGCGGGGTTACCGGCTGGTCTGCGTGATGCCGGAGAACGTGTCGGCCGAGCGCATCCAACTTCTCCGGATGTACGGAGCGGAGATCATCTTTTCGCCGGCCGCGGGCGGCTCGAACCAGGCTGTGGCGACCGCGAAGCAGATCGCCGCCGAGCATCCCGACTGGAAGATGCTGTTCCAGTACGGCAACCCGGCGAACGCCCGCGCCCACTTCGAGACCACCGGTCCCGAGCTGCTGCACGACCTGCCCACGATCACGCATTTCGTGGCGGGGCTGGGGACCACCGGCACGCTGATGGGCACCGGGCGGTTCCTCAAGGAGAAGGTCGAGGGCATCCAGATCGTCGCCGCCGAGCCGCGGTACGGCGAGCTGGTCTACGGGCTGCGCAACATCGACGAGGGTTACGTGCCCGAGCTGTACGACGCCTCCGTGCTCGACCGGCGGTTCTCGGTCGGGACGCGGGACGCGGTTCTGCGTACCCGGCAGCTGGTCGAGGTCGAGGGCATCTTCGCGGGCTTCTCCAGCGGCGCGATCCTGCACGCGGCGCTCGCCGTGGCGCACGAGGCGGTCAAGGCGGGCAAGCGGGCCGACGTGGCGTTCGTGATCTGCGACGGCGGCTGGAAGTACCTGTCGACCGGTGCGTACGGCGGCACCCTGAACGACGCCGAAGAGGCCCTCGAAGGGCAGCTCTGGGCGTGACGGCGCGAGCCGGCCGTCTCATCTGATGGGCGGCCGGAAAGCGAGCCGGGTCGCCGTAAAGCGAACCCGGCCGCTGGGGTCTGTCCCGCGGGACAGACCCTAGTAGGAGAACGCCACCATCGCCGCGGCCACCATCGGCGGCGTGGCCGCCAGCATCAGCATCCACGGCAGCCTGCGCTGGTGGATGGCGAGGAAGGCGGTCGCCGCGGGCACCACGCTGAGCAGCGTCAGCAGACCGAGAACCGGCAGGTACCAGCCGGGGGCCCCGCCGAAGACCGCCACGACCGCGTACAGGCCGACGCTCACTCCGGTCAGGCCGAGCGCGGCGCCGCACAGCGACATCCCGACCATCCGCCGTGCTCCGGGGGCCGGATCGTCCGGCGCCGGGAAGCGCAGCGCGGTTTCCTCACTGGTCCACGGCAGAACGGACTGGTTTTGCGGCTCGGTGCCACGGGTAGTGCGGGCCTGTTCGACCGCGGTCACGTCGCCTCCATCAAATGACCTTCTGCTTCTTACCCTGTGCAACGCAGACAGGTCACTCGGCGTGACGGCGAAATCAGTAATGACCGAGGTCACGGCGGCTGTGATGTACGTTGTCGATTTTGCGACAAATCGATCAGTTGTTTACGCCAAGCGCTGGTCGGGGCGTACGCTTCGCTGCGTGATTGACTGGTCTGCGATGGCCGGCGCGGACCGGTTCGGCGGGACGTGGACGACCCGGTGTTGTTCGACCCCATGTGAGCCAGAGGGACCCGCATGCGACTAACCGTCCTCGGTTGTGCCGGAAGTTTCCCCGGCCCCGAGTCGGCGTGTTCGGCGTACCTGGTCGAGGCCGAGGGGTACCGGCTGCTGATCGATTTCGGGTCGGGCTCGCTCTCCGCACTGCAGCGCTACTCCGACATGCGCCGGGTCGATGCGATCCTTCTCACCCACCTGCACTGTGACCACATGATGGACGCCTGCACCTACGTGGTGGTCCGGCGGTACGATCCGGCCGGCCCGCTCCCGCCGGTGCCGGTCTACGCCCCACTGGGCGCCGCCGAGCGGATCGCCGCGGCGTACAGCACCGAGGGCGAGCCGGTCGACGACGTCTACACCTTCTACGGGCTGCAGCCCGGCACCTTCCCGATCGGCCCGCTGACCGTCACCGTGGACCGGGTCAACCACCCCGTCGAGACGTACGGTGTGCGGATCGAGCACAACGGCCGGGTGCTGGCGTACTCGTCGGACACGGCTCCGTGCGAGGCGCTGCTGCGGCTGGCTGCCGGCGCTGACGCGTTCCTCTGTGAGGCGAGTTACCTCGACGGCGTGCCCAACCCGCCTGACCTGCACCTGACCGGCGGCGAGGCGGGCGAGGCGGCCACCAAGGCGGACGTGAGCCGCCTTCTGCTGACGCATCTCGTGCCGGCCTGGGCCAGTGAGGCCTCTATTGTGGAGGCCGCCTGTGCCGCGTACGCGGGACCGGTGGAAGTCGTCCGCCCCGGGGCCAGATACGATCTCTGAGCCGGTACGGGGGCGGGATCGGCTGCACCGATTTGCACCGCGTGTCGTGATCTTGGAGTTGTTGCATGCGCATCGTTCGCCTCGCCAACTTCGTCACGGTCCACACCGGCGGGTTACGCACCGCGCTCCGGATGCTCGGCCGGGGATATCAACGGGCCGGTCACGAGGCGATCCTGGTCATCCCGGGCCGTCGCTACTCCGACAAGATGACCAAACAGGGCCGGGTCATCACGCTGCCCAGCGCGCCGCTGCCGCGGACCGGCGGGTACCGCGTGCTGGCCGGCCGGCGTGAGCTGTCCAAGCTGCTGGACAGCCTGGAGCCGGACCGGATCGAGGTCTCCGACCGCACCACCCTGCGCTGGACCGGCAACTGGGCGCGGCAGCGCGGTGTGCGATCGATGATGGTCTCCCACGAGAGTCTCGGCGGCATGCTCGGCGTCTGGGGGATGCCGAAACGCGACGCCCTCGCGGACCGCTTCAACCAGCGGACCGCGGAGGCCTTCGACACGATCGTCTGCACCACCTCGTTCGCGGCCGCCGAGTTCCGCCGGCTCGACGTGCCCAACCTGGTCGAGGTCCCGCTCGGCGTGGACCTGGACGTGTTCCACCCGAGCCGGATGGACGTCGGCGTACGGTCCCGGTACGCGCGGCCCGACGAGTTGCTGGTCGTGTATGCCAGCCGGCTCTCCGCGGCGAAACGGCCGGAACTGGCTGTCGACGCGGTTGCCGCGCTGCGCAACGGCAAGGTGCCGGCGGTCCTGGTGATGGCCGGTGACGGCACCCGGCGTACGGCCCTGGCGTACCGCGCGGCCCGCCTGCCGGTCCGGTTCGCCGGGCACATCGGCGAGCGCCCCGCCGTGGCGGCCCTGCTCGCCAGCGCCGACGTGACGCTCTCGCCGGGGCCGGTGGAGACCTTCGGGCTGGCCGCGCTGGAGTCGCTGGCCTGCGGCACCCCGGTGGTGGTGAACGAGCAGAGCGCGCTTCCCGAGGTGGTCGGCGACGCCGGCGTGGCCGTGCCGGGCACCGCGGAGGCGTTCGCCGAGGCGGTCACCGGCCTGATGGAGCGTCCCCGTGTCGAGCGGCGGGCCGCGGCCCGCGCCCGGGCCGAGAACTTCAGCTGGCAGCGGTCGGTCCAGGGCTTCCTCCAGGCACACGACGCGATCCCGGCGCACCAGGCCGTTCCGGCGCGGGCCACGCTGCTGCGCCCCGCGGTTCCGTTGAGCCGAAAGCCCGGGGCAGACGAAGCGGGCGCGACACGCTACGCATAGGGTTGGGGGCATGGCGCGACCCGACGGCCGGACGGCCGACCAGCTGCGACCGGTGACGCTGACCCGGCACTGGAGCATCCACCCCGAAGGCTCGGTGCTGGTGGAGTTCGGCAACACCCGGGTGCTCTGCACCGCGAGCGTCACCGAGGGGGTGCCGCGGTGGCGCAAGGGCTCCGGGCTCGGCTGGGTGACCGCGGAGTACGCGATGCTGCCCCGTGCCACGAACACCCGTGGTGACCGGGAGAGCGTCAAGGGCAAGGTCGGCGGGCGGACCCAGGAGATCTCCCGGCTGATCGGCCGCAGCCTGCGGGCCTGCATCGATCTGAAGGCGCTCGGGGAGAACTCGATCGTGCTGGACTGTGACGTGCTGCAGGCCGACGGCGGCACCCGCACCGCGGCCATCACCGGTGCCTACGTGGCGCTGCACGACGCGGTGAGCTGGCTGGCCGACCGCAAGTCACTCGCCGGCAAGGTGGAGAAGGTGCTGCACACCTCCATCCAGGCCGTCAGCGTCGGCATCATCGCCGGCGAGCCGCGACTCGACCTGAACTACGACGAGGACGTCACCGCCGAGGTCGACATGAACGTGGTGTGCACCGGCACCGGCGACTTCGTCGAGGTCCAGGGCACCGGCGAGAACGGCGTGTTCCGGCGGGCGCAGCTGGACGCGATGCTCGACCTCGGCGTCCTCGGCTGCGTGGAGCTGGCCGCGGCCCAGCAGAAGGCCCTCACCGCATGAGCGCCCGGCTCCTGCTCGCGACCGGCAACAAGAAGAAGCTCGCCGAGCTGCAGCGCATCCTGGACGCCGCGCTCGGCCGTCAGCAGGTCGAGCTGGCCGGGCTGGGCGACTTCCCGGACTACCCCGACGTCCCCGAGACCGGCCTGACGTTCGGCGAGAACGCGCTGATCAAGGCCCGCGAGGGCGCCCGGCGCACCGGCCTGCCGACAGTGGCCGACGACTCCGGCATCGCGGTCGACGCGCTGAACGGCATGCCCGGCGTGTTCAGCGCCCGCTGGTCCGGCCGGCACGGCGACGACCAGGCCAACCTCGACCTCCTGCTGGCCCAGATCAGCGACGTCTCCGACGCTCAGCGCGGCGGCGCCTTCGTCTGCGCGGCCGCGCTGGTCCTGCCGAACGGCCGGGAGCATCTGGTCGAGGGCCGGCAGACCGGCCGCCTGTTGCGGGCCCGGCGCGGTGCGGGCGGCTTCGGCTATGACCCGATCTTCGTGGGCGACGGCCAGGACCGGACCAACGCCGAGCTGAGCCCGGCGGAGAAGGATGCGATCAGCCACCGCGGCAAGGCGTTCCGCGAGCTGTCCAAGGTCATCGCCAAGGAGCTTCCGAAGTAAGCTCGCGGATCGAAAGTTCAAGGCTCGCGGATCGAAAAGATCAGCACGCTATCGTGGTGCGGTGCCCGCGTCCGACCTGATCCCGCGCCGTGCCGAGAGAGCCGTTGCGGCAGCTCTTGCGGACACCCGCGTCGTGCTGATCAACGGCGCCCGCCAGTCCGGCAAGAGCACCCTGGTCCGGGTGCTGGCCGGCAGCCGGTCGGCCGAGCGCCGCGACCTGGACCGGGAGCCGGACCGGGCGGCTGCGCTGGCCGATCCCACGGGCTTCGTGTCGTTCGGCGAGCTGATGGTCATCGACGAGATCCAGCAGGTCCCCGATCTCCTGCTGGCCATCAAGGTGGCTGTCGACGAGGATCCCCGCCCCGGCCGGTTCCTGCTCACCGGCTCCTCCCGTCTCTTCGGCCTCCGCGGCGCCCCGGACGCTCTGCCGGGCCGGATGGAGACCGTGGAGCTGTGGCCGTTCTCCCAGGGCGAGATCGACGGCACTCCCGACGGCTTCATCGACGCGGTGTTCGCCCAGGGACCGCAGTTGCGGCACGAGTCCACTGTCGATCGTGCGGGCTACGCGGCACGCATCGTGCGCGGCGGCCTCCCGGAAGCGGTGTTCCGGGCGGACCTGCGGCGGCGGGGCCGGTTCCTGGAGAGTTATGTGCAGGCGCTCATCGACCGTGACGTGCAGGAACTCGTCCGGATCGAGCGGGCGCCGCAGCTGCGCGGGCTGGTGCGCCTGCTGGCGGCCCGCTCGGCCACCCTCATCGCGGCCGGCGGGCTGGAGTCCGAGCTGGGCCTGAGCCGCCCCACCGTGGCGCGTTACCTGCAGTTGCTCGAGGAGGTCTTCCTCGTCAAACGGATCCCGGGATGGTCCCGGAACCTCGGCAGCCGGGTCACCCACGCCCCGAAACTGATCTTCGTCGACTCCGGGGTGGCCGCCCAGCAGATGGGCGTCGACCCGCACCAGCTGCTGCGGCCGGGGCAGCCCTTCGGTCCGCTGCTGGAAAGCTTCGTGATCTCCGAGCTGGCTCGTCAGGTCACCTGGTCGGACCAGCTCGTCGATCTCTTTCACTACCGTGACCAGCACAAGGTCGAGGTCGACGTCATCCTGGAGAACCGGCGGCGCCAGGTCGTCGCCGTCGAGGTGAAGGCGTCCTCCACGGTCCGGTCCGACGACTTCCGCGGTCTGCGGCGGCTCGCGGACCGGCTCGGGGACGACCTGATCGCCGGGATCGTGCTCTACACCGGAACCAGCACGCTCCCCTTCGGGGAGAAGATGCGAGCGATGCCGGTCAGCGCACTGTGGGAGATCAGCTGAGCGGTCCCACCGCCGCCTCGATCTCGGTTCGTAGCGCCGGCCCCGCGACCACCGCGCGCGCCTGCTCCAGCACCGGCGCCAGGAACACGTCGGGCCCCGGCCCGCCGGCGAACGGCGCGACCGCCGCCACCGCGGCCCGCCCGGCCGGCGACGGGATCAGCGGCGACCGCAGCTGCAAGCCGCGGACCGCCGCCAGCAGCTCCACCGCGAGCAGGCTGGTCAAGTTGTCCAGGACGGTCCGCAGCTTCTTGGTGGCCGCCCACCCCATCGACACGTGGTCCTCCTGCATGCCGCTGGTCGGCAGCGAGTCCACCGACGCCGGCGACGCGAGCCTCCGGTTCTCGGCCACGATCCCGGCCGCCGTGTACTGGGCGATCATCAACCCCGAGTTCACCCCCGCGTCCGGCGACAGGAACGGCGGCAGGTCCCGGGAGCGGGTCACGTCCAGCAGCCGGTCCACCCGCCGCTCGGCGATCGCACCCACCTCGGCGGCGGCGATCGCCAGATAATCGGCCACGAACCCGAGCGGCGCTCCGTGGAAGTTGCCGGTCGACTCCACCCGCCCGTCCAGCAGCACCACCGGATTGTCGACCACCGAGACCAACTCCCGGGAGCACACCGTCCGGACGAAGTCGAGCGTGTCCCGGGCCGCGCCGGCCACCTGCGGGGCGCAGCGCATCGAGTACGCGTCCTGCACCGCGTGCGCCAGGTCGTCCCGGTGCGAGTCCATGATCGACGAGTGCTGGAGGAGCCGGTGGATGTTGCCGGCGGACGCGGCCTGCCCGGGGTGCGGCCGAATGCTGTGCAGCTCGGGCAGGAACGGCCGTTCCGAGCCGAGCATCGCCTCGATGGCCAGCGCCGCGGTGACGTCGGCCATGGTGAACAGGTGCGCGGCGTCGGCGACGGCCAGCAGGAGCATGCCGAGCATCCCGTCGGTGCCGTTGATCAGGGCCAGGCCCTCCTTGGCGGCCAGGCCGAGCGGCCGCAGCCCGGCGCGGTGCAGGGCCTCGGCGGCGGTGATCCGGGCGCCGTCCTTGCCCAGCACCCAGCCCTCGCCGAGCAGCACGATCGCGCAGTGGGCGAGCGGCGCCAGGTCACCGGAGGCGCCCAGCGAGCCGTGCTCCGGCACCCACGGCGTGATGTCCTGGTTGAGCAGGTCGGCCAGGCCCTGGGCGAGCGCCGGGCGCACCCCGGACCGGCCCAGCGCGAGGGACCGCACCCGCAGCAGCATCATCGCCCGGACCACCTCGCGCGGCATCGGCGCGCCGATCCCGGCGGCGTGCGAGCGGATCAGCGCGTGCTGCAGCTCGGCGCGGCGCTGCGGCGCGATCGAGGTGTTGGCGAGCGCCCCGAAACCGGTGGAGACGCCGTAGACCGGCCGCCCGGACGACTCGATGTCGTCGACGATCGCGCGGCTGACGGCCATCGCCTCGACGGCGGCGGGGGCGAGCTCGACCCGGGCGTCACGGCGGGCGACGGCGAGCAGATCGGCGGGGGTGATGCCGGTGGGCTGGACGGTGACGATCATCGCGGTGCTCCGTGCTGCAGGACGTGGCGGATCAGGGGAACACCCGGCCGGTAGGCCAGATGCAGGTGGGACGGGGCGTCGAGCACGATCAGGTCGGCGCGGGCGCCGGGGGAGATCCGGCCCAGGTCGGTGCGGCGCAGGGCCGCGGCGCCCCCGGCGGTGGCTGCCGCGACGGCTTCGGCCGGGGTCAGACCCGTTTCTCGTACGGCCAGGGCGACGCAGAACGGCATCGAGCTGGTGTACGACGAACCGGGGTTGCAGTCGGTCGCGAGCGCCACGGTCACGCCGGCGTCCAGCAGCCGGCGGGCGTCCGGATAGGGCGACCGGGTGGAGAACTCGGCGCCGGGCAGCAGGGTGGCCACCGTGTCCGAGCCCGCCAGCGCGTCCACGTCGGCGTCGTCGAGGTGGGTGCAGTGGTCGGCGCTCGCGGCGCCCAGCTCCACCGCCAGCCGCACCCCGGGGCCGGGCCCGAGCTGGTTGGCGTGCACCCGTAGGCCCAGGCCCCGCTCGGCGCCGGCCGTCAGGACCGCACGAGCCTGGTCACCGTCGAACGCGCCGCGCTCACAGAAGACATCGACCCATTTCGCGTACGCGTGAACGGCGTCCAGCATCTCGCCGGTGACCAGGTCGACGTAGTCGTCGGGGCGGTCCGCGTATTCGGCGGGCACCACGTGGGCGCCGAGGAACGTGGTCTCGCCGGTCAGCTCACCGGCCAGCCGCAGCGCTCTGACCTCGTCCGGGACGCTCAGGCCGTACCCCGACTTGATCTCGATCGTGGTGGTGCCCTGCCGCAGCGCCTCGCCGACCAGGCGCCGCGCGTTGCGGCGCAGCTCCTCGTCGCTCGCGGCGCGGGTGGCGGCCACCGTGGTCCGGATCCCGCCGCCGGTGTACGGCCGGCCGGCCATCCGCGCACCGAACTCGGCCGCCCGGTCCCCGGCGAAGATCAGGTGCGCGTGGCTGTCCACGAAGCCCGGCAGCACCGCCGCGCCGTCGGCGTCCAGCCGCAGGTCGGCCGCGGGCGCCGCGGTGGCGGCGCCGACCCAGACGATCCGGTCGCCGTCCACCACCACCGCGGCGTCGTGCCGGATGCCCAGCTCCGGGTCGTTGGTGAGCAGCTCACCGATGTTGGTGACGACGAGGCTCATGAGACAACAGCTCCGATCGTGTGGGCCAGGGCGTGCGGCACATCGATGCTCGTGTGCCGGCCGTCGGCGACGATCGTCCGCCCGCCGCTGACGACGTGCGTGACGTCCGCCGCCGTGGCCGCCAGGAACGCCTGGTCAGCCACGGCACCGGCGGTGCGTACGCTCGTCAGGCTCACCGATACCAGATCGGCTCGCCGCCCGGGGGCGATCGCGCCGGCGTCGTCCCAGCCCAGCGCGGCGTGGCCGGCGGCGGCGGCAACGAGTTCCGGCAGCCGGAACCGGCCACGGCTCCGGCTGGCCAGCCGCTCGTTCATCTCCAGCCCGCGGACCTCCTCGAACATGTCGACGACGGCGTGGCTGTCGCTGCCCAGGCTCAACCGCGTGCCGGCGTCGGCCAGCCGGCGGGCCGGCCCGATGCCGTCGGCCAGGTCGCGTTCGGTGGTGGGGCACAGGCAGACCCCGGCGCCGCTGTCACCGAGCAGCTTCACGTCGCCGTCGGTGAGATGGGTGGCGTGCACCGCGGTGGTGCCCGGCCCGAGGATGCCGTGCCGGTCGAGCAGCTCGGTGGGCGTGCAGCCGTGCACAGCGCGGCACTGCTCGTTCTCGGCCGGCTGCTCGGAGAGGTGGACATGCAGCGGCGCGCGCCCGGCCGGCGAGGAGAGCTGGGCGGCGGGCACCGCGCGTACCGAATGGATCGCCGCACCGATCAGGGCGTGCGGCCCGGCAGCCAGCCCGGCCACCCGCTCGGCCCAGCGGTCCGCGTCGCCGTCGCCGAACCGTTCCTGCACGCCCCGCAGCGGGGTGCCGTCCACGCCGGCGGTCAGATAGAGCGTGTCCAGCAGGGTGATCCGGATGCCGGCCTCGGCGGCCGCCTCGACCAGGGCCACACCCATCGCGTTCGGGTCGGCGTACCGGGCGCCGCCGGCGGCGTGGTGCAGATAGTGGAACTCGCCGACGCAGGTGATCCCGGCCAGGGCCATCTCGGCGTAGACGGCCCGGGCGAGCGCGAGATAGCTGTCCGGCTCCAGCCGGGCGGCGACCGCGTACATCTGCTCCCGCCAGGTCCAGAAGCTGCCCTGCCCGCCGTGGGTGCGCCCGCGCAGCGCCCGGTGGAAGGCGTGCGAGTGCGCGTTCGCCAGGCCGGGCAGCACCAGGCCGGGCAGCCGCTCGCCGCCGGCCGGGGCGCCCGGCGTGACCGCGGCGAACCGGTCGCCGTCGACCTCGATCAGCACGTCGCGTTCGACCCGGTCGCCGACCCAGGCATGCTCCGCGAAATATCTCACGTCAGCTCCTCCAGCACCGTGGCCAGCGCCTCCACACCGGCTTCGCAGTCGGCGTCGGTGGCGTGCTCGGCGGGGGAGTGCGACACCCCGGTCGGGTTCCGCACGAACAGCATCGCGGTCGGCACGTGCGCGGAGAGCACCCCGGCGTCGTGCCCGGCGCCGGTCGGCAGGATCGGCGCGCCGCCCAGCAGCGCCGCGAGACGCCCGGCCAGCCCGGCGTCGAAGGCGACCTCGCCGGTCACCGACTCGGCGGTCATCGTGACCTCGGTGCCGTCCCGGCCGGCCCGCTCGACCACCTTCTGCGCCAGCGAGTCGACCAGCTGGTCCAGGGTCGCGGTGTCCGCGGCCCGGGCGTCCAGCCAGCCGCGCACCAGCGACGGGATGGCGTTGGTGGCGTTCGGCTCCACCAGCACCCTGGCCATCGTGGCGTGCGCGCCGGCCAGGCGGGCCTCCTTGTACGCGGCGAGCACGGCGAACGCGAACGTCAGCATCGGGTCGCGCCGGTCGGTCATCAGCGTGGTGCCGGCATGGTCGCCGACCCCGGTGAAGTCCAGCCGCCAGCGGCCGTGCGGCCAGATCGCGCTGGCCACCCCGACCGGTGTGTCCAGGGCCCGGCCCTGCTCGATGTGCAACTCGACGACGGCCGCGATCTGCTCGAGCTCCTTGACCGCCCCGGCGGGCCGGCCGCCCAGCGCCGCGCCGAACGTGACGCCGTCCCGGTCGGTCAGCGCGGCCGCGCGGTCCGGGTCCAGCACACCGGTCAGCAGCCGCGACCCGAGGCAGGGCACCCCGAAGCGGGCACCCTCCTCCTCGGCGAACGCGGCGACGGCGACCTTGCGCTCCCGGGGCAGGCGGTCGACGGCGAGGAAGGCGCTGACGATCCCGAGCGGCCCGTCATATCCACCGCCGTGCGGGACGGAGTCGAAATGTGAACCGGACAGCACCGTCCCGGGCGCCCACGGTTCGTCCCGCCACGCGAAGAGGTTCCCGTTGCCGTCGGCGGTGACCCGCATGTCCCTTCGCGCGGCCTGAGCAGCGAACCAGTCGCGCAGCGTCAGCTCGGGAGGGGTCAGCGCGTACCGCAGGTAACCGCCGCTGCCGGCTCGGCCGATCGGCGCGATCTCCGCCCACAGCTTTCCGAAAGTGGTCATCGGTTCATCGGGATGCGCAGGCCCGCGGCGGATCGCGACTCGTAACCGGCGTCGACGTGGCGCAGCACCCCCGTCGCCGGGTCGTTGCTGAGCACCCGCTCGATCTTCTGTCCGGCCAGCACGGTGCCGTCGGCCACGCACACCTGCCCGGCGTGGATGCTGCGGCCGATCCCGACCCCGCCACCGTGGTGGATCGACACCCAGCTCGCCCCGGACGCGGTGTTCACCAGCGCGTTGAGCAGCGGCCAGTCGGCGATCGCGTCGGAGCCGTCCAGCATGGCCTCGGTCTCCCGGTACGGCGAGGCCACCGATCCCGAGTCCAGGTGATCCCGTCCGATCACGATCGGCGCGGACAGCTCCCCGCTCGCCACCATCTCGTTGAAGCGGACACCGGCCCTGTCCCGCTCCCCGTGTCCCAGCCAGCAGATCCGGGCCGGCAGCCCCTGGAAGGCGACCCGCTCGCCGGCCATCCGGATCCAGCGGGCCAGATGCGCGTCCTGCGGGAACAGGTCGAGCACCGCCCGGTCGGTGGCGGCGATGTCGGCCGGGTCGCCGGACAGCGCGGCCCAGCGGAACGGGCCCTTGCCCTCGGCGAACAACGGGCGGATGTACGCCGGGACGAACCCGGGGAAGTCGAAGGCCCGCTCGTAGCCGGCGAGCTTCGCCTCGCCGCGGATCGAGTTCCCGTAGTCGAAGACCTCCGCGCCGGCGTCCAGGAAACCGACCATGGCGGCCACCTGCTTCGCCATGCTGTCGCGCGCCCGGTCGGTGAACTCCTCCGGCTTGGTCCGCGCGTACTCCGCGGCGCCGGCCGGGTCCACGCCTACCGGGACGTAGCTGAGCGGGTCGTGCGCGCTGGTCTGATCGGTCACGATGTCGATCTCGACGCCCCTGCCCAGCAGCTCCGGGAAGACGGCGGCCGCGTTGGCCACGACACCGATCGACTTCGCCACCTTCGCCGTCCGCGCGGCGGCAGCCATCGCCACGGCCTGGTCGAGATCGTCGGCGATCACGTCGAGATAGCGGTTGTCCACCCGCCGTTGCAGACGCGACCGGTCCACGTCGACGACCAGGCAGACGCCGCCGTTCATGGTCACCGCGAGCGGCTGCGCGCCGCCCATCCCGCCGCAGCCGCCGGTCAGCGTCAGCGTCCCCGCCAGCGTGCCGCCGAACCGCTTCGCGGCCACCGCGGCGAACGTCTCATAAGTGCCCTGCAGGATGCCCTGAGTGCCGATGTAGATCCACGAGCCGGCGGTCATCTGGCCGTACATGGTCAGGCCGAGCTGCTCCAGGCGCCGGAACTCCGGCCACGTCGCCCAGTCCCCGACCAGGTTCGAGTTGGCGATCAGCACCCGCGGCGCCCACTCGTGGGTGCGCAGCACGCCGACCGGCCGGCCGGACTGCACCAGCAGCGTCTCATCCCCGGCCAGCTCGTCGAGCTCGCGCACGATCGCATGGAACGACGGCCAGTCGCGGGCGGCCCGGCCGGTGCCGCCGTAGACCACCAGATCCGCCGGCCGCTCGGCCACCTCCGGATCGAGGTTGTTCATCAGCATCCGCTTGGCGGCCTCCTGCGGCCAGCCCTTCGCGGTGTACGACGTACCGCGCGCCGCGCGAATCTCCGACATCGTCGTCCCCTTCACGCCATGAAGATGTGCCGCCGCGACGCGGTGGCCTCGAACTCCTCCAGACGGCGCTGCACCGGCTCCGGCGCCGCGTCGCACATCGCCTGCAACAGCACCATGGCCATCGCCATCGGCCCGGTGTGCAGGTCGAACACCAGCTGGGTGCCGACCACCGCGGGCAGCGTCACATCGGCCCACTCGGCCACCGGGCTCACCGCCGAATCGGTGATCGCCACCATCGCGAGACCGGCCTGCTTCGCCTCCCGGACCACGTCCACAGCCTCCCGCGGATAGCGGGGCAACACGATGGCCAGCATCGCACCGGCGCCGGCCGCGCGGGCCTGATCGAGCCTGTCCAGCAGGCCGGTGCCCCCACCGTCGAGCACCCGCACGTCCGGGAACACCTTCGCGGCGAAATAGCCGAAGTACGCCGCCAGCGGCGCGGCGGCCCGCAGCCCGAGCACCGGAAGCGGCCGGCTGCCGGCCAGCAGGTGCGCCGCCGCGCGTACCGCACCAAGATCTTGAAGATCCTCACCCAGCCGCCGCAGATGCTCCGTCTCGGCGTGCACCGCACGCTGCATCGCGTTCTGGCCGGCCGACTCGGCCGGCCCACTCGCGGTCAGCGACCGCAGCTCCCGGCGCAGCGCCGGATAGCCGGAGTAGCCCAGCGCCATCGCGAACCGGGTGACCGAGGGCTGGCTGACCCCGGCCAGCTCCGCGACCTCCGCCGCCGACAGATATGCGGCCTTCGCCGCATGCTCCACCAGGCTGTGCGCGATCCGCCGCTGCGTCGGCGTGAGGCGCGCCCCCTGAAAGAGATCAAGCACCCGCTCCGCCGTCTTGATCACTTCGCCATTCACGCAGCCAGCTTATGCATAAAAATTTTCAGAAAGCTAGGTCGACGTGCTGACGGCGCCGGGCATTCAGCCGTAGTCGTCATCGGAATCCTGTCGAGGCACGCGATGCGGCTCCGACCACCTTTGGAAGGGAGCCGTCCGGCTCCGGACGAACATGCATCGTGGAACCGTCACCCGCCTCCATCCACCAGGACCACCCACGTTCGCGGCTCCAACGCCCCGAACGGGCCGGCCGGCCGCGCACCGCCCTCCTAGGCTGAGGGCATGCGGATCACCGGGCTCCACACGTACCCGATCAAGGGTTGTCATCGCCTGGACCACGACGAAGCGCAGCTCGAACCCCGCGGCCTGGCCGGCGACCGCCGCTGGATCGTCGTCGACGCCGACGGCGTCGGAATCACCCAGCGTGAGACCTCCCGCCTCACCCAGCTCACCGCCCGGCCCCGCCCCGGCGGCCTGCGCCTCAGCGCGCCCGGTCGCCCCGACCTCGACATCGATGAGCCCGCCGACGGCCCGAAGATCGACGTGAAGGTGTTCCGGAACAAGCCCGCCTATCCCGCGCGGCTCGCCGAGAGTGACTGGATCAGCGCGTTCCTCGGCCGGGACGCCCGGCTCGCCTGGCAGGCCGACCCGGTCAGCCGGCCGGTCGCGGCCGGCGGCTGGGTCAGCTTCGCCGACGGCCATCCGGTGCTGCTCGCCAACACCGCCTCGCTCGACGCGGTCAACGACTGGCTTGTCGAGGGCGGCGACGAGCCCGTGCCCATGCACCGGTTCCGCCCCAACATCGTGGTCGATGGCGCCCCGGCCTGGGCCGAGGACGACTGGATCGGCAAGCGACTGCGCATCGGCGACCTCACCCTGCGCGTCGCGAGTCCCTGCGATCGCTGCCGGGTGACCACGATCGATCAGGAGACCGGGGAGGCGGGGCGGCAGCCGCTGAAGGTCCTCGGGCAGCATCGGAACATCGGCCAGAAGCTGCTTTTCGGGGTCAATCTGATCCCGGACCACCCCGGCACCCTCCGGGTGGGTGACACTCTCGCGGTGATTTCGTCTTAGCGGAGTCTTAGGGGAGTTGCCCCGCACCCGGCACGACGACCAGGATGCCCGGGGTGAGTGCTCATCGACGCATGTTTTCGATCAGATGGCTCGCGGCCGGCGGCGCCGCGATCCTCGCCGGTTTCATCGGCGTCGCCCTGCTCCTGCAGAACAGCGGATCCGCGTGCGCCGCGCCGCCGAGCACCAGCACCAAGACCGGCAAGGCCACCTTCTACGACCTGGCCGCCACCTCCGGCAACTGCTCGTTCGAGGTGCCCGCCGACGACCTCTACGTCGCGCTCGGACCCGACCAGTACGCCGCAGGCGCCTCCTGCGGCGCCTACCTCGACGTCACCGGCCCGAAGGGCAAGGTCCGCGTCAAGGTCTTCGACTCCTGCCCGGAATGCGCCGCCGGCCACCTCGACCTCAGCCGCACCGCCTTCAAGAAGATCGGCGCCGAGGTCGACGGCATCATCCCGATCAAGTACAAGTTGGTCGCCAACCCCGCCGTGCCCGCCCCGATCAGCGTGCGGGTCAAAGAGGGTGCCTCGCAGTACTGGTTCGCCGCCCGCATCGACAACCACGCCAACCTGCTGTCATCGGTCAAGGTGGCCGGCGCGGGACGCGGCTTCACCGCGGCCCAGCGCACCGACTTCAACTATTGGATCATCGACAGCGGCGCCGGGCCCGGACCGTACCGGATCAGAATCACCGATGTGTACGGGAGGACGACCACCGTCGCCGGCATCGACATGAACCCCGGCGCCGTCCAGAAGACCGGTGTCCGCATCGGCGGCGGCTCCACCACCGTCACCGTGCCGAAGAAGAAGACCGCCACCGCGTCGCCCTCGGCCTCGGCCACCGTCAAGAAGAAGGCGGCCACGCCGTCGGCGACCAGCTCCGCACCCACCGCCCCGGCCGCTTCCGCGTCGTCGGCCGCCCCCGTCCTGGAGTCGGCGACGACGGCGCCCGCGCCCGGCGAGCAGCCGCTGGTCGACCTGGCCGCAGCCCCCACCACCTGCTGACCGGCTGGTCGTCTCGGGCGGAACACGCACCTACGGCAAACGGAGCCTTGCTCGATCGTGGCGCCGATCGGGCAAGGCTCCGTTCATCGGTAGGGCCGGCGGGACTCGAACCCGCACTGTCATGGACCTAAACCATGTGCCTGCTGCCAATTGGGCTACGGCCCCCAGGGTGCATAAATGTACACATCCCACGGCCATTGTCGCCGACGAGGGAGACGTCTGCCTAGCGGAATCCCGGTCGGAGTGGTGGCCGTATCGTCGTAGATGACGTCGTCCGGGGCTGACGGATCACGCCGGGTGCCCGCATATGTCGATGTCTGGCTGTGGCAGTTCGGGCAGAGGAACCGAAGGTTCCGGGGCCGGTTGTCCAGGAAGTCCCCGTTGATGTGGTCGACGTGCAGCACGAGGGGTCGGCCGTTCCAGGTCGTGCCGCAGCCGCATTTCTCGCAATGTTCGGGCAGGCCGATGCGAAGCATCGCGGGGCGCAGTCGCTGGCCGGGGATCCTGCGCGAGCCCTCCGGGAGTTGAACAAGCCGCTCCCGGGGAGGCAGGTTCCACAGCCGGCGGTGTCCCCGGTTGTGGGCCGAGCCGGTGAAGTGGGAGGTGTCGATGCCGAATCGCTTCATCTGCCGGCTGATGTGTGCATGCGAGCCGCCGCTCTGCCGGAGGCCGAGCACCCGTAGCACCTCTGCGACGCTGTGCGCCTGCGCGGCTGCGGTCCGAAGGACCTCCGCGATGTACTTGACCCTAGGCATGAAGCAAGTTTACGTGTGACGTCAATGCGCGTGCACGGCGGCCGCCTTGCGGGTTGGTACCGCATGACGGCCGCCGTGAGCCCGGGCGCCGCGCCGGCCTGGAAAGACGGTGGCGATGCTTTCCTGATCGGCGGGTGTGGCCGGGACTTGCGGATTTCGTCGGACCGATCTCGGTCCGGTGGGGTCAGTCCAGCCCGAGGTCGCGGCGCAGCTTGGCGACGTGGCCGGTGGCCTTGACGTTGTAGAGGGCGCGCTCGACCGTGCCGTTCTCGTCGATGACGAAGGTGGACCGGATGACGCCGGTGACCGTCTTGCCGTAGAGCTGTTTCTCACCGAACGCGCCGTACGCCGTGAGCACGCTCTTGTCCTCGTCGCTGACCAGCGGGAACGTGATGGCGTCGTGTTCGCGGAACTTGGCGAGCTTGGCCGGCTTGTCGGGGGAGATGCCGACCACTTCATATCCCGCGGCCTGCAGCGAGGCGAGCGAGTCGCGGAAGTCGCAGGCCTGCTTGGTGCAGCCGGGCGTCATCGCGGCGGGGTACGCGTACAGCACCACCTTGCGTCCGCGCAGGTCCTTGAGTGTGAGGTTGTCGCCGGTGTCGGTGGGCAGGGTGAAGTCGGGCGCGGCGTCGCCGGCGCTGAGACGCACGTTTTCAGTCATGCGCCGACGATAGTGCGACCCGCTGGGCGGTCCAGACGTGGCGGGCGGCGTGGACGTCGCGGGGCCATTCTTCGCCGCGCCGGGTGAGGGCGCGTTCGGTGACGGTGAAGTCGCCGACGAGCCGGTGGAACTCGGCGAGGACGTCCACCTCGCGGAACGGTTTGCAGGAGAACACGTTGACGAGGATCTCCCGCAGGTGCGGATAGGTGTGTATGGCGGCGTGCGATTCGGCGAGGATCACGACCGCGGATTTCCCGGCCTTCTCCGGCGGGCCGTCCTCGGTGGCGACCAGCGGCCCGGCGATGACGGTCATGCCGATGCCGGTGACCAGGTCACGCATGAACGTGGTGAGTGCCCGGTCGTCGTCGAGCTGCCGGGTGTCGCTGATCGAGGAGAGCCGGAGAGTCAATTCGTCGCCGTAATGATCGTCCATCGATCCTCCTGAAAGAAATGGCCGTGGAGAAACGTTACCGCCATGTCGCTGACCATTGTTATGCCAAAGTGGATTCCGTTTCCCGGCATGGCGGCAATGGCCGTTTTCCGATTGGGCGGGGGCGTGGGAACGCGTTATCGATGGCGTTCTACGCACGGTGCGCTGTACTCGCGGTACGCTCCCCCGGCGCATCGGCGAGAGAAGCGGAGAGCAGGGCATGAGCGAGGCTACGAACGGCAGCACCACCGTCTCCACCGAGGTCGTGGAGAAGATCGCGGCCGCGGCGGCCAGGGCCGTTCCCGGCGTCGCGGAGCTCGGTGGCGACGTGGCCCGGTTCTTCAACAGCGTGCTCGACAAGGTCGGCCTGGACGAGGTCGGCGACGCGACCCGGGGCGTGGGCGCCAAGGTCAAGGGCAACGACGTGACGGTGACCGTGGTGCTGGTCCTGGCGGCCGGCCGGGTGGTCGCCGAGGTCACCGCCGAGGTGCAGGCCAAGGTCAAGGAGGCGCTGACCGGTTACGGGCTGAACGTGGTGGCCGTCAACGTCAACGTGGACGACATCACCGGCGTCTGAACCGGAGCCCGTTCTCGTACGCGTGGATCACCAGCTGCACCCGGTCGCGGGATTCGAGCTTGCTGAGCAGCCGGCCGACGTGGGCCTTCACGGTCGCTTCGGACAGGTGCAGCTCGGCGGCGATCTCCTGGTTCGAGCGCCCTTCGGCGACGAGCAGCAGCACCTCGCGTTCCCGGTGGGTGAGCCGGTCGAGGCGGT
Organism: Actinoplanes sp. 13; assembly: GCF_056134165.1. NCBI lineage: Bacteria > Bacillati > Actinomycetota > Actinomycetes > Micromonosporales > Micromonosporaceae > Actinoplanes > Actinoplanes sp. 13. The sequence continues at coordinate 81,273 of NZ_JBVYOQ010000029.1, read as the reverse complement.
CGTCGCCGGCCGGCCCGGGCAGGTGCGGCAGGACGGTGTCCAGCAGGCGCCGGGTGACCGCGGGTGCGACCACGGCATGTCCGCCGGCCACCGCGTGCACCGCGCTGATCAGGTCGGCCGGCGGCACGTCCTTGAGCAGGAACCCGCTGGCGCCGGCCCGCAGCGCGGCGTACACGTATTCGTCCAGGTCGAAGGTGGTCAGCACGAGGACGCGGGCCGGGCTGCCACCGGCGACGATCTCGCGGGTGGCCTCGATGCCGTCGAGCACCGGCATGCGCACGTCCATCAGCACCACGTCGGGGCGCAGCGCGCGGGTCATGGTGACGGCCTGCGCGCCGTTGCCGGCCTCGCCGACCACAGTGATGTCCGGCTGGGCCTCCAGCACCAGGCGAAGCCCGAGCGACAGCAGCGGCTGGTCGTCGGCGAGCAGGACGTCGACCGTCATCCGGTGGCCCCGAACCGCAGGCGGGCGTGCACCTGCCAGCCGGGACCGGGGCGCGGTCCGGCGTCCAGGCGCCCGGCGTAGGCGGTCACCCGTTCCAGCATGCCGGCGAGTCCGTGCCGGCCGGCGGGTTCCGGCCGGGCGGCGATCCGGCCGGCGCCGTCGTCGACCACCGACACCTCGGCGCCGTCGGGGCGGTAGCGCAGCGACACCTCGGCGGCCGCGTGCGGTCCGGCGTGTTTGAGGGTGTTGGTGAGGGCCTCCTGCACGATCCGGTAGACGGTCAGCCCGGCCGCCGGCCCCCAGTCGCCGGGCGCGCCCTCGCGGGTCAGGCTCACGCGCACCCCGGCCTCCCGGATCCGGTCGACCAGGGCGTCGATGTCGTCCAGGCCGGGCTGCGGCGCGCGTTCGCCGTACCCGCCGCCGGTCGAGGTGCGCAGCAGGCCGACCAGCCGGCGCATCTCGCTCAGCGCCTGCCGCCCGGTGGCCGAGACCTGGGTCATCACGCCGGCGGCGCGGTCCGGTGCGGCCGGTCCGGTGGCGGCGGCACCGTCGGAGAGGGCGACCATCACGGCGAGGTGGTGCGCGACGACGTCGTGCATCTCGCGCGCTATGCGCGCCCGCTCCTCGGCGACCGCGAGGCGGGTGCGCTGGTCGCGATCCTGTTCCAGCCGTCGGGCTCGATCTTCCAACTCGTTGAGGTACGCCGTGCGCGTCCGCTGGTTGACGCCGATCAGGGCGGCGGCGACCGTGGCGGCGGACACCGCGAAGAAGGCGCCCAAGGCCGGCGGTCTGTCGACGGTGGACATCACGGTGAGCGCCACGGCGGGCCAGACGTACCGCGCGGGGTGATGGCGGGCCAGGGCGTGCAGGGCCATGAGCAGGACCAGGAAGGCGGCCGGTGACTGGGCGCCGAACCCGGCGGTGATCCACATCAGCGCGGTGGTGGCCAGGAAGACCCGGCCGGGCGCACGCCGCCGCCAGATCAGCGGCACCGGCACCAGCACCACCGAGGCCCAGTCCAGAGGGCTCGCCGGGTGCACCGTAGCACCGGTCCGTCCAGTGAGGACGAGGCCGCAGAACAGGATCACGGACACGGCGATCCCGGCGTCCACCGTCAGCGGGTGGCGCCCGGTCAGGGCCCGGAGCTCGCGCAGCCTCACCCGGCCATTGTGGCCGGGTGAGGCGTCCCGGTGTGTCCTCACGGATCCCGGCGGCGGACGGCCACCGTCCCTGCGGCGAGTGCCAGCAGCACCCATCCGAGCGTGACCAGGGCGGCCGGGCCGGCGTCGAGCATCCGGAACGGGTTGCCGCTCTGCGCGGAGTACATCGCCTGGGCGGCGGCCACCGGCACGTGACGCAGCACGTCGTCGGCCACCGACTCCGGCAGCGCCGGCTCGATCAGGGCCGGCAGCACGAGCAGGACCAGGACGTACACGGTGATGGCGGCGGCGGTGTGCCGGATCAGGGCGCCGATGCCGAGACCGATCAGGGCGAGGGCCACCGGCGCGGCGGCGGCGCCCGGAAGCGCGTGCGCCGGCAGGTCGCCGAGACCGATCCGCTGCCCGTCCGGGAGAAAGAATTCCGCGACGGCGAGCGAGGCGGCGCAGACGGCGAACATCACCGGGGCGGCCGCAGCGGTCAGCGCGGCGGCCTTCGCCCAGACCACCGGGGTGCGGCGGGGCACCGCGGCGAACGTGGCCCGGATCAGGCCGGAGCTGTACTCCCCGGTGATCAGCAGGACGCCGAACACGCCGAGCACCAGCGAGATGACGTCGATGCCGAGGAACGCCTGGGCGATCAGCGCGGCCGGGGACACCTCGGCGCCGGCCACCCGGTAGATGTTCCAGTTGATCGCGCCGGCCAGGCCCACGGTGATCAGCGCGGCCGACGCGAAGACCACCCAGGTGGAGCGCAGGGCGGTCAGCTTGCCCCACTCGGCGTAAGTCACCCGCGCCAACGACACCCTCATGACGCCATCAACTCCATGTACGCCTGCTCCAGCGAGGCCCTGCGCGGCGTCAGCTCGTGCAGCACCAGCTGATGGGCGGCCGCCGTCGTGCCGATCTCCCGCGCGTCCCGGCCGCGCACCTCCAGCACCGCAGGCTCCGGGCCGGCGGCCACGGTCGCGCCGCCGGCCACCAGCACCTCGCGCAGCCGGGCGGCGTCCGGTGAGCGGACCAGGCAGCGGTCCGTGCCGGCCCGGGCGATCAGCTCGTCCACAGTGGTGTCCGCGAGCAACCGGCCGTTCGCCACGATCAGCAGGTGATCGGCGGTGACTGCCATCTCGCTCATCAGGTGGCTGGAGATCAGCACCGTACGGCCCTGTGTGGCGAGGTCCTTGAGCATCGTCCGGATCCACAGCACGCCGTCCGGGTCGAGGCCGTTCACCGGCTCGTCCAGGATCACCACCGCCGGGTCGCCGAGCAGGGCGGCGGCCACCCCGAGCCGCTGGCTCATGCCGAGCGAGAACCCGCCGGCCCGCCGCCCGGCGACCGCCGCGAGCCCGGCCTCGGCCAGCACCTCGTCCACCCGGCGGCCGGGGATCCCGTGAGTGCGGGCCAGCCCGAGCAGATGCGCACGGGCGGACCGGCCCCGGTGCAGGGCCCGTCCCTCCAGCAGCGCGCCGACCACGCGGAGCGGGGCGGCGAGCCGCCGGTACGGCTGCCCGTTCACCAGGGCGGTGCCCGAGGTGGGCCGGTCCAGCCCGATCACCATCCGCATGGTGGTCGACTTCCCGGCGCCGTTGGGTCCAGGAAACCGGTCACCTGGCCGGGCCGCACGGTGAACGACAGTCCGTTCACCGCTGTGGTGTTCCCGAAGCGTTTCGTCAGTCCGTCGACTTCAATCATGATTTCGACGCTAGGGACAGGGCGAGCTGCGCAGAAGCGCCCACGGTCGGGTCCGTGGGCGACCGGCCCGCTACCGGGGTAGGGGTGCCGGCGCCGCGGGGACGGCGGCGCGCAGCCGCAGGAGCCCGGTGAGGGCCAGCCCGGCGCCGGCCCCGACGGCCACCACGACGGCCACCCGGGCCGTCCAGTCCGGCCCGGCGACCGGCAGCACCGCGGCGGTGAACACGTCCGAGCTGCCGAAACCGGCGAACGCGGACAGCACGAAACCGGCGAGCGCCAGATAGAACGGCGGGTGCCGCAGACCGGCCGCGCAGGCGAGCAGGCCGGCCAGGATCAGTACGCCCGGGGGTGAACTGCCGTCCAGGGCGCGCGTCGTCGCGTACCCCAAGGTGATCGTCCCGGCGAGGAGCGCGACCGCCCCGACCGTTCCCGGCCACCGCCGGGCGATGAGGGTGACCGCGACCGCCAGCAGCGCCGCGCCCGCCCACCAGGCCCATGCCCGCGGCGGCGGCTGGTAGTCGAGGGTTCCCTGAACCTCGAAGGTCCGCGTCTGGTCGCGCAGCGGAACGGCCCACTCGCTGATCCGGTGTTCCCGGCCCGGCTCGGCGGCCACCTGCGGCGGCCGGCCGGGCCCGCGCCATTGGGTGCGCTGATCGTGCCAGCGCACGGTGGTCCCGCCGGAGATCCGGCGCCAGGACGGCGCGGCGGTGGGATCGGCGGCGGCGGGCAGCGGCGTGTCACCGTCGAGCGTCTCGTTGACGTACGCGGCCGGCGAGTTGACGTTCTGGTACACGCCGTCCGGCCTGCTCTCCAGGTAGGGCTCGCCGGAGTAGCCGAGCACCTCGACGGCCCGCTCGGTCTCGTTGCTGAGCTCGAGTCGCGCGCCGCCCTCGACCACTCGCACGCTCAGCCCGTCCATCGGGGTGCTGACCCCGGTCACGTCGACCCGATAGTCGCTGACCCCGTCGGTGTCGCCGGTGTGCGCGGACGCGGGAGTGGCCGGCGCGAGAACCACGCCGGCCACTGTCAGCAGAAGGAGGAGGGCGAGTCGCCTCACCCGGCCGCCTTGTCGATGGCCTGGGTGAGCAATTCGGCGGTGGGCAGGGTGTCGTCCGGCCCGGTCACCTGCTCGCTGTTGACCGCGATCGAGGGGGTGCCGCTGAAGCCGCGCTCGGAGAACTTCTCGGTGGCCTGGGTAGCCCATGTCCTGTAGGTGCCCTCCCGGACCGCGGTGGTGAACTTCTCGCTGGTCAGGCCGACCGATGCGGCCAGCTCGATGAGCTTGTCGTCGGTGAGGCCCGCGGTGTTCTCGGCCGGCTGGTTGGCGTAGAGCACGTCGTGGTACTCGACGAACTTGCCCTCCTCGGCCGCGGCAGCCGACGCGGCGGCCGCCCGTGTCGAGTATTCCGTGCCGTTGGAGAAGCGGTCCAGGATGGCGACCGGGTGGAACCGCAGTGTGATCTTGTTGGACGCGGCCAGCTCGGTCAGCTTCGGCCCGACCGTCTGCTCGAAGCTCCGGCAGGCCGGGCACATGAAGTCCTCGTAGACGTCCACGGTGACACCTCCGGTGCCGGTGGCGAACGCGGTGCCCTCGTCGACCGCCGCGGCCGGGGTGGTGAGCTTGCCCTTGTCCGCGCCGGTCATCGCGTTGTAACCGATCAGCCCGGCGACGAACAGGACCAGCACCGCGGCCACCGAGGTCCAGAGCGTCACGGTGCGGCGACGTTCAGCGGTGCGCTGGTGCTCGACGACCTGCCGCGCCTTCAGGGTCCGTTTGCCCTTGCTCATCGTTCCCCCATGAGTACTGCGTCGACGGAGAACCGGGTCCGCGGCCGCCACAGCAGAATCCCGGCCAGTGCCAGAAACCCGAGGTCCCGCAGGAGGTCCACGCCGTACGCGGTGTCCTGCCCGGCGGCCAGCTCACCGCCAATGCTGAAGCAGCCACAGTCGATCTGCAGGCCGCGGGCCCAGGCCGAGACGATCCCGGCGATGAAGACCACCAGCAGCACGGCGGAGACGGCGGCGGTGAGCCGCACCGCGAGCCCGGCCAGTAGGAGCAGCCCGAGAGCGATCTCGAGGAAGGGCTGGACGGCGCCGACGACCTTGGCCACGTCGTACGGCATCAGCTGGTAGGCGTTGACCGCGCGGGCGGAGGCGGCGAGATCGCCGGCCTTGAGCCCGCCGGCGACCAACCAGACCGCGGCGAGGCCGAACCGCGCGGCGGTGGAGATCCACGGCCAGGCCGCCGGAATCCGGGTTTCCATGGTCACGCCCCGTTAGACGCTCGTCGTCGCGGTCGAGTTCCCGATCATTTTGAGCGGGCCCACACCGGGACAGACAGGGGCGAAAGTCCCTAGCTCGCCTGGGCTCGGGAGATCGCGGTGATCAGCTCGTCGCGGGCGCGGGCCACCCGGGAGCGGATCGTGCCGACCGGCACGTCCTCCACCTCGGCCGCCTCCGCGTACGACAGGCCGAGCACCTGGGTCAGCACGAACGCGGTCCGGCGCTCCTCGCTGAGCCGGCTCAGCAGGTCGGCGCTGGACAGCCGGTGCGCCGGGTCACCGGCGGGCAGATCGGTGATGGCCTGCGCGGCGAGCCGGGCGTCGAGGCGGCGCCGGCGCACCACCGAGCGCAGGTGATCGGCGCACGTGCGGCGGGCGATGCCGAGCAGCCAGGTGCGGACGGTGGACCGGCCGGCGAAGCTGTGCAACGCCCGGAACGCCCGCAGATAGGTCTCCTGGGTGAGGTCGTCGGCGGCGCCCGGATCGATCAACGCGGCGGTGAAACGCCACACGTCGGCCTGGGTGGCGCGGACGAACGCGGCCTGCGCCGCCGGGTCGCCCGTGCGGGCGAGCAGAGCCAGCCGGGTCGTCTCGTCCACTTCGCGCTCCCCTGCCGTCACGGGCGGAATGGTACGCGAATCGGCAACATCGGTCGCCATCTGGAACCATGCAAGTGCCTCGGGCGACTACCCGTTCATGACCGGAGAGGGAGGGCATGCCGAAAGTGGGCTACGCCAAGACTGACCGACGCCGGGTCTGGGCCGTGCTGGCCGGGCTGCTGCTCGGCCTCTTCGGCTCGCTGGTGACGGCGGCGCCGGCCGGCGCGCACGCCGCCCTGGTCGGCAGCGACCCCGGCAACGGCACGATCGTGCCGGACGCGCCGAACCGGGTCACCCTCACCTTCAGCGAGTCGGTGCAACTGCTCTCCGACAAGATCCGGGTGCTCGCCCCCGACGGCTCCCGGGCCGACCAGGGCGAGCCGACCGCCGCCGGCACGGTGGTGACGATCCCGCTGCGCTCCGGCAGCAGTCGCGGGACCTACCTGGTCAGCTACCGGGTGATCTCCGCCGACAGCCACCCGGTGGCGGGCACCATCAGCTTCTCGGTCGGCGCGGCCTCCACGCCGCCCACGGCGGCCGAGGACGACGTGCGGGCCGATCCGGTGGTCCGCACCCTCATTCCGATCGCCAAATATCTGGGGTACGCCGGACTCGTGCTGCTTGTGGGCCCGGTGCTGGTGCTGGCTCTGCTCTGGCCCCAGCGGCTGAGCCGGCGGGGACCCGGGCGACTGATCTGGACCGGGATCGGGCTGGTCGGCGTGAGCACCCTGCTCGGGTTGTGGCTGCAGGCGCCGTACACGCTGGGCACCGGGTTCTTCGATGTCGGGCTGGACGACCTGCGGGATGTGCTGGCCAGCACCTTCGGCGCGGTGATGCTGGTCCGGCTGGGCGTGGTGATCGCCGCGGCGTTCCTGCTGCGGCCGTTGCTGACCGGCCCGGCGGGCGGCGAGTCGAAGCTCGACCTGGCCCTGCTCGGCGTCCTCGGCGTGGCCGCCCTGGCCACCTGGCCGCTGACCGGGCATCCCACCGCGTCCCCGGTGGCCGGCGTCTCGGTGGTGATCGACGCGCTGCACCTGGCCGCGATGGCGGTGTGGCTGGGCGGCCTGGTCATGCTCTTCGGCTTCCTGCTGCGCCAGGCGAACGGGCGGGAACTCGGCGCGATCCTGCCGATCTGGTCCCGCTGGGCGGCCACCGCGGTCGGCGCCCTGGTCTTCGCCGGGGTGGTGCAGGCGCTGATCGAGGTGGCGTCGCTGGACGGTCTGGTCAACAGCACGTACGGCCGGCTGATCCTGGCCAAGGTCGCGATGGCCGCGCTGGTCATCGGGATCGCCGCGTACTCCCGGAAGCTGGTCCGGTCCAGGGCCGCCGAGGATTCGCCGGGGCCGCTGCGCCGCATCGTGCTGGCCGAGCTGGCGATCACCGCGGTGGTGCTGGGGGTCACCTCGGTGCTGGTGCAGATCCCGCCGCCACGGACCGCCGAGGCGGCCGAGGTGGGCGCCACCAGCACCACCGTCACGCAGATGCTCACCTCGGACAAGATGTCGCTGCAGGTGGACGTCTTCCCGGCCACCGTGGGCAACAACTCGATCCATCTGTACGCCTACACCCCGGACAGCAAGCCGCTGCCGGTGGTCGAGTGGAAGGCGACCGCGGCGCTCACCGCGAAGGGCATCGAGCCGATCGAGATACCGCTGCTGCGGATCACCGACTTCCACGCGATCGGCGACATCGCGCTGCCCGCGGCGGGGGAGTGGACCTTCAAGTTCACCGCCCGGACCAGTGAGATCGACCAGTCGACGCTGACCATGACGGCCACCATCAACTGATCTTCAAAGCGTGTACGGCCCGGTCCCGGAAGGGGCCGGGCCGTTGTCATATCTCTATCGGAGGCCACCGTGCCTGTTTGACCACTTTGGTGTTATTTGAGTCTGTATGGTCCCCGCAGTACGGCCCGGGAAGGGGGAGAGACAGATGCGGGTGTTCCGCACGATCCTCGGCATGCTGTTACTGACCATCGGACTACCCGCGCTGCTCGCCGGCGGCGGACTGTGGGCGCTGATGCAGCACCGTGACCCCGGCGGAGCGTTCAGCGGCAGGCTGACCAGCGCCGCGGTGCCCGGGTACGCCGTCGTGGTGCCCGACATCGACCGGCTGCTGCGCGACGACGCCCCGTTCACCCGGGTCGGCTCCACCCGCCTCCGGCTCTCCGCGATCACCGTGGCCGGTCCCGCCTTCGTCGGCCTCGCCCCCACCGCCGACGTGCAGCGCTACCTGGCCGGCGTCCCGCACAACCGGGTCGACGCCGTCGACATCGGCACCGGCCCCCTCCCGATCACCGCCGGCCGGGTCCCCGGGCGGCTCGCCCCGGCCGGGCCGCCCGCACGCCAGCCGTTCTGGACGCTCTCCGGGGACGGCCAGCTCAGCTGGACACCCGGCAAGCTCACCGGCGGCCCGTACAGCCTGGTCCTGATGGACCCGGCGGCCAAACCGGTCAACCGCCTCGGCGCGGCCGCCGAGGTGTGGCCGAGCTGGCTGAACTCCAGCGCCTGGGGCCTGCTCACCCTCGGCACCCTGCTGGTGATGACCAGCGTGATCGTGCTGGCCTGGCCCGGGCGCCGCCGCGAGATCGTCTACGTCGTCGAACCCAGCCAGGTACCCGACCTGATCAAAGCCATCGGGGCCCCCCTGCCGCTGCCCACCGGCCCGGCCCTGCCGCCCGGCGGCGGGCGCCCCGGCGGAGCACACCGCCCGCGTACGCTCGCCGACTCCCGGCCCAGCCGCCCGCCCGCACTCCCGCAGTTCTCCTGGCCCCCGCGCTCCGGTCCCGGCGCCTCGGGTGGCGGCGCGGCCGCCCCCGCCTCCTCCGCGCTGGCCCTCGCCCCGGCACCCACTCCCGTCCTGGAACCGCCCGCCGACAGCGCGCCGGCCGGCGCGCACACCCCCGCGCCCGGCAAGCCGCTGAACCTGCTCAACGGGACCCCGGCCCTGTCCGGCCTGCAGCCGGCCCCGCCACCGGCCCGCCGCAGCGAACGCCGGCGCGCACCGGCCCCCAACGACCTGCCCGAGTTCCACGCCACCGCGGTCGGCGCGTGGGTCGCGGCCACCGCCCCGGAGCGGGCCCGCCAGACCGAGGCGCGCGCGGCGGCCCGCCTGGCCGAGGCCGCCCGCAAGTCGGCGGTGGGCAAATCTGCGACGGGCAAGCCACCGGTGGTCAAGCCGCCGGCGGGGGGCAGACCGGCGCCGGCCCAGGGTGGACCGCGGGGCGATGCAGCCGTGGCGGGCGTCCCGGCCGCCGCACCGCGCACGCGGACCGCGGGGGAGCAGCGCACCGGCGAGGCCGCCGACCACGTCGAGACCCCGGCGAAGCCCACGATCCAGGCGCAGCCTGCGACCCGCGCCCAGCCTACGACCGACGCCCGGCCTGCGACCGACGCCCAGCCTGACACTGAGACGCAGGCTCGCACTGAGGCGCAGCCTCTCACCGAGGCGCCGGCAAAGCTTCCCACTGAGGCGAAGTCCGAGGGGCAGACCGAGCCGGGCAGTGACGCTGAACTCGAGAACCCGAAGGAGGACGAGCGTCCGCGCATCGCCCTGCACACCGGGCCGGCGGTCACCGACTGGACGGCCACCGGGCTGACCCGGCTGGGTACCAGCCGGGCCGGCCAACCCGGCAAGGAAGCCGCCGTGGAGCCGAAGCCGGCGGAGCCCAGGACCGCGACGCAGCCGGAAGAGAAGGAATCGGCTCGGGGCACAGCTTCGAGCAGGAGCGATGGAAAGGCCGACGCGATGCCGACGAAGGCGACCACGGCGCCCGCGCCGCCGATCGAAGACCCCGCGCCGCCGGCCGAGGGCCCTGGGTCGGGCGATGCCGAACCGGAGAAGTCGGACGGTCCGAAGCGGCCCATCGTTCCGTTCCCCAGCCGCCCGGCGAACCAGGCCGAAGTCACCGGGACGGCCGAGGCCGCCCCGAAGACCACGCCGGAGCCGGTCGGGCAGGTCCCGCCGGGCCGGGCGTCTATGCACGCGATGGAGTCCGGGCGCCCTGCAGACGGCGCCCCCCTGCCCTCCGCGGCTGCCACCGCTGCCACGGTGCCGGCACAGCCCGAGCCGGCCGCGACGGTGCCGGCGCAGCCCGAGCAGGCCGCGACGGTGCCGGCGCAGCCCGAGCAGGCCGCGACGGTGCCGGCACAGCCCGAGCAGGCTGAGCCGGTGCCGGCACAGCCCGGACAGGTTGAGCCGGCGATGAAGGGACAGCCGGAGCAGACGCAGCGAGCGTCGATGCACGCGGTCGAGCTCGACGGCCCGGTCAAGGTCCCGGCGACCGGCAGGAAGACCGGGCGTGCGGACAACCCGCTGTCCCGCGCGCAGGACCGGGCGGCAGGCAAGCCGGCCGGCGTCGGCGCCGCCCGGCAGCAGACCGGGACCCGGCGTGCCCCGGCGGCGTGGATCAAAGCCGCCGAGACGGTAGCCGCTCGGGTCGCCCGCGTCACCGATCAGCAGCCGTCCGAGGCAGCGGCGAAGGCCATCGAAGCGGCGCGGGCCGTGGAGACGGCGCCGACCACCGCGACAGCCCGCGCGGCGCAGCTGGCCGACGAGGCGCCCGCCAAGCGCGCCGCCGAGGACGCCGACGGTGCCGGGCGGGCAGTCGCCGGGCGGGTGCCCCGTCCGGCGAGCACCCCCGCGAAGCCGGCCACGACGCTCGGCCCGCGTCCCGCCGGCCCTCGGCCGTCGGAGCCCGCAGCTCAGGTCCCGCCGCGCAAGGTGCGGACCAGCCCGCAAACCGCACCGAAGCCGAGCCAGCGAGCGAGCACGGCACCCAAGCCCCCAGCACCCAAGCCCCCAGCACTCAAGGACGGGGCGCTCAAGGACGCCGCGCCCAAGGACGCCGCACCCAAGGACGCCACACCCAAGGACGCCGCACCGACCATTGCGCCGGCGTCTTCCGGGAAGGCAGAACCGCCCGCCGCCAAGGCCCCCGCGAAGTCCAAGCCCGGTTCACGGATCCTCAGCTACCGGGAGGAGGCCGCCGAACTGCTCGCCGGCAGCACGGAGCGGCGCCGCCGCCGAACCATCGCCGGCCGTCCGGAAGACCGCACGGGGACAGACCGCGAGCAGCCCAAGGACAGTCAGCGAAGCAGCTGACCACCGCGCACACCGAAGCGGGCCACCCTGAGGGTGGCCCGCCCGCTACATTCCGGCCGGAAACTGGCCTCTATCGGTCCTACCGTCATCTCATGAGAGTCCTCACCACCCGCGAGCTGAACCGGACCTTTCTGCACCGGCAGATGCTCGGCGAGCGGACCCCCCGCCCGGCCGCCGACATCGTCGAGCGCCTCGTCGCCCTCCAGGGCCAGGAACCGGACTCGCCCTACCTGAGCCTCTGGGCGCGGTCGGAGAGCTTCCGGCTGGACGATCTGACCGGGCTGCTGACCGATCGCCAGGTGGTGCGCAGCGCGCTGCTGCGGGGCACCCAGCATCTGAGCGCGAGCGCCGACTACCCCTGGCTGCGGCCCACGATCCAACCGGCGCTGGACCGGTTCGCCGGCCGCGGCGGCAACCTCGCCGGCGTCGACCCGGAGAAGTTCACCGAGATCGCACGTGAGGTGCTGGCCGAGGGCCCGGTGACCCGGCCGGAGTTGTCCCGTCGCCTGGTCGAGCGGTTCCCCGGAGTCGATGCCAAGGCGCTTTCGTACGTCGTACATCTGCGGTTGCCGTTGCTGCACCCGCCGCCGTCCGGAACCTGGCGGCACCGGGGCCGAGTCGCGTGTGTGCTCGCCGAGGACTGGCTCGGGCGTCCGCTGAACCCGGCGCCGAGTCCGGAGACGCTGGTCCGGCGCTATCTGGCGGCGTTCGGCCCGGCGTCCGTGAAGGACATCCAGACCTGGTCGGGTCTGACCAAACTGAGCGGCCTGCTGCCGGCGATGCGGTTGCGGACCTTCAAGGACGAGACCGGGATCGATCTGTACGACCTACCGGACGCCCCGTTGCTCGATGCGGACGCCCCGGCGCCCGTGGTGTTCCTGCCCGAGTTCGACAACGCCGTGCTCGGGCATGCCGACCGTGCCCGGATCCTCCGTCCGGGTGACCGGGCGATCGTCATGCCGGGCTGGTCGATCGTGCGGCCGACCGTCCTGATCGACGGCTTCGTGGGCGCGATCTGGGCGCTGATCGGCACCACGCTGAGCATCGCCCCGTTCCGTCCGCTCGGGGCGGCCGATCGGGCGGCGGTGGAGGCGCAGGCCGAGCGGCTGCTGGCGTTCGCCCTGCCGGATGCCGCCGCAGACGTCGATATCCGGTGGGTGGAGACCGGCGGCGTCGCGATCGACCGGTCCTGGCTGCCGCCACGGAATTGAAAGGGCCCTTCACGCTGCCGACGTGAAGGGCCCTTTACCGGGGGGAACGGAGTAACCGAAGGGGGGCTTCGTCCGTTAAGTACGACTTTACCCGGCAATCGGCCAAGTGGGAAGTCTCGGGTATGAAGGGGACAAACGACGCGAAGGCGTGCCGCGATCGGCCGTAGGCGTCAAACAGGAGCCCCTCGCCCGGCGTAGTCTGGACGCCGTGGCGGATCTTCTTGTGTGGATCGACTGTGAGATGACCGGCCTCGACCTGGGCAAGGACAAGCTCATCGAGGTCGCGGCGCTGGTCACCGATCCGGAGCTCAACGTGCTCGGCGAGGGCGTCGACCTGGTCATCCATGCCGATGACGCGGCGTTGGACGCGATGCCCCCGGTGGTGCGCGACATGCACGCCAAGTCCGGCCTGACCGACGAGGTCCGCCGCTCGGCGATCACCATGGCCGAGGCCGAGGAGGCCGTCCTCGCCTACATCCGGGAGTTCGTGCCCAACCCCCGGACCGCCCCGCTGTGCGGCAACTCGATCGCCACCGACCGCGGCTTCCTGGCCCGCGACATGCCGGCGCTCGACGCCCACCTGCACTACCGGATGATCGACGTCTCCTCGATCAAGGAGCTGTGCCGCCGGTGGTACCCCCGGGTGTACTTCGGTCAGCCCGCCAAGGGCCTGTCGCACCGGGCGCTCGCCGACATCCGGGAGAGCATCCGCGAGCTGGAGTACTACCGGCGAACCATCTTCGTGCCCCAGCCGGGCCCGGACGTCGAGGCCGCCAAGGCAGTCGCCGCCGACTTGTGAGGCGCGCCGGGAACCCGCTCGACGGCACCGGCCGGGGTGTGGCTATGATTGTCCGGCACAGCGGGGATGGTTTCCCGTGGGTGTGGTGGTAGCAAGGCATAGTGGTAGCAAGACATGGTGGTCGTAGCTCAGCTGGTAGAGCACCGGGTTGTGGTCCCGGGGGTCGCGGGTTCAAGTCCCGTCGATCACCCCAGTCAAGTGCGAAAGGCTCGGTCTTCGGACCGGGCCTTTCGCCGTTGTAGGCACTGCGTCGTCGCGGGGTGTGTGAAAAAAGTTCTCGGGCAGCGGGCAACCTTTTCCGGGTCGCCGGACCACTGGGGTGTGGATCAACCTTCGTTCCCTCGCGAGACTCCCCTGACGGTCAGGAAACAGCCGCCTTGTCCGATGCCGAACTCGCCTTCCGGCGCTTCTTCGACGACCATCACACCGATCTCTCCCGGCTCGCCTATCTGGTGACCGGTGACTCGCAGGCCGCCGACGACCTGGCCGCCGACGCGTTCGTGGAGGTGTGGCGGCACTGGGAACGCGTACAGGCGGCGCAGAGCCCCATCGCGTACGCCCGCGGCATCGTGGCCAACCTGACCCGCCAGTGGATCAAGAAGCAGAGCCGGGAACGCGCCGGTCTGCTGCGTCTGGGCCTGCTGCGCCGCGAGCGCGGCGAGAGCGACACCGCGGCAGTGCTCGATGTGCGAGCGGCCCTGCGGCGACTTCCGCTGCGGCGTCGCGAGTGCGTCATCCTGCGGTACGCCTTCGACGTGCCGGAACGGGAGGTCGCCTCGATCCTGGGCATCTCGGTCGGCGCGGTGAAGAGCCACACCTCGCGCGGTGCCGCCCAGCTGAGCGAATACCTGCACGGCATGCCGCTGATGACGGGCGGCCACCATGGCTGAGTCACCACGCAACCCGGTCGAGCACAGCGTGTGAACTTCGGGTGCGTATCGAGCCTCAAGTCCCCACACGTCGGGGTGGAGCAGTGTGTAGGGAACTTCGGGTGCGTATCGAGCCCTGAGTCGGCACGGGGGCTCAGCGGACTGATTCGAGGCCGCTCTCGCCGCAGATCTTCGACATCTCGGCGGCGGCGCCGCTGACCGCGGCGATGGCGTCCGGCTCCGCGGGCCGGCCGCGTTCGGCAAGCGCTGTCGCGTAAGCCTCGGCCAGCGCGGTGGCCGCGTCGGCCACCGGAGCGTCGGCGGTGGCGCTGCTGTGCGTTATCTCGTCCACGACGCCGGCGTCCATCAGGGTCGCGTCCCGGAGCGCGCCCGCGACCTGCCGGCAGGCGATCAGCCCGGGTGGGTCGTCCACCGGCGCGGAATCGATGCTCGGGCTCGGTGCGGCGCCGGAAACGGCCGCGTCACCACCGGTGCCGGTGACGGGGCCGGTGTCGGGCGCGCCGGTGCCGGCGGTGTCGCTGGAGCAGGCGCCGGCCAGCAGGATCAGCCCGACGGCGAAGGGGGCGATTCTCGCCATACCGGTCAGGCTACGGTCGCCGGTGACCCGCCGGACCCGGAATTCGATCATGCCTGGTGGGGCCCTGGCAGGTGGCGTCGCCGTGGTGCATGATCGCCGGATGGTTGCAGCGAGTGCCGACGACTACGCCTGGTTCACCGAGCAGTGCGCGGAGCTGGCGGACGCGTATTGCCTGACCCTCGTGCGCGGCCGTACGCCGGACGAGGTGATCGACCTGCTCGGCGGTGTCGGGGCGACCGTGACCATCGGGATCCGGCGGGTGCCGGGCCTGGACAGCGCCGGATCGCAGCCCCGGTGGGTGCCGGGCCCGGACGGTGCCGGGTCGCAGCCCGATGGCCGGGTGGTCGCGGCGACCGGGTTCGGTGATTGGACGCTGATCGTCGAGCCGCGCGCAGCCCGGGACGCCGCTGATCCGGGGCTGCGGACGCTGTCCCGGGGCACGGTGCTGGTCTCGCACTGTGACAGCGAGAGCGCCGATGCACGTTTCGTGTGGCTGCGCGACGGCGAGGTGCTGCTCGACTTCGACCCGGCCGGTGCGGGAACGCGGCGGGGATGTGAGCCGGACGGGCTGGTCGAGGTGCTGGAGAAGCTCGGGTTCGACCTGGGCGAGGAGGACTCCGACGGCACCGATGCGGGGTGGGCCGGGGACGCCCGGTACCGGGAGCGGATGCTTGCCCTGGGCGAGCAGCTCACCGGCGTACACCTGACTCTTGCGGCTCTGGAGACCGCGACCTGGCGGTGGGTCACCCTGCTGGAATCGGCAGGCGCCGGGCCGGCGGCCACCCGGCCGGCGGTGATCCCCGCGCCGCGCCCGGTTCCGCAGCGTCGCTGGTCGCGGGGGGAGAAGTGGGACGAGGAGTACGAGATCGACGACGAGGGCGACCACCGCGAGGACGACGGGGACGAGGGTGACCCGGAGGAGCGGGAGTGGCCACGCCTGGTGGTCGCCTCGGCGCGGCGGCTCGGCCGCCTCTTCCGCGGCTAGCAAGCAGCAAGGCGACGCGGGCTGAAAGAATCCGCCGGCAGCAGGAAGGCTGGAAAGACCGCGGGCCCGGTCGACAGGACCAGGCCCGCGTCACGCCGGGGGAGCCGTCAGTTGAGGGCGCTGCCCTTCTTGTACTCCGCCCAGCTCATGTTCCAGTCGGTCCAGCCGTTGCCGTTCTTCAGCTTCTCCTCGGTGCCGGAGACCGTGATCACGTCGCCCATCATGGTGCGGTCGAAGAGCCACTTGCCCATCGCCATCGAGACGTTGACGCAGCCGTGGGAGACGTTGCTGCGGCCCTGCACACCCTCGGACCAGGGGGCGGCGTGGATGAACTGGCCGCTCCAGGTGATCCGCTGCGCGTAGTCGATCTCGGTGCGGTAGCCCTCCTCGGGGCCCAGCTCGTCGAGCGTGTCGAAGACGGTGTGTTCCTTCTTCTCGATGACGACCATGGTGCCGCTCGAGGAGGGAGTCTTCGGCTTGCCGAGGCTCACCGGGATCGTCTTGATGACCTTGCCGTCCTGCTTGACGGTCATCTTCTTCGTCTTGTTCGACACGGTCATGACCAGCGCGCGGCCGATCTTCATGTCGACGGTGAGGTCGGAGCGCCCGTACCACCCGTCGCCCATCTTCACACCCTTGAGCTGCACCTTGTAGAAGACCTTGGAACCGGCCTTCCAGTAGTCCTTGGTCCGGTAGCGCACCTCGGTGGGGCTGGCCCAGTGCCAGGTGCCCTCCTGGGCCGGCGTGGCGGTCACCACCATCCGGCGTTCGACCTCCGCCCGGTACTTCTCCGGGATCGACCGCCCGAACCTGATGATCAGCGGCATGCCGACGCCGACGGTCTGGTCGTCACCGAGGAAGCTGGTCACGCGCACCAGGTTCTTCGGCTTCTTCATCGTGGTGAACGAGCTGGTGACGGTGCTGTTCTTGCCCTCGGCCTCGGGGCCGTCCACGGTCACCGTGTATTTCTTGCCCCAGTCCATCGACTCGCTCGGGCGCCAGACGTTGTCGTCCTTGTCGACCGTGCCCTTGACTTCCTCGCCCTCGGCGTCGGTGACCTTGACGGTGGTGCTGTCCGGGTCCTCGCTGTTGTACTTCACCTCGGACCAGGCCTCGACGTCGGTGGCGTCCTGCGCGGGAGAGGTCACCGCGACCGTGCTCAGCGTCGGCTCCGGCGAGGGGGCCTCCGCCGAGGGTGCGGTGCCGTTTCCGCCGCCCTGCCACGACGGCGAGTCGTCGCCGCCGCTGCACGCGGCCGTCAGCAGCAGCGTGCCGGTCAGCAGCGCGGCCACGGTCAGGCGCCAGTGGCGCCGACCGGCTCGGCGACTTGCATCCATCTCCACGGTCCCCTCACGGCGTCGTTCTCCGGCGCCCAGTGTGCTCCAAAAACGCCGGTTGACCAATCCCGGGTTCGTGCCGCGCCCGGTCTCGTCCCATTGACGTACCCCGTGCGGGGACGGGATCCACCCGGCGTCGCCGAACGAGGGTCACCCGAGGTTGTCGGGCACCTCCAGCGCGCTTCCCTCGGCGAACTTCTCCCAGCTCACGTCCCAAGGCGTCCAGCCGTTGCCGTATTCCAGCTTGTCCTCGGTGCCCTTCACGGTGACCGGGTCACCGACGAGGGTCTTGTCGAACAGCCATCGCGCGTTGGACGGGGACACGTTGACGCATCCGTGCGACACGTTGCGGCGACCTTGATCACCCACCGACCACGGGGCGGAGTGGATGTACTGACCGCTCCAGGTCAGGCGCTGCGCGTATTGGATCTCGGTGCGGTAGCCCTCAGCGCCGTCGGTGTCGGTGGTGTCGAAGACGGTGTCTGCCATCTTCTGCATCACCACCATCGTGCCGCTGGACGACGGGGTGCTCTTCTTGCCGAGGCTGACCGGCATCGTCTTGACCGTCTTACCGTCCTGGACCACGGTCATCTTCTTCGACTTGTTGTCGACCTTCATCTCGAACTGGCGGCCGATCTTGGAAGTCGCCGACCGGTCCCGGTCGCCGTAGATGCCGTCGCCGGTGGGCAGGCCGCCGACCGCGATCCGGACCTTCAGCGTGGTGCCCGGCTTCCAGAACTGCGGGGCGCGGTAGTACGCCTGCGTGCCGCTCGCCGTCCACGACCAGGTGCCGGGCTGCGGCGGATCGGTCTGCACGAACATCCGCTTCTGCACCGCGGCACGGTTCGCCTTCTTGATGCCCGGGTTGAACTCGACCACCACCGGCATGGCCACGCCGTAGGTGTTGCCGTCGAACAGGTACAGCCCGGTGCCGGTGCGGCGGCCCGGCGCCCCCATCGTGGTGAACGAGGTCGTGGCGGTGGTGCTGGCGCCGTCCTTGCCCGTGGCGACGACGGTTGCCTCGTACGTCTGCTTGGTCTTCAGCGGCTTGCTCGGCACCCAGCTGGAACCGTCCTCGCGCATCTCGCCGGCGACGGCCTTGCCCTTGGCGTCCTTGAGGGTGACCGAGGTCACCTCGCCGCCGCTCACCTTCAGCCCGATCTCGGAGCTCACCGGCACGTTCTTCTTGTCCTTCGCCGGTGTGATGGTCAGCGCCACCGGCTCGGCGATCGTCGTGCTCTCGGTGACCGGCGCCGGGGCGCCGGCCGACGAGCTCGCCGTGGTGCCGGGCTCGGCGAAGGTCGGCTCTGTGTCGTCGCCACACGCGGTGAGGGGGGCGATCAGGGCAATCGCCATGATCGCCGCAAGGGAGCGGCGGAGGTCAGCCATCGTCGGGCCCCGTTCTGGAGTTCTCAGCGCAGACATACTGACTCATGGACGCAAATCGCGGGTCCCCCTTGAGGTGGGAACTGGCCGATTTCAGGGATCTTCGCGGCCCGTGCTAACGTTTCTTTCGTTGCACGGCGAGCGTCGCTAGCTCAACTGGCAGAGCAGCGGACTCTTAATCCGCGGGTTGTAGGTTCAAGTCCTACGCGACGCACTCTCTCCACGCACCACAGCTCCACCCAAGGCCCCGACTGACCGTCGGGGCCTTTTCCATCTGTCCCGCCCCACCCCGCCCCGGCGCTTCGCCGACCGGCGCCGGTGCCGATCGGCGAAGGGGGACCCTCGTCAGGTCCGGGCGGACACCACCATCGAGGCGATCAGCATGAAAAGGATCATCGAGACGAGGATGATGCTGCCGACTGCCGCGGTGGCCGCCCGGATCACTTCGCGGAACGGGCCGAGGGCAGTGCTGAGCAGCCGGATCGCGAGGACCGTGAGAACGGCTGCCATCAGCAGGAGCGCGACCAGGCCGCCGGAGTTGTCCGCGGCCGCGGTCGCGGCCTGACTCACCGGAACAGCGGACTTCGGGATGACTGCGTCGAGAGTTACCGTAAGCATGGTTGTCTTCCCTCTGCTGAGCGGGACGGATTACCTGCAACGTCCTCGGTGGCCGCCGGGGGCGTTGCTGCTTGTCGGTGCGCATTCGACGTGCCGATGGGCTGCGGGGGCGCTCGTGCGGATGGGCTCATCGGACCTCCTCGACCCTTCCTTAACCATGGTTAAGGCTTGAGGTGTCTTCAGGCTAAACTTCAGTAATCAGCTGAAGCAACGAGTTGGTCACAGACTTGGCAGGGTCCTCGACGCGACATCTGTGACCGCTAAGTTCGAGATCATTTCCGGTTCAGTGCCCTCATGAACATCGCTGAAGGGCGGCGTGATGACCCATCCCGGTGTTGAGGCGCTGGCACGGCGGCTACGGGACCTGCGTGCGAGTCTGAAGCTGAAGCAGCCGGTGCTCGCCCGGGCACTCGACGTCAGCGTGCCGTTGATCTCGTCCTGGGAGAACGGCAAGGCGGTGCCGCCGCTGGAGCGTCTCGAGGGCTACGCGCGGTTCTTCGCTGTGGACGGAGCTGTGGACAAAGCGCGGCGCGGCGTCGACAGCTTCGACGACAGCGAGCTCGAACGATTTCGGGACCTGCGGAGCGAATTGCTCGACCTTCGTCCGCCCGGCGCTGTTCTCAACGGTGATCTGACCACCCGGGCGCCGCAGGAAGGGCTCTGGCACTTCACCGACCGGGCGCCGATCACGCTCGCGTGTGCCGCGCTGCCGCCCAGCCTGCGCGCGGACGAGCATTACACCGATCCGGAAAGTCCGGATTACATCGAGTTGTATACCTATGCTGACCTGGACGCCCTGATGGAGTTGTACGGCCATCTGGTGGCCGCCAACCCCGGTGTCGTCATTGTCCGCAAACTTGCTGAGCAGCTCACGCCGAACGATCTCACCAACCACCTCGTACTCCTGGGCGGGGTGGACTGGAACCCCGTAACCGGCAGTGTGATCGAGGCGTTGGAGGTTCCCGTGAGCCAGGAACGGCGCGAGGGTGACCCCGACATCGGCGCGTTCCGGGTTCAGGACGGAGCCGGCGAGCAGATCTTCCGTTCCGTGCTGGCCGGCCGGCCGCCGCGCGCCCGGCTGGTCCAGGACGTCGCCCACTTCTGCCGCGGCCCGAATCCGTTCAACCAGAAGCGGACGGTCACCATCTGCAACGGCAACTACGGCCGTGGCACGCTCGCGGCGGTGCGTGCGCTCACCGACCCCCGGTTCCGCGACCGCAACCGCCGGCACGTGGAGCGGCGCTTCGACCTCGGCGCGACGTTCAGCGTGCTGGCCCGGGTCGACATCGTGCAGGGGACGATCATCACGCCGGACTGGACCCGGGACGGCACCGTGCTGCACGAGTGGCCGCGGACGGCATGACCGCACGCGCGCTGTCGCGGCCCTTGCGCGCCGAGCCCGTGCAGCCGCCGGCCGGCCGGATCGGTCACCGGTTCTCGCACCGGGAGCTGCTCGCGTTCCCCGAGCCGCGGGAGCCGGGCGACGTGCCGGCGATCGTGGTGCCCACCATCCGCAACCCGGCCGCGATCCGGGACGCCCTGCGGCTCGGCAACGAGCTGAACCGGCCGGTCATAGCCCTGTGCAGCCGATGGTCGTCGCCGGAGACGGTGCGCCGGGAGGCCGAGATGGTCGGCGCCCACGTGATCGCCGTCGAGGTGACCGGGCACGCCGGCCTGCCGGCGTTCGCCGCCGACGCGCTCGTCCGCGAGGCGGGGCTGGTCGGGCTGGACCGCCCCAACGACGTCAGCCGCAAGCGCAACCTGGGCATCGTCGTCGCCCGGATGCTGGGCTGGCCGGGCGTGGTGTTCCTCGACGACGACATCACCGACCTGCAGCCGGACTCGATCCGCGCCGCCGCGGGCCTGCTCGCCACCCATCACGTCGCCGCGCTGCAGAACGTCGGTTTTCCGGACAACTCCGTGGTCTGTCACGCCCTGCGCGAGGTGGGCGAGACCCAGGACACGTTCGTGGGCGGTGGCGCGATGGCCGTCCGGGTCGGCGCGCAGACGCCGTTCTTCCCGACCATCTACAACGAGGACTGGCTGTTCCTGGTGGGCCGCCGGCGCATCGAGCGGGTCGCGGTCTGCGGCAAGGTCAGCCAGCGGGAGTACGACCCGTACCTCACCCCGGAGCGGGCCCGCACCGAGGAGTTCGGCGACGTGCTGGCGGAGGGCCTGTTCGCGCTCGCCGGCGAGGACCGTCCGGCGCAGGCGGCCACCGAGGAGTACTGGCGGGCCTTCCTCGCCGACCGGGCCCGGATGATCGACCGGATCCTGGGCAAGGTGCACCGGGTGCCCGACGCGGACCGGCGGCACCGGATGACGCAGGCGCTGATCGGGGCGAAGGGGCGCTGCATGGTCATCGATCCGGCGTTCTGCGTGCGCTATCTGGCGGCCTGGCGGGACGACCTCGACAACTGGCGGAAGTTCCTCGCCGGGCTGCCGCGGCACCGCGATCCGGCCGAGGCTTTCGTCGCCCGGGGCCTGAAAGTTTTCGAACACACCCCTCGGTAGTTTCGGGCCTTGATGTCGAAACGATTCACCCCGGCCCAGTCCACACCGCTTCCGAAACTTTCGGAAATTTATCGGTAGTAAACCGTTGACGCGGGCGGAACACCTCCCAACAATGAGACAGCGACGGTCGTCAATTCACCGCTCCCTCGTTGAAAAGGTGATATCCCCATGCCCAGAAAGAGAGCAGGTGCCGCGGCCGTCCTCACCGCGGCCCTGGCAGCAGCGGGCGCCGTTCTTCTCGCCCCGTCCGCCGAGGCGGCCACCACCCTGGGCGCCGCAGCCGCGCAGAGCGGCCGCTATTTCGGCGTCGCCATCAGCGCGGGCCGGCTGTCCGACTCGACGTACACGTCGATCGCGAGCCGCGAGTTCGACTCGGTCACCGCCGAGAACGAGATGAAGATCGACGCCACCGAGCCGAACCAGAACCAGTTCAACTACACCAACGGCGACCGGGTGGCGAACTGGGCGATCAGCAACGGCAAGAAACTGCGCGGCCACACGCTGGCCTGGCATTCCCAGCAGCCGGGCTGGATGCAGAGCATGAGCGGTACGACCTTGCGCAACGCCATGCTCAATCACGTCACCCAGGTCGCCACCCACTACCGCGGCAAGATCCACTCGTGGGACGTGGTGAACGAGGCGTTCTCCGACAACGGCGACGGCTCACGGCGCGACTCCAACCTGCAGCGCACCGGCAACGACTGGATCGAGGCGGCGTTCCGGGCCGCGCGGACCGCCGACCCGGGCGCCAAGCTCTGCTACAACGACTACAACATCGACAACTGGAGCCACGCCAAGACGCAGGCCGTCTACAACATGGTCCGCGACTTCAAGTCCCGTCAGGTGCCGATCGACTGCGTCGGCCTTCAGGCGCACTTCAACAGCGGCAACCCGGTGCCGAGCAATTTCGGCACCACGGTGTCCAGCTTCGCGGCGCTCGGCGTCGACGTGCAGATCACCGAGCTGGACATCCAGGGCTCCGGCACCGACCAGGCGAACAAGTACCGGAGCGTGGTCAACGCCTGCCTGGCGGTGGCCCGGTGCACCGGGATCACCGTCTGGGGCGTGCGCGACACCGACTCCTGGCGGGCGAGTGACACCCCGCTGCTCTTCGACGGCAGCGGCAACAAGAAGGCGGCGTACACCGCGGTGCTCGACGCGCTCAACGCCGCCGGACCGGGCAACCCGACCACACCGCCGCCGAGCAACCCCACCACGCCGCCGCCGTCGAACGACTGCCGCAACGGCTACGTCGGCCTGACGTACGACGACGGGCCCAACGCCGGCAACACCACGACGCTGCTCAACGCGCTGCGGTCCGCCGGTCTGCGAGCCACCATGTTCAACACCGGCCAGAACGCGGCCGCCAACCCGTCGCTGGTCCAGGCGCAGGTCACGGCAGGCATGTGGGTGGCGAACCACAGCTACACCCACCCGCACATGCTGACCCTCTCGGCGGCGCAGATGAGCTCCGAGCTGTCCCGGACGCAGAGCGCGATCCAGGCCGCCGGCGGTGGCACGCCGGTGCTCTTCCGCCCTCCGTACGGGGAGACCAACGCCACCCTGGAGTCGGCGGCGTCGGCGCTCGGCATGCGGACGATCATCTGGGACGTCGACTCGCAGGACTGGAACGGCGCCACCACGGCCCAGATCGTGCAGCGGGCCGGCACGCTGACCAACGGCCAGATCATCCTGATGCACGACCAGTACGCGGCCACCGTGGCGGCGATCCCGCAGATCGCGGCCGACCTGCGGAACCGTGGCCTGTGCGCCGGCATGATCTCGCCTACCACCGGCCGTGCGGTGGCGCCGGGCGGAACGACCTCGCCGCCGCCCACGACCACCCCTCCGCCGTCCGGGAACTGCACGGCCACCTACGCCGAGGGCCAGAAGTGGAATGACCGGTTCAACGGTCAGGTCACGGTCACCGGGGCGACCAACTGGCGGGTCACGGTCACCATCCGGTCGCCGCAGCGGATCATCGCCACCTGGAACGCCGCGGTCACCTGGGACGGCACCGGCACCGTGATGACCGCCCGGCCGAACGGCAGCGGCAACACCTTCGGATTCACCGTTCAGCACGGCGGCAACTGGGCGTGGCCCACGCTGGCGTGCACGACAGCCTGATTCCCGTTCCCCGAAGATCCGCCGCGGGCGTGGGCCCCTCCCACGTCCGCGGCGGCCTTTCCGCAGCCCGGGGCGCCTGCCCCGCGCATTCGGCCGGTAACCCTGGTGTGCTAATGTTCTGCCTCGTTGCAAGCGCTGCTAGCTCAACTGGCAGAGCAGCGGACTCTTAATCCGCGGGTTGTAGGTTCGAGTCCTACGCGGCGCACAACACGACTGAAGGCCCATCCTTGCGGATGGGCCTTCGGTGCGTTCCGGGGCCGGGGTGGCCGGCCCGGGTGCGGGCCGGCCATGGCGCGCCGGGTCAGAGCAGGCCGGCGACGCCGCCCACCCCGCCGATCACCGCGATCAGGATCGCCGGGCCGATGAAGATGTAGCCGAGCACCAGCCCGGCAACAGCCATGCCCTGGCCGGACTTCGCGCCCCGCTTGGTCTCCGCGAGCCCGAGGTGGCCGAAGATCACCGCGAGCAGCGACGGGATGCCGAAGGCCCCGAAAGCACAGGGCAGGAGCAGCAGGCCGACGATGCCGAGCACCATCGCCGCCACGCCCCAGCCCGAGGTGGGCGGGCCGACGTGGCCGACCATCACCGGCTGGTACATCGGCGGCGCGGGGTAGCCGCCCTTCTGCTCATAACCGGGCGGCGGCGGATAGGCCGCCGGGGACTGCGGATAGCCCGACACCGGAGGCGCGTACGGCTGGGGCTCGTACGACTGCGGCGCGTACGGCTGGGGTGGGAACGGCGCAGTGGGCGGAGAACTGGCCGGATAGGACGTGTAGGGCGCGGCCGGGGGTGCGCTGTCGGGCGCCGGGTACGCCTGGGGCGCGTAAGGCGACGCCGGCGGGGCGTAAGGCGACGCCGGTGGCGCGCTGTCGGGCGCCGGGTACGCCTGTGGCGCGTAAGGCGACGCCGCGCTGCCCGCGGGAGGCAAAGGCGTGAACGGCGCGGTGGGCGGAGCGCTGTCCGGCGCGGGGAACGGCGTGGTCGGCGGTGCGCTGTCGGGCGCGGGGAACGGAGCCGGCGGCCGGCTGGCGTCGTACCCCGGCTGCCCGAAGGGCTGGGTCGGATCGTACGGCGGCGGGGTGGGCGGCTGTGACATCGTGCTCCGAGTTCCTCGCAGGCCGGGGGGAACTCCGGTCCCACCCCGGATGGACCGTCTGCCCATGCTGCCGTCCGGTCTGCGGCATGGCCATACAACGAGGCCCATTCGGTACGAAAGTCCTAGCTTGACCACCCGGTCGGCGGTAACCCGAACGGAACCGTGCCGGCGCCCCGGAAAGTGCCCGCGGCCCGTATGGTCGGCGCATGACGCGCGTCCTGCTGGTCTCGGGTAGCACCCGCGACGAAGCTCTGCACACCGCCGCGCTGCGGACCGCGGCCCACCATGCCCCGCCGGGCATCACCGCCGTGCTGTTCGACGGGTTGCGTGACCTGCCGGCGTTCGTTCCCGGCGAGGCTGTTCCCCCGGTGGGTGTCGCCGCGCTGCAGCGGCAGGTCATCGCGGCGGACGCGATCCTCTTCTGCACCCCGGAGTACGCGGGGTTCCTGCCGGGCAGCCTGAAGAACCTGCTGGACTGGCTGGTGGACGGTGGCGAGCTCACCGGCAAGCCGGCCGCGTGGCTCTCGGTGGCCGGTCCCGGCCGCGACGAGGGCGCCCGGGCGGCCCTGGAGTCGGTGCTGGAGCACGGCGGGGCCCGGCTGCTGCGCCCGGCGTGCATCCGGATCCCGCTGGAGATGAGCGCGGTGGACGGCACCGGCCTGGTCACCGACACCCGGCTGCACATGGCGCTCGGCGACATGGTGCAGGCGCTGATCCGTGGCCTGGCCGGGGCGGAGACCCGGTCGCAGCCCTCCTGGCAGGCGCACTCCAGCGTCTATCCGGTCATCCAGCGGCAGAGTTCACCGGCCTTCCGCAGTGGGCCGCCCCGCATCTGGCCCGGCTGAGGCCGAGCCGCTGATCGAGGCGCCGGCCGACGGCGACGGCGACGGACCGGCCGAGGGTGAAGCGCTGATCGGGGTCGGGGCGCTGAACGAGGCGGCCGGGCGGGGCGCGGCCGAGGCGCTGCTGGAGGGCTCGGGTCCGGCGCCGCCGATGGCGCGCCCGGCGGCCCCGCAGGCGTCCGCCCCGGCGCACCGGGTCAGCCCGGTCAACGTCGCGTCCAGTACCGCGATCTGGGCGGGCGGCAGTGTCCGGGCCAGGTTGCGCAGCTGCGCCGGGTCCAGTTTGCGGTCGTAGTACTCCCGCGAGCCGTCGGCGTACCTCACGTAGGTGAAACGGGCCGTCCGGAGCGCGTCGTACGCGGGCGGGATGTTCACGCTGTCGTGCTGGAAGTCCGGGTCGGCCGGGTCGGTCGCCGGGTCCCGGTGCTCGATCAGCGAGACCGTCCGCCACTGCGCGGGCGTCTCGCCGGCGAGCAGCGGCCTGATGCTCCGGCCGTCGGCCTCGGCCGGCACCTGCGCACCGGCCAGGTCGGCGAACGTCGGGCGCAGATCGATGTTCTCCACCAGCGCGTCGACCGTGCGCCCGGCGGCGACACCGGGCCCCGCGACGACCAGCGGCACGTTGACGTCGGTGTCGAAAGCGGTCTGCTTGCCGGGCGTCATCCGGTAGTCGCCCATGTGGTACCCGTTGTCCGAACTGAAGATCACCACAGTGTTGTCGGCGACCCCGGCCCGGGTCAGGGTGGCCCGCAGCGAGCCGAGCATCCGGTCGATCGACTGCACCGACTGGACCCGCTTGCGGAACTTGATGTCGATCTCGGCCTTCTTCGCCGGGGTCAGCGGCGGCACCCGCCGCAGCCACGGCGGGGCATCCACCGGCTGCCGGTCGTATGCCGGCCCGCGCGGCGCCTTGAGCCCGGGGAACGAGTTGGTGTCCTGCGGCGCCGGGGTGTACGGGCTGTGCGGCGTGTACGTCGCCACTTCCATCATGAACGGCTTGCCGGCGGCCGCGGTGCCGGCGATGAACTGTGAAGCCTTCGCCGACAGCACGTCGGTGAGATAGTCCTGCGGGCCCGTGCCGTACCGGCGAACCTGGTTGTTCTCGTTCAGCAGGTAATTGAAGTTGCCGTACGCGTTGCCCCCGGCCATCCACAGGTCCCAGCCCGGCGGGACGTAGGGCCGGCCGAGGCCACCGGGGTTCTTCGCGTGGTACTCGTTCAGGTACTTGCCGAGGAACGCGGTCCGGTAGCCGGCCGCCTGCAGATCGGTGGCGAACGTCGACTTCTCCGCGCCCTTGCTGTGGAAAAGCTTGAAGCCGCCGTCCGACCCGTGATTCTTGAAGATCCCGGTGTTGTGCGGGAACTGTCCCTTGAGGATGGACGCCCGCGACGGGCAGCACAGCGAGTCGGTCACCGTGTAGTTGGCGAACGTGGTGCCGGCACGCTGCAACGCCTGGACGTTCGGCATGTACCGCACGAGGTTCTGCGACAGGTCGTCGGTGAGCACGAACACGATGTTCGGCCGGGCACCGCCCGACTCGGTAAGCGCCGGACTCGCTGCCGCGGCCGGGACCGAGCGTTCATCCTTCGGGGTGCAGGCGGCCGCGGCCAGCAACGTCACCGAGGCGAGCACGACACTGAGGGCACGACGAGGGCGAGGGGTCATGGTGTTGCGGTGGCTCCGTCCCGGACGAGTTGACCTCAGGAGGGTAATGGGCGGCGGCGAGCGGGCGCAGACACCTGGTCCGGTCCGCAACCCGAGTTTGCTTACCAGTCGTTGAGACGATCTTTAAGAATGCCTCAACAATGATGATCTGTTCGGCGGTGAGGCGGATAGTACGGTCATGGATCTCACCCGGCTCATCGGCATCGCCGGTGCCGGGCCGAGGCCGCGCCGTCCCCGCCGCCTCGCCCCGCGCCGTCCCCGTCTGCCGCTGCGCCCACCGCGTTCCCCGCGCAACGTCGACGCCTGGCTACCGCGCTGAATCGGCCCGGTGCCGGCGTGCGCCGGGAGGGCGGCAAACCGGACTAAAGAGAAACCGGTGACGAACGCCGCATCGACCGGTATCGTCGTAACCCGGCTCGGTGGCACGATGACTCGGGGACGTGGTGCGATGACGGGGGACCTGCACGTCGACCTGACGGATCCTGCCTTCCAGGCGGATCCCCACCCGGTGTACGAGCGGTGGCGCCGCACCGGCCCGGTCCGCCGGACCCGGTTGCCCAGCGGCCTGAACGCCTGGCTGGTGACTCGTTACGAGGACGCCCGGCGCGCGCTGGCCGACCCGCGGCTCTCCAAGGAGTCAGCGTTCTCGGTCGGGTCCTCCACCGTCGCCAACCGGCCCGTCGGCCCTGCGGCGGTGCTGTCCCGGCACATGCTGGCCGTCGACCCGCCCGACCACACGCGGTTGCGCCGGCTGGTGTCGGCCGCCTTCACCGCCCGCCGCATCGAGAGCCTGCGCCCGCGGATCCAGGAGATCACCGACGACCTGCTCGACGCGCTGGCGGGCCGGGAGCGGGCCGACCTGATCGACACGTTCGCCTTCCCGCTGCCCATCCAGGTCATCTGTGAGTTGCTCGGCGTTCCGGTGGCGGACCGGGACGCCTTCCGGGCCTGGTCGAACGTGATCGTCGCCGGTTCGCAGTCCGGCGACCGGCTGGAGCCGGCGATGCGGGAGATGGTCGGTTACATCCTCGCCCTGATCACGGAGCGCCGCGCCCGGCCCGGCCCGGACCTGCTCTCCGGCCTCATCCACGTGCGCGACCAGGAGGACCGGCTGACCGAGGCCGAGCTCTCCTCGATGGTGTTCCTGCTGCTCATCGCCGGTCATGAGACCACGGTCAACCTGATCGGCAACGGGACCTACCTGCTGCTGCGCGACCGGGAGCAGTGGGAGCGGCTGCGCGCCGACCACACCCTGCTGCCCACCGCGATCGAGGAGTTCCTGCGATACGAGGGACCGGTCGAGACCTCCACCTTCCGGGTCGCCACCGAGGACCTCGAGATCGGCGGCGTGACGATCGCGGCCGGCGACCCGGTCATGGTCGTGCTGCTCTCCGCCAACCGGGACGACGACCGCTTCCCGGACGCCGGTGAGCTGCGCCTGGACCGCACCCAGAACCCGCACCTCGCGTTCGGGCACGGCATCCACTACTGCCTCGGCGCACCGCTGGCCCGGCTGGAGGCGCAGGTGGCCTTCACCGCGCTGCTGACCCGCCACCCCGGTCTGCGCCTGGCCGTCCCGGCGGAAGACCTGCGCTGGCGCCCCGGCCTGCTGCTGCGCGGCCTGGAAGAACTCCCCGTCCTGTTGTAACCGGGGACTACTTGTCCCCGGTTGAATCCGGCCTTCATCCGGCCCGCCGTCCGCGCCAAGCTGGTCACAGCAAGCACGACGGACGCGAGCCGGAAGGGAGGATGGGAACGTGGACCGGGCCCAACTCGCCGATTTCCTCCGCACCCGCCGGGAGGCGCTGCAGCCGGAGGACGTCGGGCTGCCGCGCGGACCGCGACGGCGCACCGGCGGGCTCCGCCGTGAGGAGGTGGCGGCGCTCGCCGGGATGTCGGCCGACTACTACGGCCGGATCGAGCAGCAGCGTGGCCCGGCGCCGTCCGAGCAGATGCTCGCCGCCCTGGCCCGAGCCCTGCACCTGGGGCTGGAGGAGCGGGATCACCTGTTCCGGCTGGGCGGCCACCCGGCGCCGCAGCGGGTGCTGCGCGACGACCACATCAGCCCCGGTGTGATGCGGATCCTCGACCGGCTCGAGGACACCCCGGCCATGGTCGTCTCCCGGTACGGCGAGACGCTGCTCCAGACCAGGATGGCGGTGGCCCTGGTCGGTGACGAGAGCGGGCACACCGGCCTGGCGCGCAGCGCGTGGTACCGCTGGTTCACCGATCCCGCCGCCCGGCGGCTCTATCCGCCGGAGCACCACTCCCGGCACACCCGGATCGTCACCGCGCAACTGCGCAAGGCCTACGCGGCGGCGCCCGGCGGCCGGGCCGGCGAGATCGTCGGCGCCCTGCTGGCGGCCAGCCCCGAGTTCGCCGCGATCTGGGCCGTGCACGAGGTCGGCCTGGGTTACGCCGACCGCAAGACGCTGCTCCATCCGGAGCTGGGCGCCATCGACGTGTTCTGCCAGAACCTGCTCGACCCGGAGCAGCTCCAGACGCTGCTGGTCTTCACCGCGGTTCCCGGCTCGCCGAGTCACGAGAAACTGCAGCTGCTCGCTGCCGTCGCCTGACACCGCAACCATCATCCGAGTAACAGAGGAAGGCTTCGCCATGCCCAAAATCGCCCTGATCACCGGCGGCAACCGCGGACTGGGCCGGGCCACCGCCCTGGCTCTGCTGGAAGCCGGCGTGGAGGTCGTCTACACCCACCGCGGCGACCCCGGCGAGAAGATCGACGCCGTCGCGCTCCCGCTGACCGTCGGCGACCTCGACTCCTACGGCGAGTTCGTCACCACCCTGCGCCGGACACTCGCCGACCGGTTCGGCCGCACCGACTTCGACTTCCTGGTCAACAACGCCGGTGTCGGCCGGGCCGGTTCGATCGCCGAGACCCCGGTCGAGGCCTTCGACGAGATGCTGAACGTGCACTGGCGCGGCATGTTCTTCCTGACCCAGAAGCTGCTTCCGCTGATCGCCGACGGCGGCCGCATCGTCAACCTCTCCACCGGTCTGGCCCGGTTCACCGGCGAGGGGATCTACGCTGCCTACGCCTCGATGAAGGGCGCCGTCGAGGTCTTCACCCGGTACCTGGCGAAGGAGGTCGGCCCGCGCGGCATCACCGCGAACGTGATCGCCCCGGGACCGGCGGCGACCGAGTTCGGCGGCGGCATGCTGCGTGACAACGAGCAGGTCCGGGCGTACATCGGATCGCAGACGGCGCTCGGCCGGGTCGCCCGGCCGGAGGAGATCGCCGGCGTGATCCGGGCGCTGCTCGGCGACGACGCCGGCTGGATCACCGGCCAGCGCATCGAGGCCTCCGGCGGCATGCTGCTCTGACGAGGTCAGGCGCGCTGGGCCTTGCGCTCGTTCTTGCAGCGGTACATCGCGGTGTCGGCCTCGCGCAGCAGGCCGTCACCGCTGCCCGGCTCGCCGGTCGCGACGCCGATGCTGGCGCCCACTGTCAGCCACAGGTCACCGACCAGCATCGGCTCGCCCAGCACCGTGGCCATCGTCCCGGCGAGCCGGTCCGCCTCCGCGGTCCCGGTGCCGGGCAGCAGGACGGCGAACTCGTCGCCGCCCAGCCGCACGGCCAGCTCGCCCGCGCCGAGCAGACCGGTGAGCCGCTCGGCGACCGCCCGGAGGACCCCGTCGCCGACGTGGTGCCCGTGCTGATCGTTGATCTGCTTGAAGCCGTCCAGGTCGATCAGCAGCATGCTGACCCGCTGGTCCGCCTGGGCGAGCCGCCGGTGCAGCAGCACCCGGTTGGCCAGCCCGGTCAGGGAGTCGTGGGTGGCCTGCCGCTGGAGTTCGTCGTGCAGCGCCCGGGCCTCGGTGGCGTCCCGGGCGTTCAGCACCAGGCCGCGGATGCTCGGGTTGCGCCGCAGGTCGGTGATGACGATGTCGAGCCACCGGTACGACCCGTCGGCGTGCCGCCACCGCAGCTGGGTGCCGATGCCCAGGCCCGGGTTGGCGCGCAGCTGCGCGGACAGCGCCTCCACCGCCGGCCCGTCGTCCGGGTGGGTGCGGTCGGCGAGCAGGGTGCCGACCATGTCCGCCGGTTTGAGGCCCAGCACCCGCTCGGCGGCCGGGCTCGCGTAGTTGATCGCGCTGGTCCCGTCCACGACCAGCGTCAGGTCGGAGGTGTGTTGCACCAGGGCCTGGAACCGGTCCCGCTGCTCGTCCAGCTCGCTGAGCAGCCGCTCGTTGTCCCGCAACGCCGCGATCTGCCGTCCCAGGACCAGTGCGGTGATCGCCGCCGCACCGATCGCGACGCCCCAGACCCGCAGGTCGATCCGGCCGTCCTGGAGCGAGACCACGAGCAGCAGCTGGGTGGTGATCACGGCCAGGTACGGCATCCGGCTGGAGCGGGGTCCCGGCTCTCCGCTCTGCCGCTGGGCCAGGCGCGGCTGCTGGAGCGACTGCAATCGCAGGGCGAAGGCCGTCAGCACGCACGGCAGCAGCTGGACCACGAACATCACCTCGGGCCCGGGGTCACCGAACAGGCCGGTGGCCAGCGGCGCGGCCAGCGCGGTGCCGGCCACGCCGAGACTGCCGAGCACCCCGGCGCTGCGGGTGAACGGCGCGGTCCCGCTGAGGATCAGCTTCAGCACGCCGAAGGTGATCAGCAGCATGACGGTCGCGGTGGTGGCGGCGCCCCAGCGGTCGGCGGCCTGCCTGCCGCTGAGCTCACCGGCGAGCAGGAAGTACCAGAGGAAGACCGTGACACCGGTGAGCACGGTGGCCGCGTCGAACCAGAGCCGCAGCCGTTGCCGCCCGGCGCCGCCGAGCGGATGCCGCAGGGTCGCCACGACCACGGTGACCATGCCGGCGACCACGAAGGCGGTCTGCACGAGACTGGTCCTCGTGGTGCCGGGCTGCGCGATCATCAGGGCGGTCTGATAGGTGTCGCCGATCGCGCAGGAGGCGCAGCCGATGACCACCACCCGCCAGAACCGCCGGCCGGCCGGCGTCGTCCGGACATGGGTGGCCAGCTGCCAGGCCAGCCAGACGTCGACGAGGTCGACGCCGGCCTGGACGGCCCAGGAGGTGGTCGGCCCGCCCGGGCCGATCAGGAACCACGGGACGATCAGCAGACCCAGGGCCGCGAGGGCCAGCATCGCCGGATCCTTCGCCCCGGTCGGCATCCGCATGAGCGCTCCTGTCGTGACCGACCGGAGGCTCTCCGGTCGATCAGCCCATCGGCGGCGGAGCCGAGGACGTGAGGATCCCCGCCGTACCGATCAACTATGGCCGCATACCGCGAACATGATCCGATACACGTACGCGAGTCGGTGTGGCGCCGTGCGAGTTTTTGACCGTTTTGGGTAGTTTACGAGGCGTGACGACGACCGGGAAGCGCAGCACGGCGCTGCGGTCGTTGCCTCTTCTCCTGGCGCTCCTTCTGGCCTTCCTGGCCGCGCCGGCCGCGGTGTCCGATCCCGCGGCCCCTCCCGTCAGCGGCATCTCCGCCGCTGCCCCGGTGCACGTCGTCGATGCGGTGCATCACGACCTCGCCCCGGACGAGGGGGACGGCTCGTTCGCCCGTACCCCCGCTGTCGATCCCGCGGCGCAAGCCGCCACCCGGCCCGCGCCGGACCGAGCATCCGCTCTCCGCGCCCGGCTCGGCCACCGCGCCGGCCCTTCCCGGGCTCCGCCCGCTGCTGGCTGACCAGCACGGACGGCGATTGCGCCGTCGGCGGTCCACGTGTGCGGCGAACACCAGCGGAACCTACCGAGGCGGACGAACCCTTCCATGAACATGCTTGCCGAAATGCTGCTGACCGAGCCGGCCCCGGTCGCCATCTGGGCAGTGCTGATGCTGCTCACCCTGCCCGCACTGATCGTGCTCGCCAACCCGCACGGCGTGCACGACCCGCGGCGCGCGCTGATCGAGACGGTCGCCGTCCTGCGCCGGCGGGAGGAGCGCCGGGACGCCGAGCGGCTGCGGCAGCGGACCGAGGCGGCCCAGGTCGTGCGCTACGCGGAGGAGGTCCGGGTGGCCGCCGACCAGGCCACGCACGCGGCCCAGCGCTGGCAGGAGCACTGGGAGGCGGCCGCCGAGCGGGCCGACGCGAGCTGGCAGGCCTGGCAGGACGCGGATGCGCGCTGGGCCCGCTGCCGCACCACGGCGGCCTTCGGCACGCCGTTCACCTTCCGGACCCCGGCGGAGTACGCGTCACGCGAGCGCTACCTGCACCGGGCGGTCCGCGAGGCGGTCGCCCGTGGCGACCTCCCGGAGAGTGCGGTGGCGGACGCGCTGAACGGCGGGGGTCGCTGGGACGCCCGGCTGCACCCGGTCGAGCAGGAACTGGCCGTGCAGCGGGCGAGCGCGTTCTACCTGGAGCGGGTGCACCGGGCGGCGGTCACGGCGGAGCGGCTGGCGTGGCACGACGTCCAGCTGGCGCGGCGCAACCGGGAGAGCCTGGGCCGGGAGGCCGCGGCTGCCGCAGCGCGGGCCGCGGTGCTGGGGCGCCTGCTTCCCTCCGGGGCCAGGTCGAGCGCGCGCGGTGCGCGGCGGCCGGTCTTCGTCCCGGCGGCCTGAGCTTGCCGCCGTGTGCCGAGCGGCCGGGCGCAGGCCGTGCCGGTGGGTGACGTGGTGATCACAAGCGGTCATAAGGTGGCGGTAAGTGTGCACGCCGGGTACTCGCGGGCTCCGGTACGCGTACCGGTTACGCGTACCAGGGGAGAGGTCTGATTCTCATCATCCGGCGGGAGGGTGGGCCGCGCCGCGGCGCCCCCGAAAGGGTGACGCCACGGCGTTCCTCAAGTTGCACATCGCGGAAGTTGACGTTGATACGAGCACTTCCGTCGCTGTGCGCCTATCGGTAGGCTCTCTCACGAAACAATGTCGAATTCGCCGTCCTTGGCGGAGTCCACAAAGGCGGTCCACTCCGCCTGGGTGAACATGAGAGCGGGACCCGTCCGGTTCTTGCTGTCACGGACGGCGATTCCACTGGCGAGGAAAGCAACCTCGACGCAGTTGTTACCGCCGCTACCGTTACTGCGACTGCCCTTCTTCCAGACGGCACCGTCGAGTTGGTGCGCGAGCAACTCGAGCACCTCCCTTCGATATAAGAGTTCTTCGGGAGCGCTACGCGACGAGCAAGCCCTCGATCATCGTTATGCTGCTGCGATGATCAAGCGCCTTGGCGCTCATTCGCTCGAACTCCTGCCGGTACCGGGCAACCTCACTTGGTTGCTCTTCGTAATAGTCTCCCGCAACGCCTTCGAGGTAGACAACATCCAAATGGGTGGTCTCCCGGAACTCCAAAAGCGCTGCTGACCCGCCCAGGAACAGATGTTCGCCGGCGCTGAAGGGCATGATCTGGAGCGTTACATTCGGTAATTTAGCGGCTTCGATCAGATGCTCGAGTTGTTCCCGCATGACGTCCCCGCCGCCGATGACCCGGTGCACCACGGACTCGTCGATGATCGCCGAGAGTTCCAGCGGGCGTTCGCCGCCCAATCTGCTCTGCCTGGTCAGGCGCAGTGCGACCCGCCGGTCGATGTGATGGGTCGGGTCGGTGGCGCGACCGGTCTTGATCAGTGCGCGCATGTACGCCTCGGTCTGCAACAGCCCCGGCACGACGATCGGCTCCCAGGTTCGCATGGACGATGCCGCGGCCTCCAGCCCGACGAAGTTGCCCGGCCGCATGATGTCGCGGTAATCGGTCCACCAGGTGCGCTCGCGCGACAGCCGGGCCAGCTCCACCAGGGCCTCGCGATATCCCTGATCCCGCACGTTGTAGAGGGTGAGCAGGTCACGCACGTCCCGCGGCGTGACGGCGACCCGGGCGGTCTCGATCCGCGTCACCTTGGCCGCGTGCCACTCGAAGTGTCTGGAAACGTCC
The DNA here is from genome assembly GCF_056134165.1 of Actinoplanes sp. 13. NCBI lineage: Bacteria > Bacillati > Actinomycetota > Actinomycetes > Micromonosporales > Micromonosporaceae > Actinoplanes > Actinoplanes sp. 13. The sequence continues at coordinate 46,092 of NZ_JBVYOQ010000029.1, read as the reverse complement.
TGCTGGGTCAGCCCCGCAGCCTCCCGGCATCGTTTGAGTTCCGCCCCCAGCCGGCGGCGTCGCAGCGTCGGACCCTCGATATCGGACACCTGGACTCCCTATGGTCCTGATGCAGTCGATATTACGACCGGCTCCCCATGATCTCATGCACTCATTCATGATCGCCTTTCCCATGATCAGGAGAAGTTGATCTGAGCACCAGGGCTTGGATTGGAAGTCTAGTACTCCTTGTATTGACCTTGCTGCTGGGTACATGATGCTTCGGACATCGAGTTCTGTCTTGTTTCCGATAACGGAACAAATGATCATTGGAACTTGCGTCTAAGGGGCGTGGGCGGAGTGTTGGCTGACCAGTATTACCTGATCGCACACGAGGACCGCACCGGTCGGTCACGGTTGCACCCCCGTGCGACCGGCTTGGGCCTGGCCGCCGCTTTATTGGCCGAACTGGTCCTTGAAGGGCGTATCGGCGTTACCGACGGAGACGTATTCGTTCTTGATCGGCACCCGACCAGGGATGCCCTCACCCACGACATCCTCGATCTTCTGATCGCTCAGCCGCAGCACCGTGACGTGCGCACCTGGCTGGCTTTCCTGTCGCAGGACGCGGCCATCCGGGTGGGGGAGCGGCTGATGCGCCTGGGCGCCGTCGAGCCGGTCGTCCGCCGCCGGATGCTCGGCCCCAGCCAGACGACGTACATGCCGAACAGCGCGCAGCAGCGCAACGCCGCCGCCTGGGCCTCGACCCGGCTGGCCAACCTGCTGGTCCGCGGCATGGAGCTGAACATCTCCGACCGGGTGCTGGTCAGCCTGGTCTCCGCCACCGGCCTCACCCGCCACGTGCTGTACGGCTTCGAGATGTACCCGCAGGCCTTCCAGTACCTGCCGAACGCCGCTGCCTCGCTGCCGAGCGACCTGCGCGAGATCGTCGACTACACCGAAGCCTCGATCGGCTCGGTGCTGACCGCTGGTCGCCGATGACTTCCGTCGGGCGTCACCACCTCGGTCCCAACAACATGGATCAGTGGGCCGGGCGGCTGCTGGTGGACCGCAAGGCCCCGCCGGAGCCGGACATCATCACGCGGGCGCTGGCCAACAACCGGATGGGCGTCGCGTCCGTGGTCTTCTTCGGTGTGGCGGGCGCCGCCCCGCTCACCGTGATCATCGGTTCGATCTCCGCCATCTACGCCATCCAGGGCAGCACCGCCGTTCCGGTCGCCTACCTGGTCGTCGCCGGCATCCTCTCGCTGTTCACCGTCGGCTTCGTGGCGATGAGCCGGCACATCGTCAACTCCGGCGCCTTCTACTCCTACATCAGCCACGGCCTGGGCCGGGTGGTCGGCGTCGGTGCTGCGTTCGTCGCGCTCCCGGCGTACTCACTGATGCAGATCGGCCTGTTCGGTCTCTTCGGCACAGTGGCTTCCGGCATTCTCGCGCAGTTCGGCCTGCAGGCTTCGTGGTACGTGTGTGCCCTGGTCGCCTGGTTGCTGGTCACCGTGCTCGGCGTGCTCTGGGTCGACCTGAGCGGGCGGGTGCTCGCCGTCCTGCTGGTCGCCGAGATCGCCATCGTGCTGATCTATGACCTGGTGATGGTCGCCAACCCGGCCGGCGGCTCGATCAGCTTCGAGACGCTGTCACCGGGGCCGATGCTCACCCCTGTCGTCGGCACCCTGCTCGTGCTGGCCATCGCGGGCTTCGTCGGGTTCGAGGCCACCGTGGTGCTCTCCGAGGAGGCGCGCGACCCGAAACGGACCATTGCGCGCGCCACCCACCTGGCCGTCCTGCTCGCCGGTCTGCTGTGCGGGCTCTCCGCCTGGGCCATGTCGGTGACCACCGGCCCGGACCGGATCCTCGCGGTCGCCGCCGAGCACCAGACCGACCTCGTCTTCATCCTGGTCGGCCCGCATCTGCCGAGCATCCTGGTGGACATCGGCTACGTCCTGTTCATGACCAGCGTCTTCGCGGCGCTGCTCGCTTTCCACGCCGCCGTCGCGCGGTATCAGTTCGCTCTCGGCCGGGAAGGTGTGCTACCGGCGATCTGGGGTTACACCCATCCCCGGACCGGCGCCCCGGTGGCCGGCTCGATCACCCAGAGCGTTCTGGCACTCGTGGTGATCAGTGCGTACGCCCTGGCCGGCCTGGAGCCACTGCTCTACCTGTTCGCCTGGCTGACCACCATCGGCGGTCTCGGCGTGCTGGTCCTGATGTGGGCGGCCTCGGCCGCGGTGATCGCCTTCTTCCAGCGACATCGCCGGGGGGAGAACGTCTGGCGCGCGTACGTCGCTCCGCTGCTCGCGTTCCTGCTGCTGTCCATCGTGCTGGCCGCCACCATCATCGGCTTCGGCGACCTGCTGCAGGTTCCGGCGGGCTCGCCGTTCCGCTGGCTGATCCCGGTGGCGTACCTCGGCGTCGCAGCGGTCGGGTTCGGCTGGGCCCTGATCATGCGAGCCGTCCGGCCGGAGGTGTTCGCGGCGATCGGCCGCGGCGCCGACGTCCGGGTTCCCGCACCGGTCGAGAACGACTTCCCCACGCAGCCGCTACCCCCGGCAGCGCCCGTGGGCTCCCGTGGCTATCCCTACTGAGTCTTGACCGAGAGAGGAAACGATGACGTACGCCATCCAGGAACTGGTGATCCGGGATGTCACCCCGGTCGACACCGATGAGATCACCGATCTCGTCGCCGACGCGATGCGCGACGGTCCGGTCGCCCGCTGGCTGCACGCCGATCCCGAGGTGCGCCGCCGCGAGGCTCCGCACTACTTCGCGATCTTCGTCGAGCACGCCGCGCAGCATGGCGAGGTCTACGCCACCGCCGACGCGGACAGCGGCCGTCTCACCGGTGTCGCCCTCTGGTTCCCGCTGACGTCGCTGATTCCGCCGCCGGTCGATTACGAACGCCGGCTCAAGGAGGCGGCCGGTGATGCGTTCGATCGCGCCTGCCAGCTGGACGCCGCGATCGAAGCGCAACACCCGTTCGAGCCGCATCACTATCTCGCGTTCCTCGCCGTCCGTCCCGGGGACCAGAACCGTGGCATCGGCAGCGCGCTTCTCGACCGGCATCACGCCCGGCTCGACCAGGCCGGCCTTCCAGCTTATCTGGAGGCCAACGATCCGCGTAACCGTGACCTGTACCTCCGGCACGGATATCAGGTCCGCTCCCTGATCGAGCTACCCGACGGGCCTCCGCTCTGGACGATGTGGAGGTCGCCTATGGCGTGACTGTCAAGCGGCGGAGGGGAACTCGTACATCCAGAAGGATTGCTGGTCGACCCGCTCGAACTTCATGTTGTTGTTGCAGAGCCGGCCGATCAGCAGCCGGAAGACGCGGGACATGTGCCGCACCTCGTCGTTGTAACTGCAGAGGTCGAGGCCGACCATGCCGTTCTGGGTGGCCGCCACCAGGTACATCTGCTCGGACATCTGCGCGAAGGCCTCCCGGCCCTGCGCCTGGGGACTGACCGCGACGAAGACGATGTACCAGATCCGGTTGGCCGCATAGTGCTCCGGCCAGCGCCGCTCGAAATACTGCGGAGCGATCAGCGGGATGGCGCTGAGGTTGTTGGTGTAGCAGGAGATGCCGACCAGACGGCCGTCGTTCTCGTCGATGGCCAGGTACTTGTCGATCCGGGTGTCCTGCATGACCTCGTCGAACTCCGACCGGTACATCAGGTGCCGCTGGGCGGCGAGGGCGTTCAACTCCTCGAACGCCTCCAGGTAGAGGTTCCATGCGTCCTCGTGCAGTTGCCCATCGGTGATCTGGTCGACGACTTTGACAAGCATGGCTGCCCTCTCCGCGGGCTCCCGGCAAGGAGCTCAGCAACATCGTTCGTACTTACGTAGATCGATGACAGTTGACCAACAGAGTACGAAGAGCAATAGCTCCGCGACAATGCGTGAGGGCTGATTCGATGTGCCAATTCCAGTTTGGAGGGACGTATACGACCAAACCCCGGTGCAACTTGCATAGTTGCAGCTAGAAGCCGGGAGCGAGCCTGTCTGAGTCGATGTCGTTAATTCTGGGAATCGGTTTCAGAAGTGCTGGATCTCAAGGGCCAGCCTTTCTGTGGAATGCACCGAGTACTGGCCTTCATGCAAGGAACTTCGTGCGTTCGCCCAGCCGGAATCGCGACGCGGCTCACCCTTCGACGACGTGGACGGGCGCCACCCGGCCAGACACCGCGGGCCATCTCGGCGAGATCAGCATCCCCCTGCTCGCCCGGATGGCCCGTCGCTGCGTGCGCCGAGCGGGGCCGGCGGGTGGGGGTCGGCGGGTGGGCCAGACGTTGACATAGTTTGAGGTCCAAACATAATCTGCCGAGATCAGTGCGGGAGCGCTCCCATTCGCACACTCCCGCATCCGCGCGTCCTCGCTAGGAGCGTCATGTCGCGTTCACTCGGCAGGTGGTGGGGCGTCGGCCTCGTCCTCGTCCTGATCACCGGAATCGGCCCCGGTGCCGCCGGCGGCGCCCAGGCCGCCGCGCCCACCCCCGCGCAGGCCGTCGCCGCCATGCAGCCCGGCTGGAACCTGGGCAACACCTTCGACGCCACCGGGGACGACGAGACCTCGTGGGGCAACCCCCGGGTCACCCCCGAGCTGCTCGACGGCATCCGTGCCCAGGGCTTCAAGAGCATCCGCATCCCGGTCACCTGGGGGCAGCATCAGGGACCGGCGCCCGACTACGTCATCGACCCGGCGTACCTGAACCGGGTCAAGGAGGTCGTCGGCTGGGCGCTCCAGGACGGCTTCTACGTCATGATCAATGTCCACCACGACTCGTGGCAGTGGATCAACAACATGGTGGCTGACCACGACACCGTGTTGGCCCGGTACAACGCGATCTGGACGCAGGTGGCCGCCGCGTTCCGCGAGGCCTCGCCGCGGCTGGTGCTGGAGAGCGTCAACGAGCCGCAGTTCACCGGGGGCGACCCGGCGGCGCTGCTCGCCGAGCTGAACACGTCCTTCCACCGGATCGTGCGCGGCTCCGGCGGCGGGAACGCCACCCGGCTGCTCGTCCTGCCCACCCTGCACACCTCCGCCGACCAGGTGCACCTGGACCACCTGTCCGCGGAGATCGCCGCACTGGACGACCGGAACCTGATCGCGACTGTGCATTACTACGGCTACTGGCCGTTCAGCGTCAACGTGGCCGGCGGCTACCGGTTCGACGCCACCGCGCAGCAGGAGATGCTCGACTGGTTCACCCGCGTGCACACCACGTTCGTCAGCAAGGGCATCCCGGTGATCGTCGGCGAATACGGCCTGCTCGGCTTCGACCGGCACACCGGCACCGTTGAACAGGGTGAGAAACTCAAGTTCTTCGAGCTCTTCGGCGCGCAGGCGCGGGCCCGTGGCATCACCACCCAGCTCTGGGACAACGGCCAGCACTTCGACCGCACGGCGCTGGTCTGGCGCGACACCGAGCTGTTCAACCAGATCCGCTCCAGCTGGCGGACCCGCTCCGGAACCGCGGCCAGCGACCTGATCTTCGTCCGCCGCTCGGCGCCGGTCACCGCCCGGACCGTCACGCTCAACCTCAACGGCACCGGCTTCACCCAGGTGCGGCTCGGCAGCAGCACGCTGCGGCGCGGACCGGATTACACCATCTCCGGCGACAAGCTCACCCTCACTGCCGGGTTGCTCTCGCGACTGACCAACCCGCCGGGGTACGGGGTGAAAGCCTCGTTGTCGGTGCGGTTCTCCCGAGGGGTCCCGTGGCGACTCGACGTGGTCAGCTACGACACTCCGACTCTTGCCGCCGCCACCGGCAGCACCGCGGCGTTCGCGATCCCGGCCGTCTTCAGCGGCGACCGGCTGGCCACCATGACGGCGACCTACGCGGACGGCAGCAACGCGGGCCCGCACAGCTGGACGCCGTACAAGGAATTCGACCGCGCCTTCGCTCCGGATTACCCGGCCGGCGCGATCAGGCTGACCCCGGAGTTCTTCGCCGAGGTCAGCGACGGCGCCCCGGTCACGCTGAAGTTCTACTTCTGGAGCGGCGAGATCGTCACCTACCAGCTCACCCGCACCGGAACAGACGTAACCGGCACCGTCCCCTGACCTACTGGCACCTCAACGCCGGTGGCCCTCCAAGGCCACCGGCGTCGGCCTCCCAGGGCCACCCCCGCGTGCGAAGTTGCGGTCCGATCCGCACCTGAACTTCACACACACGCTGGGTGGCTGCTTGCGTGTGAAGTTGCGGTCCGATCCGCACCTGAACTTCACACACGCTGGGTGGCTGCTTGCGTGTGAAGTTGCGGTTCGATCCGCACCTGAAGTTCACACGCCGGGGTCAGGGGAGCAGGGTGAGGGTGGCGGCGGTCAGGCCGGAGGTTGAGTAGATGACGTAGAGGGAGTGGACGCCGGAGGCAGGGGGCAACGGGGCGGTGACGGGGAGAAGGTCTTCGCGGCCGGCGACCACGGGGACGGGGAGGGTCGCCAGCACGGGGCCGGTGAACGGGTCGTCGAGACGCAACGTGATCGAACCGTTCGGGGCGTGGGCCGCGACGAGCGCCCTGACCCCGGTGCCGGTGCTCGCGCCGAAGTCGACGTCGTCGAAGACGGCCCAGGCGCCGGGGGAGAGGCTGCGCAGACCTTCGCCGGTGTCGTCGGCCACCGGGACGGGCGTCGTCTCCGCGTACCCGTCGTTGTCGATCAGCCGCAGACCGGCGCGGGGAGAACGGAGCGGGGTCCGCTCACCGCGCACCCGCAGCGTCGCGACGGCCGCCCAGTCGGTGCTGGAGCTGCCGACCGCGATCGTGTGCCCGGCGTCCTCGACCGCCCAGCGCGAGCGGGTCACGTCCCAGAACGCCAGGTCGTCGACGGTCAGGTCCAGCCGGACGGTGGCGCGTTCACCGGGCGCCAGCCGGACCCGGCGGTAACCGCGCAGGCGCCGCAGCGGCTGCTTGACGCGGGAGCGCTGCTGCCGGGTGTAGAGCTGCACGACCTCGGCCCCGGGACGGTCGCCGGTGTTGACGACGTCCACGGTCACGGTCACGGTGTCGCCGGGGTCGGCCTCGCTCCGGTCCAGGCGCAGGTTCTCGTAGCGGAACGTGGTGTAGCTCAGGCCGTGGCCGAACGGGAAGAGTGGGACGCCCCGGTAGTACTGGTAGGTGGCGTCCGCCGTGATGATGTCGTAGTCGAGCAGATCGGGCAGGTCGCCGGCGTCGGAGTACCAGGTCTGGGTGAGCCGCCCGGCAGGGTCGACCGGAATGCCGGCCGGGTCGCTGCCGAACAGGACGTCGGCCAGCGCGCCGCCGTGCTCCTGGCCGCCGTGCGCCGACCAGATCATGGCCGGCAGGTGGTCGCGGGCCCGGCCGAGCGCGTACGGGTAGCTGCTGGCCAGCACCAGCACCGTCCGCGGGTTGGCCGCCGCCACCGCGCGCATCAGGTCGTCCTGCGTCCCCGGCAGCGCCAGGTCGCGGCGGTCCTCGGTCTCCCGGCCGTTCACCAGCGGGTGGTTGCCGAGCGCGAGCAGGACCATGTCAGCCCGCGCGGCCACGGCGGCGGCGGCCGCCACCCCGTCGACCAGCAGGTCCACAGTGAACACCGTCGCTTCCGCCGCGGTCGGGGCGCAGGTGCGGACCAGCCCGTCGGTGTCCACGGCGAGGTACCGCGTGCTCTGCAGGTGCCGCAGCACCACGCCGTCTCCGGCGGGCTCGAGGCGGAACGTCTCGCGGACCTCCCAGCCGTTGGGCCCGGGACGATCGGTGACCAGCCGATGCGACTCGGGGCCGTGACCTTCCGCGCCGACGCAGAGACCGGTGGCGACGGATCGCAGCGCGACCATCTCCTGACCCCAGTCCAGGACGTCGAAGAGCGCGTCCTCGGGGATCGTGTCGTCCGGTCGTACCACCAGGAAGTTCGAAGGATCCGTGGCCAGCAGGCCGGCGGCGCAGCGCAGGGCGACGCGGTCGGCCCCCTCGTGGTGCAGAAGCTCAGATTCGGCGGGAAGGCGCCGGGCGATGGCGGCGCGCAGCGTGTCGCGGTAGGGCGGTGTTCCGCTGTACCAGTCGTCGAAGGTCTCGTCGGCCAGCGGACCGATCACCGCGACGTGTCCTGCCCGGTCCGGGTCGAGCGGCAGGATGCCGTCGTTGCTCAGCAGCACGACAGACGCGCGGGCGGCCTCCCGGGCGAGGGCGCGGTGCTCCGGGCAGTCGATCACCTCGGGACCGATCTGCCGGTACGGGTCGTCCTCCGGGTTGAACTCGCCCAGCCGGACCCGCACGGACAGGATGTGCCGCACCGCGTCGTCCACGTCGGACTCGGTCAGCGCGCCGGTGGCGACCGCCTCGGTGAGGCGCTCGATGGTGGCGTCGTGGTCCTCGGTGAGGCAGTCGACGCCGGCCCGGACCGCGGCGGCGAAACCGGTCACGTGGTCGTCGTGCCACTGCTGGTCACCGGCGATGTTGTGCACCGCCCAGGCGTCGCCGACCACCATCACGTCGTCCTCGGTCCATGAGCGCAGCGTCTCGTTGATGAGCGGGCTGAGGTGTGCGGGACGGCCGTTGACCAGGTTGTACGACGCCATCACGGCGACCGCGGCGCCGTCGGCGAGGGCGGGGCGGAACGCGGGCAGCTCGTATTCGTGCAGGACCCGCGGCGTCATCGCGCTGGAGGTGAGGCAGCGGTCGGTCTCGTTGTTGTACGCGAGGAAGTGCTTGAGTGTCGGCGCGGTGCGTATCCACACGGGATGGTCGCCGCGCAGCCCGCGCGCGTACGCGGTGCTCAGCACTCCGGTCAGCCACGGGTCCTCGGCGTAACCCTCCTCGTTGCGGCCCCACCGGGGATCGCGCAGCAGGTTGACCACCGGCGCCCAGACGTTGAGTCCGACGTTCTCGGGGTCCCGGTGGTGCATGGCGCGCACCTCGGTGCCGACGACCGTGCCGACCCGGCGCAACAGGTCCTCGTCCCAGCTGCTGGCCAAGCCGACCGCCTGGGGGAAAGCGGTTGCCGTGCCGAGCCAGGCGACCCCGTGCAGAGCTTCGGTTCCGGTGCGGAACGTGCCGATGTCCAGCCGCGGGATCGGTGCTTGGGTCTGATGGAGCAGGGCGATCTTCTCCGCGAGGCTGAGCCGGCCGAGGAGGTCGGACACTCGCGCGGCGACTTTCTGGTGCGGGTCGCGAAAGACGATGCGAGAGGGGGATTCGGTCACAACGTGGTCCTTCGGGGCCGAGCCGGCTGTCCAAGCGACCCCGTGAACCGGGTTCGTCGAAGCGCTTCGACAACCGAGCGAATGAAGCCTCGCGAGTGGGTTTCGCGAATGTTTCGGTCGGAGTTCACTGAGGCTCGCACCCCGGTTACGCCCGGGTCAAGGCACGAAGGCCATGTTCGGCCATCGATTGTTACCCGGTCATCGCCGGGCAGGCGCCGGGAGCTCGCCGGTGTCGACGCGGTCCAGATGCGACACCGCACCGCCGAGGGCCGCGGCGTGCAGGCCCAACTCCGACGCGATCAGGCGCGCGCCGCCCGCCTCCGGGGCCAGGGTGTGCCGGATCAGCTCCGCCTCGGCCGCCGGGATCAGCCACGGGGCGAGTGCCGCGTAGTGGTCGCCGAGCGCGATGACCTCCGGGTTCACCAGGTTGGCCAGCAGCGCGAGCCCTTGGCCCAAGTGGCAGCCGGTGTCGTGCAGGGCGGCCAGCGTCGCGGGGTCGCCGGCCCGGGCCTGCACGGCCACCTGCTCCACCGACGGAGAGAGGTCGCCGAGCGCCTCCGGGTCGTGGTCCGGCAGGGCGCGGCGGACCAGCGACTCGACGCCCGCGAGGTCCTGCAGCGTGGGGCTGCCGGCGGGGCCGAGCGAGAAGCGCCCGATCTGCCCGGTGAAGCCGTGCGCCCCGCGCAGCAGGCGGCCGTCCACCACGAGACCGGCCTCGATGCCGGCGGCACCGGAGACGTACGTCAGGTTGGTGTCCGCCGGGAAGCCGCCGTGCCGCAACTCGGCGACCGCGGCCAGGCCGGCGTGGTTCGCCACCGCGACGCTGAGGTCGGACTGTCGCAGCGAGCTCGCGATGGTGCCGCTCAGCTCGGTTGCGGACCAGCTGTGACCGGGCAGGGCGACGGTCAGCCCGAGCACGTGCCGGCCCTGCTGCCGGACCCGGGAGGCGGCTCGCTGAGCGAGCGCGGTGATCGCGCTGACCCGGTCTTTTCCGAAGGCGCGGTGCCACAGCAGCAGCTGCTCCCCGGCGTAGTCCACGGCCAGCGCGGTGAGGCGGTCGGCCGCGACCTGGAGGCCGATGGCGGCGTACGCCGAGCCGTCGAGCGTCAGCGCGTTGGAGGGCCGGCCGATCCGGTTGGCGCTCAGCCCGGTCTCGCGCAGCAGCCGCTGCTCGATCAGGTCGGCGGTAAGGCTGGAGACGGTCGCCTTGTTGAGGCCGGTGGACGCGGCGATCGAGGCCCGCGAGGCGGGACCGTTGGCGCGGAGGTGGCGCAGCACCACGGCGAGGTTCGTGGCCCGCACGTCGGTGAAGTCGGCCCGCTGGGTCTTCACATCGTCATCTTGCCGCATCACCGAGATCCGTCGTCTCCCCTGTCTTCGTGGGTGCGCTCCCAAATGCTTCTTGTCGGCGGTTCACCACGTCGGTTAGCTTGTGCTCGATGTACTTAGTTTAGACGCTAGCCAAACTATTCCCATAACGGAAGGGTGGTGCGCCGTGCGGAACCCGCTTGAGGGCGCGTCGACGAACAGACGGAACTTCCTGGGCCTGGTCGGCCTCGGTGCGGCTTCGGTGGCCGGCGGAGGCCTCCTCTCCGGATGCAGCAAGGAGCCGGGCGCCAAGGGCTCCGCGACCACCGCCGAGCAGGCGGCGGGTGTGGTTCCCACGTTCAAGGACTCCACCTTGATCCAGCCGGACGTCAAGGGCGTCCGGCCGATGGCCGACGGCTACGTGAAGTACCCGGCGTCGCTCGCCGACGCGGTCACCGAGAAGGCGATCACCAGCGGCAAGCCGATCACCGCCACCACGCCGTGGTGGGGCCCCGCGCCGCCCACCGCGAACAAGCTGGTCGAAGCGGTCAACGCCGACATGGGCGGCGTGATCAACTTCAGCATCCAGGACGGCACCACGTACGGCGACAAGCTCAACACCATGCTCGGCGCCCGGGACGTGCCCGAGCTGACCTGCATCCCGGGCTGGGAGATCAGCAAGCTGGCACGCTTCAACGAGGGCGTGCACGTCCTGTTCGAGGACCTGACACCGCACCTGTCCGGGGACAACATCAACGCGTACCCGCTGCTCGCCGGGCTGGACACCAAGGCCTGGGCGGACTCGGTGTGGGGCGGCAAGTTGATGGGCGTGCCGTTCCCGACCGACGCGCCGTACCCGACCGTCCTCTTCTATCGCAAGGACGTCGCCGACCAGCGCGGCGTCGCGGCGCCCACCACGCTGGACGAGATCTACGAATTCGGCACGAAGATGACCGACCCGAGCAAGGGCGAGTGGGCCTTCGGCGACATCTTCCAGGAGGTCCTGCAGATCTGCGGCAACACCGGCTCGCAGAACGGCTGGGCCAAAGGCCCGGACGGCAACGTCTATCACCGGTACGAGACGCCGGAGTACCAGCGGGCCGTCGAGTTCATGGCCCGGCTGTACAAGGAGAAGCTGATCCACCCCGACCTGGCCAGCACCAAGGGTGGCGATGTCAAGACCCTCTTCAAGGGCGGCAAGATCTTCATGTTCGCCGACGGTGGCGGCGCGTGGCGCGAGGTCTGGCGGCCGGCCGTCCAGATCACGCCCAAGTTCAACATGCAGGCCGTCAAGGTGTTCGGCGCCGACGCGGGCAAGCCGCCGGTCCGTTGGCAGAGCACCCCGTCGATCATGTGGACCTTCGTCAAGAAGGACCTGGGCCAGGACCGGGTCAAGGAACTGCTGCGCGTCCTGAACTACACCGCGGCGCCGTTCGGCACCAAGGAGTGGGAGCTGCAGACTTACGGCGTCGAGGGCACCCACTTCAAGCGGGACGCCGGCGGCTCGCCGGTCACCAACGACCTGTACGTCAAGGAGTTCGCCAACCAGTACATCTTCCTCGGCGGACGGCCCCCGGTCGTCGTCGGTGGCCCGGACATCCCGACGTACGCCGCGGACTTCGTGAACTGGGGCAACGACGCCGCGCAATATCTGGAGAAGAACCCGTGGGAGGGCATCAAGGTGGAGGTGCCGACCCAGCAGGCGGCCATCCAGCAGCCCACCGACGACAAGATCACGGACATTCAGCGGGGCCGTCGCCCGCTCTCCGACCTGCCCAAGGTCATCGCCGAGTGGAAGGCCGGCGGCGGCGACGCGGCCCGGGACTTCTACGCCAAGGTCCTGGCCGACAACGGTCGATGAGCGCGCCCCCGATCGAGGAGACCGGGGCCGGCACCAAGCCGGCCCCGCGTCCCGCTGCGCCACCACTGACGCGGCAGAAGATGTCGTTCGCGGCGCGCCTGCGCCGGGACTGGCCGCTGCTGCTGATGTGCGTCCCGGCCATGCTGTTGCTGCTGGTCTTCCACTACGTGCCGGCGCTCGGCAACGTCATCGCGTTCCAGGACTACAACCCGTTCGCCGGTGACGACCCGCTCGAGGCCTTCCTCTACAGCGAATGGATCGGGTTCGGCAACTTCGAGTACCTGTTCAAGAGCCCGGCGTTCTGGGACTCAGTGCTCACCACCCTCTCCATCACCGCCTTCCAGCTGATCTTCTACTTCCCGATCCCGATCTTCCTGGCGATCCTGCTGAACAGCATCCTGTCGCCGCGGATCCGGTCTCTGGTGCAGAGCGTCGTCTACCTGCCGCACTTCTTCAGCTGGGTGCTGGTCGTCTCGCTGTTCCAGATGATGCTCGGCGGTGCCGGCCTGCTCGCGCAGACCGCGCGGGAAGCGGGCTTCACCGCGCCGGATGTCATGACCAATCCGGACACGTTCATGTTCCTGATCACCTCGCAGGCGATCTGGAAGGACGCCGGCTGGGGCATGATCGTCTTCTCGGCGGCGCTGGCGGCCATCGACCCCGCGCTGTACGAGGCGGCAGCCGCCGACGGGGCCAACCGCTGGCGGCGGCTCTGGCACATCACCCTGCCCGGCCTGCGCCCGGTCATCATCCTGCTGCTGATCCTGCGGCTGGGTGACGCACTCAACGTCGGCTTCGAGCAGTTCGTCCTGCAACGCGAGGCGGTCGGCCGGGAAGCCGCCGAGGTGCTCGACACGTACGTCTACTACCAGGGCATCGCGGTCCAGCAATGGGGCGTCGGTGCGGCCGCCGGCCTGTTCAAGGCCGTGGTCGGGCTCCTGCTCATCATCGGGGCCAACAAGATCGCGCATCGGTTCGGCGAGCAAGGGATCTATTCGAAGTCATGACCGTCCTGTCAGCTCTGAAGCCACGCCGGCCCGCCGGCCGCCCGGTCTGGGAGGAGCGACCCTCCCTGTTCGGACAGTTCGGCAAGGGCACTGTCCTCACCGTCGTGATGGCGGCCGTGCTGGTGCCGCTCTGGGTCGTCCTGATCACCAGCCTGTCGTCCGAGAAGACCATCAACGAAGCCGGCGGCTACGTCTTCCTGCCGCGCGAATTCGACCCGGCCGCGTACGTGGTGATCTTCTCGGGCGGCCAGATCACCGACGCCATCCTGGTCAGCACGTTCGTCGCGGTGGTCGGTACCGCGCTCAGCCTGACGGTCACCGTGCTCGCCGCGTACGGCCTGTCCCGGCCGGGCACGCTCGGCCACCGGCCGATCCTCTTCTACTTCCTGCTCACGTTCCTGATCTACCCCGGCATGATCCCCAGCTATCTGGTCGTCACCGGCCTCGGCCTCAAGGACAATCTGCTCGCGCTGATCCTGCCGACCGCGATCAGCGCGTTCAACCTGGTGGTGCTGCGGGCCTTCTTCATGAGCATCCCCGGCGAGCTCCTGGACAGCGCCCGGATGGACGGCGCGGGTGAGTTCCGGATCCTGACCCGCATCGTGCTGCCACTGTCCAAAGCGGTCACGGCGGTGGTGGGGCTCTTCTACGCGGTCGGGTATTGGAACGCCTTCTTCAACGCCGTCCTCTACATCGACCGCAATGACCTGCAGCCGGTGCAGCGGGTGTTGCAGCAGTTCATCCTGGCCGGGCAGTCGCCGTCGTCGTCGGGGGCGGCGGTCTACATCCCCGGGCTCGGGAACTCGACGCCTCCCAGTCTGGCGATCAAAATGGCCGTGGTGGTGGTGACGATCGTGCCCGCCCTGATCATCTATCCGTTCGTCCAGCGGCACTTCACCAAGGGCGTGATCATCGGTGCGGTCAAGGGCTGACCGGCCCGTCCGATGTGCTCCGGCAGCGCACGGCCGGCCTTCAGGCAGGTGAAGCTGTGGGTGCCGGCCGGGGTGCGGGTGTGGCGGGTCAGGCCGGGTGCCCGATCAGGGTGGTCGGGTGGTCGGCGGTGAGGTGCAGGGTGCGGGAGCCGTAGGGGTGGGCCACCTGGACGGTTCGCGCTGTGGGGGAGGTCAGCACGGCCCGGACGCCGGTGGGCGACCACGTGAGGTCCACGGTTATCGGGCCACGGGCTATCAGGCCATGCACCGACCCGGTCGGCCACGCCGCGGGCAGTGCCGGGAGCAGGCCGAGGTGGGCGATGCCGTCCGGGCCCACGTCCCCGCTCCGGAGCAGCATGGCGACGATCAGGGCGGGGAAACCACCGGCCAGGTCGACGTTGAACATGTGGTCACGGTTGTGGGTGGGCACCAGATTGGGGCGCCAGTAGGCGTCGACCAGGCGCTCCAGTGCGGCGTACGCCTCGTCGGCCAGGCCCAGGTGGGCTGCGGCGACGCCGAGCAGCGACAGTCCGTACCCCATCTCGTCCGAAGCCTCGCTCAACCACCAGCGCAATCGGGCCCGCACAGCGCGCACCGCGGCGGCGTGCAGGGCCGGGTCCGCGGAGACGGCCGGGTCGCCGCCGTAGAAGAATGGAAAGAAGTGGCTGCAGTGGCGATGCGCGTGGTTCTCGGCGAAACGCGGGTCGATCCATTCGGCGAGCTCGCCGTCGTCGGTGATCCGGTAGGAGGGTAAGGCGGCCAGCAACGCCCGCCACCGCGACCGGTCCGACTTGAGAGAAGGTGCGGTGGGCAGGGGGGTGAGATCGAGGAGGCTTCGCAGAACGAACCTGACAGCCTGGACGTCCAGGGTCGCGTCGACGCAGGCCTGTGCGCCGAGCCCACCCGGGTCGTTCTCCGGGGAGTAGGACGGACTGAACCGCGCACGACCGTCGACAACCTCGACGAACTCCAGGTAGAACTCGGCCACCTCCCGGAGGAAGGGCAACGCCCGCGACTCCAGGAACGCACGATCCCCGGTGTGCTGCCAGTGCTCCACATAGAGCCGCCCGAGCCACGCCGCCCCCGCGGTCCAGAACGTCAGGCACCAGGTCGGGCCGAAGTGGTTCTGCCTGCCGTGTGTGCCGAGGTGCGCCGGCGCGAGCAGCCCGGACACCCCGTAGAGGCGTCGCGCGTTGGAGCGGAAATCCGCACGGAGCGTGTCGAGCAGGTCGAAGAGCGGCAGCATCAGCGACGGCGTCCCGGTCGAGTGCACCGCGTGCAGCGCGGCTTGCAGGTTGCCGTCGATGGTCCAGCCGCTGCGCCACGGCGGCGAGTACGTGCCGCTCCACACCCCTTGCAGGGTGGGTGGCCGGCGTCCGGTGCTGCTGATGACGGCGTACCGCCCGGCGTCGAAGAGTGTCTGTTCGATCCGGCCGCCGAGGTCGAGCCGGACCCGGGTGAAGAGGTCGCGGTGGGTGACGGCGTGCGCCGCGAGGAGGTCGTCGAAGCTTCCGGACGGCAGGTCGGCGAGGGCCGCGGCGGGAGAGCGCAGGCCGGGTGCGACCCGGGCGAAAATCAAGATCTCTGCGGGGGTACGCGCTGAGCGAACCGCCACGGTGAAGCCGTCGAGCGCGCCCTGCCACGGCGCGTCGAACCGTCCGGTGAGGACCATGTCGTCGCCACCGGGCCGCACGATCGTGAAATGGATCGGCCGTTCGGGCACGCCGTCGACCGGCCCGACGTCGAGGACCCCGCCGGTGCCGGTGATCCGGATGACCAGCACGTCGGCGGCCCGCGAGACGAAGGCGTCGCAGGTGACGCCGGCCCATTGCTGCCGGGTCACGCCGGTGCCGAAGTCGGTGCCCCGGCTGTACCCCGGTCCGGGGGACGTGGGTGTGAACGTCAGCGTCGCGGCCCCGATCAGCGGATCGATCCAGCGCGTCCGGTCGTACCCCGGATGCTCCTCAACAGCGAGGTCGCAGACCGCCTGCGCGGCCTCGGTGAAGCGGGAGGCGGCGAGCAGGTCGCGCAGCCTCGGCAGCGCCGCGGCGGTGGCCGGCGCCGGGAGCGGTTCGGTGACCGGCTGGAAGAGGTCTTCGTGGGCGAGGGTGAAGCGCAGCGCCGCGGGCGTCCCGTAGCAGAGCGCGCCCTGCCGGCCGTTGCCGGTGATCAGCGCGTGTTCCCAGCCGTCGGTGGCGGCCGAGTCGGAGAAGGACGGATTGACATCGCTTTCCACAAAGAAATACTTTGTTTAGGATACAAACTAATGTCAAGGCGGTGCGATGCTGTTCTTCGGCGGCGACTACAACCCTGAGCAGTGGCCGGAGGAGGTCTGGGCCTCCGACGTCGCGTTGATGCGGCAGGCCGGCGTCACCATCGCCACTGTCGGGGTGTTCGCCTGGTCCCACCTGGAACCGGAGCCGGGGCGTTACGAGTTCGGGTGGCTCGACCGGGTGCTGGACCTTCTGCACGAGGGCGGCGTCCGGGTCGCGCTCGCCACCCCGACCGCCTCGCCGCCGCCGTGGTTCACCCTGGCCCACCCGGAGGCGATGCCGGTCACCGCCGACGGGGTGCGGCTCACGCACGGCAGCCGCGACACGTACTGCGTCTCCGCGCCGGCCTATCGCGCCGCGGCCCGGGAGATCGCCGCGCGGCTGGCCGAACGGTACGCGCATCACCCCGCGCTGGCGATGTGGCACGTGCACAACGAGTACGGGACGGACTGCCGCTGCGACGCGACCGCCGCCGCGTTCCGGGTTTGGCTGCGGAAACGGCACGGCCGGCTGGACGCCCTGAACGAGGCGTGGACCACGGCGTTCTGGAGCCAGCGGTACTCGGACTGGGCGCAGATCATGCCGCCGCGCGCCACCCAGTACCTGCCGAATCCCGCGCAGGTGCTGGACTTCCGCCGGTTCCTCTCGGACGAGCTGCTCGGCGGCTACCTCGAGCAGCGCGACCTGCTCCGCGCCGCCAACCCGGGCGTGCCGATCACCACGAACTTCGTGCAGGGCGGCTGGGTGAGCGTCGACCACGCACGCTGGGCGGCCGAGGTGGATCTGGTCGCGGTCGACCACTACCCGGACGACGCCGGCCCGGCCGCCGAGGAGGAGACGGCGTTCGCCGGTGACCTGGCCCGCGGCTGGGGCGGCGGATCGTGGCTGCTGATGGAGACGGCGCCGAACCTGATCTACACGCGTGGGCGGATGCACGCCAAGGAGCCGGGGCGGCTCACCCGGCACAGCCTCGGGTACGTGGCCCGGGGCTCGGGCGGGGCGATGTACTTCCAGTGGCGGCAGCCGCGCGGTGGGGCCGAGCTCTTCCACTCGGCGCTGGTGCCGCACGCGGGGCCGGACAGCCCGGTGTTCCGGGAGGCGGTGGGCCTGGGCCGGATGCTCGGGCGCCTCGCGCCGCAGGTCGCCGACGCCCCGCCGCCGGTCGCGCGGATCGCGGTCACCTGGGACGCGCCGTCCTGGTGGGCCCTGCAGGGTGGCGGCCTGCCCGCCGCCGACCTGGACTATTCCGGCGCCGTGCGGCAGGTGCACCGGGTGTTGTTCCGAGCCGGGCTGGCCACCGACTTCGTGTTTCCCGGCGTCTCCACCGAGCTCGGCGACCACCGGATGATCGTGGTCCCGCACCTGTACCTGGTCTCCGACGAGGCGGCCGCGGCCTTCCGCGACTACGTGGCGGCCGGCGGGCACCTGGTGGTCGGCTATCTGAGCGGGATCGCCGAACCGGACACCAGGATCCGTCTCGGCGGCTATCCGGGAGCGTTCCGCGAGGTCCTCGGCGTGCGGGTGGTCGAGTGGCACCCGGTCGCGGCGGGTGCGGAGTTCGTGCTGGACGACGGCTCGGTCGCCGGCAGGTGGCGGGAGCGGGTCGAGACGGCCGGCGCGCTGACCGTCGCCCGCTACACCGACGGGGTGCTGGCGGGGGCGCCGGCGGTCACCCGGCACCGGTTCGGCGCCGGATCCGCCTGGTACGTCTCGACCGCCCTCGACGACGACAGCCTCGGCGGGTTGCTGCGGTCGGTCGCCGGGGAGGCGGGCGTCGAGCCGGTGCTGCCCGGCTTGCCGGCGAGGGTCGAGGCGGTCCGGCGGGGGCCGCTGGTGTTCCTGCTGAACCACGGCAGCAGCGCGGTGCGGGTCCCGCTGCCGGGAGCGGCGGTGGACGCGGTGACCGGCCGGGCGCTGACCGGCCGGGTGACCGTCCAGGGTGGAGGCGTGGTGACGGTTCGGCTGTGAGCGTGCCCACCCGCTTCAGCCCGGCGGCCGCGTTGCGGCCTGGCGTGGCAGGGGATCGCGGGGAACCGGCGGGACTTGCCATTATCGTACGAAATAAGGTGTTCTCAAGATTGAAAGGCCCGCCGATAGGCCGAGGGTGACGTCCGCATGGCCTGACCGAAGTGGTGGCGGAACGTGACAGCGGTCTCGAAGCCGACCGCGCCCGCGATCTCCTCGATCGGTGCCCGGGTGGTTTCCAGCAGGGCCAGGCTGGCGTGCACCCGCCGGTCGATCAGCCAGCGGATCGGCGTGGTCCCGGTGGCCCGCGCGAAGTGCCGCAGGTAGGTGCGGGTGGACATGTGCGCGCGCCGGGCCAGCACGTCCACCGTGATCGGCTCGGTGAGGTGGCCCAGCGCCCACTCCATGCTCCGGGCCACCCGGGCGTCCTCCGGGTCGGCGGCGACCGGCGCCTCGACGAACTGGGCCTGCCCGCCGTCGCGGTGCGGCTGCACGACGAGGCGGCGAGCGACCGCGTTGGCGATGCTCGGCCCGTGGTCGAGACGGATCACGTGCAGGCAGAGGTCCAGGCCGGCGGCGCTGCCCGCACTGGTCAGCACGGTGCCGTCGTCGATGTAGAGCACGTCGGCGTCGACCTCGACGGACGGATGGCGGCGGCGCAGCGCCTCGGCGTAACGCCAGTGGGTGGTGGCCCGGCGGCCGTCCAGCAGCCCGGCGGCGGCCAGCGCGAAGGCGCCCGAGCAGATCGACATGATCCGGGCGCCGCGCCGGTGGGCCCGGCGCAGCGCCGCGACCAGGGCGGGCGAGGGATCGGCCGTGACGTCCGGCACGCCCGGGACGATCAACGTCTCGGCGGCCTCGAAGGCGTCCAGCCCCTGCTCGGTGTGCAGGGTGGCGCCGCCGACGATCCGAACCGGTCCCGGGGTCTCGGCGCAGACCGTCAACTCGTACCACCCGACGTCGAACTCGGGGCGTGGCAGGCCGAAGACCTCGGTGACGATGCCGGTCTCGAAGACCGACATCCCGTCGTAGGCCAGCACCGCGACTGTTCGCCGGCGTCCACTCATGGCGAGATCTTAGCGATCGGCGTCGCCCGCGCCACTGGGCCGGGATCGCGGACGGCGGCACGATCAACGCATGACTTCAGCAGTGACCTTCTTCGAGACCCGTCTTCGATTCGAGACCGACGTCAGCGACGTGCACGCCGACCTGGAAGCCGGCCCGACCGGCGTGGTGGTGATCGACACCCGCAGCGCCGAGGCGTGGCGGCAGGGCCGGCTGCCGCACGCCGTGCACCTGCCCACCCGGGAGATCGCCGCCCGGGCCGCCGAGACGATCCCGCCGGGCAGTGCGGTGGTGACGTACTGCTGGGGGCCCGGGTGCAACGGCGCCACCCGGGCGGCCCTGGAGTTCGCCCGCCTCGGCTATCCGGTGAAGGAGATGATCGGCGGTTTCGAGTACTGGGTGCGGGAGGGGTTCCCGGTTCGCGACGACGAGGGCGTCCGGTCCCGCCCGGCGGACGAGCTCACCACTCCCCGCGGCGTCGTCACCTGCGGCTGCTGACCGGTCCTAACCGAGAATCTCGTCCAGCCACGGGTTGCGGAACGTGCCGTCCGGGTCGAAACGCCGCACGAGCTCGGCGAAGTCGCCGAAGCGCGGGTAGGCGTCCCGGACCGTGGCGGGGGCCATCGTGAAGACCTTGCCCCAGTGCGGGCGGGCGCCGAGCGGGGTCAGCACCCGCTCGATGTCGGCGACCACCGGCAGCACCGCCTCGGTGTCGGCGATCCAGGTGAAGTGCAGCGCCAGGCTGTCCCGCTCGTAGTTGGGGCTCAGCCACAGGTCGTCCGCGGCGATCGTGCGGAGCTCGCAGACCTGGAGCACCGCCGCGATCCGTTCGCGCAGCGTGCCCACCGCCTCGATCGCCGCCCGGGCCTGCTCGCGCGGCACGTGCCACTCGGACTGCAGCTCCTCGCCGCTGCTCGGGGTGAACTCCATCCGGAAGTGCGGCAGCCGGGCGTGCCACGGGCCCGGAACCCCGCCCTGCTCGGTGCAGTTGGCCGCCGGCATCCCGGGCACCGGGTGGCGCGGGCCGTCGGCGGGGCGGGCGCCGTGGAAGTCGCCGGCCGGCATCGGCTCGTGCCGCTTCAACCAGACCTGGTCGATGCCGGGGCCGGTCCAGCGGGTGAACAGGCTGACGCTGTAGCCCTCGGCGAGGATCTCGTCGAGGGCGTCGCCCAGTGCGGCCGCGGGAAGGTCGTCGTAGACGTACTGCCGGAGGTCGAAGGCCGGGACGACGTCGAGGGTGAGCGCGGTGACGACGCCGAGCGCGCCGAGGTTGACGACCGCTCCGCTGTCCTTGTTCACCTCGGTCAGCTCGCCGCCGGCGCGGATGATCTCCAACCCGGAGACGGTGGTGGCGAGGTTGCCGTTGCGCACCCCGGAACCGTGGGTGGCGGTGGCAATCGCACCGGCCACCGAGATGTGCGGCAGCGAGGCCATGTTGTGCACGGCGAGGCCCTCCTCGGCGAGCCGGGCGGCCAGCTCGCCGTAGCGGATGCCGCCGTCGACGCGCACCGAGGTGCGGTCGGCGGAGATCTCGACGGTGCGGGGCAGATCGGCGAGGGAGATCAGGTCGCCGTCGGTGTCGGCGAGCCGGTTGAACGAGTGACCGCTGCCGAGCACCCGGAGCCGGCCGGTGGCCGCGGCGACGATCTCGCGCACCTCGTCGATCGTGCGCGGGCGGTGCAGCCGCTGCGCGCCGAAGACGATGTTGCCGGCCCAGTTGGTCAGTCGTTCCCGCATCGTTCTCCCTCGAGTTGTCCCGTTCCCCAGCCTACGGCGGGAGGGCTCCGTTCGCCGGGCCCGCAAGGACCGGAGGATCTCCTGTTCAGGGAGTTCTCCAGGGCTTCCGGGGTTAAGGTCGGGGCGACCGGCTGACCGGACGGGGAGTGCGCAATGGCGTCGATCGTGGTCGCGGAAGACGACATGGACATCGCCGAGATGCTCGCCATGGTGCTGTCCAACAAGGGGCACACCGTGCGGACGGCGCCGTCCGGCTTCGTGGCCCTGGAAATGATCGAGGAAACCGCGCCGGACCTCCTCATCCTCGACCATCACATGCCCGGTATGAGCGGTCTCGACCTGGCCGAGCGGCTGCGCGCCACGAGCGCCACCGCCGAGCTTCCGATGATCATGCTGTCCGCCGCAGCGCCGGCCGCGGCGCGCGGACTGGTCGACGTGACCATCACCAAGCCGGTGCACCCCAAGCACCTGCTGGACGCGACCACCGAGCTGCTCGCCGCCAAGCCGGCTCCCGACCCGGCCACCCAGCTCGTCGACGTGAAGCGGCTGCTGGCGGTCTCGGACATGCTCATCCGGCCGGAGCACACCGGCGCCCTGAACGCCTTCGCGCAGCAGTTGAGCCGGCTGACCGGCACGCCGATGGCGGCGATCACGCTGGTGCTCAACGACAGTGTGGTGCTGGCCGGGTCGTACGGGCTCCCGGGGTGGGTGACCGAGGCGGGCGGCGTGCCGGCGGAGTGGTCGCCGGACACCATCGTGGTGGCCGAGGACGTGCCGGTGCTGATCGGTGACAGCCGGAGCGACGACTCGTACCGGGACACGCCACTGTTCTCGATCAGCGGGATCCGGTCGTTCGCCAGCGTGCCGCTCAACTCATCACAGGGTCACGTGGTCGGGACGCTGTGTGTGATGGGCGACAAGCCGGGCACCTGCACCGAGGACACCGTGCAGGTGCTGCACTCGCAGCGGGCGGCGGCTCTGGGGCTGTTGTCCCGGCCCGTGGCGTGCCCCGGCGAGGATCGTCCGATCTAACCCATAGTTATATTAGTTTCCGCGCTTATCTCCGTCGGTCGATTTGTCACTGTCTGACTACTGTGCGACGCATAGGGCCCGCTATGTGGGCAAACGCAGCGCTCGCAATGTTTTCGCGGCAATAAAATCGCCCGTAGATCCAAATCGAGATCAGCTGCACGTTCTCTCTTGACGAAACCTGCGTCACAATCGGTGACGCCCGTGGCGGAGGTGAGGGCAGGATGCTGCCCTGGCGAAAGCGCGAACGAGAGGAACGCGGCAATGGCGGAGATCCACCATTTCGAGTACGGGTGGGTGACACCGGCCGTCAGTTATGTCCTGTCGGTTCTCGGCTCCCTGCTCGGATTGACCAGCGCGGTGCGGCTGCGGTCCGCCAAGTCCGGCGGTGAGCGGGCCTGGTGGCTCGCGCTCGCCGCGATCGCCATCGGCGCGACGGGCATCTGGAGCATGCACTTCGTCGCGATGATGGGCTTCAGCGTCGAAGGCACCCCGATCCGGTACGACATCGGCCTCACCGTGGCCAGCGCCGTGATCGCGTTCGTGGCGGTCGGCGTCGGCCTCGCCATCGCGCTGCTCGGCACCAGTGCCCCGCGCCTGCGCATCCTGATCGGTGGCGTGCTGGCCGGTCTCGGCGTGGCTGCGATGCACTACACCGGTATGGCCGCGATGCGGCTGTACGGCGAGATCCACTACGCCGGCACCGAGGTCGCGCTCTCCATCGCGATCGCGGTGGTGGCCGCGACGGTCGCGCTCTGGCTCACCCTGGTCGTCAAGAAGCCGATCGCCATCTTCGTGTCGGCGCTGGTCATGGGCATCGCGGTCAACGGCATGCACTTCACCGGCATGATGGCGATGTCGGTGCTCTCGGAGGCCTCGCTCGGCTCGATCGCCGGTGCGACCGCCGGTGGCCTGCTCGTCCCGGTCGGCGGCGCCGTGCTCTTCGCCGTCCTGGGGATGGTGTACGCGTTGGCCGCCGCGCCGACCGAGGAGGACCGGGTGGCCGCGGCCTATCTCGCGTCCCGCCTGGAGTCGCGTCCCGGCGAGCCGGACGGCCCGCAGCCCGGACAGTTGTGGGGCCAGCGTCCGCCGGCTCAGTCGCAGGGCCGGCCGCAGAACCCCGGACGGTCCACGCTGAGTGGCGGGACGTGGACCTACCGTGACCGGGACCGTTCAAACTAGACGAATGGCCGATATCCGGTCGAGTTCCTCCTACCGGACGTGCCAGTTTTCTCGTCCGAACCGGCAGTGGATCTACCCGCACGTCGCCTGACCTGGTGGTTAGTGTTTCGGCGGCAGGAAAAGTAGGTCCGGCAAGACGGGGAGAGACACGTGGCGGTCGGCATTCTGGGAACTGGTTCCTACCTCCCGACTCGGGTCGTGACCAATGTGGACCTTCGGGAGCTGGTGCCGGACGCGGACCCCGAGTGGGTCTCCCGCAAGACCATGATCGAGGCGCGCCGGTTCGCGGCGCCGCACGAGGCGGCCTCCGATCTGGCCGCCAACGCCGCCCGCGCGGCCCTCGACCGCGCGGGCGTGACGGCGGCGGAGATCGACTACGTGATCGTCTCCACGTCGACCGGCGACTCCCCGCAGCCGCCCACGTCGAACCTGGTGCAGAACGCCATCGGCGCCGACCGGGCCGCGTGCTTCGACGTCAACGCGGTCTGCGCCGGTTTCGTCTTCGCGCTCAACGTGGCGAACGGGCTGGTGACCGCCGACCCCGGCGCCCTGGTCCTGGTGATCGCGTCGGACGTCTACTCGCGGATCCTGGACTTCGGGGACCGGCGCACGGCGGTGCTCTTCGGCGACGGCGCGGGCGCCGCGGTGGTCGGGGCCGTGCCGGAGGGGTACGGGATCGTCGGCCTCGACCTGGCGTCCCGTGGCGACGCGAACGAACTGATCCACGTGAAGGGCGGCGGCAGTCGCCTGCCCGCGTCGGCCGCGACGGTGGCGGACGGGGACCACTACTTCCGGATGAACGGCCGCGGTGTCCGGGACTTCGTGGCCACCGCGGTCCCGCCGGCGCTGGACGCGCTGCTGCGCCGGTCGAACCTCAAGGCCGAGGACGTGGACCACTTCGTCCCGCACCAGGCCAACGGCGTGATGCTGCAGGAGCTGGTGGCGGCCGCCGGGTTCCAGAACGCGCACACGCACCTGACGCTGCCCTGGTACGGCAACGTGGGCAGCGCGTCGCTGCCGGTCACCCTGGACGACGCGGCCCGCAACGGCTCACTGCGCGACGGGGACCTGGTGATGCTCGCCGGCTTCGGTGGCGGGATGTCGATGGGGGCGTGCCTGCTCCGCTGGGGTCACTGACCTCAGCCCCTCTGCGCCGTCGGCGCCACGTCGCGGTTCTCCGGCGTGGCCGCCGACGGCTTTCCTCGTTGTGGCCGCCTGGTGGATCACTTGGGCTGGATGAGCCAGTCCCAGGCCTTCTTGAGCGCCGTGGCGTGGTTCTCGGCGAGGCCGGCCGGCGTGTCGGCGCTCGGCTCGGCCAGCTTGCCGGCCGGCTCGCTGACGATCACGCCGCGCTCGAACATCCCGTCGACCTGGTCGCCGGTGGCGAACCGGTGGCCGTCGCCGGTCTTGATCAGCAGGCCGTGGAAGATGTCCTCGCGGTCGTCGGAGAGCACGTGCTCAACCGTGCCGACCGAGTCGCCGGACCGGTCGTACACCGCGGTCCCCTCGGCCAGGACCAGGAACGACACCGGGGCGCCGAGATCTTCCGGAGCGGTTTCCCTGTTCTGTGTCATGCCGCCGATTTACCCGGGAGCCGACCGGTTCAGTCGGCTCGTCTTTTCGGTGGAGTGTCCTCTAAACATTTTGTACAGAAAAGAGTATTCCGTCCGAAACGCCGCAAGATCTGTCGAGGAATGCCGCAAATTCCCATAGTGTCCCTTTTGTCGGCGGCACCCCCACCGCCGGCGACATCAGGTACTGAAGGGATTCCAAATGCAGAAGAGTCGGCGAATCGGAGCGTACGTCGCCCTGGCCACCACGGCCGCGGGTATCGCCGCGGTCACGGCGGCCGCTCCGGCCTCAGCCATCGTGCGCGGGCCGCAGCCGGTCTCCACCTGGCTGCAGAAGGTGCCGGCGAACGTCAGCAGCTGGGTCAACATCCACTGGCGTACCGACCGGCGGATCTGCGACGTCGAGGTGCGGGTGCGTGGCGAGCGGGGCGTGAAGGTCGACCACCTCGGCTTCCGGCGCTCGGGCACGCTCTCCCGCGGCGACAGCCTGCGGGCCGGGCGCACCGACTTCACCCGGGTCCGGGTCACCCCGATCCAGCGGAACAGCGGCGTGGTGAAGCTCTGGGCGACCATCTCGTACGACGAGTGCGGCTTCCGGGCACGCACCCAGTCCCGCACGGCGGTGCTGGCGCTGCCGGTGCTGCACAGGACCTGGCCGGGTGGCCACGGTGGTCCGGGCGCCCCCGGACACGGCCACCCGGGTGCTCCGGGACACGGCCCGGGCGGGGGCCACGGCGGTCCCGGTCAGGGCGGCCCTGGCCACCACAACCCCGGCGGTGGCCAGGGCCGGCCCGGTCACCCGGGTGGCCAGCCCGGGCAGGGCAACTGGGGCGACCGGCCCGGGCAGGGCAACTGGGGTGGCAGGCCGACCAGCCAGCCCACCAGCCAGCCCACCGCACAGCCCACCGCTCAGCCGACCGGGCAGCCCACCGCTCAGCCCACTGCCCAGCCCACCACCCAGCCGACCGGGCACCCGGGCGGTCACCAGGGTGGCGGCAACCACGGTGGTGGCAACAACGGCTGGCCCCGGCGGTGATCGCCCGCGGCGCCTCTTGTCCATGGGCGTCGCGGCATGAAGACAACGCGCGGCCGGTGTGTCCACCGGCCGCGCGTCGTATTTGTCGAGAGATTCAGCGATACGCCATGATCAAACCGGCCGGATCGGTGCACACCAGCTCCAGCGCCCGGGCGACCATGCTCGCGTCGTACGTGCTGGCGTGGAACGTCGCCTCGAGATGCAGGACCCCGTTCATCTCGCTGGTGGTCAGCGTGATCCCCTCCGGGCCGTTCAGCGTCGGCACGCTGTGGTTCACCCGGGCCGCCGGCCCGACCGCCCACGGCAGATCGCTGAGGACGTCGTGCCGGCCCTGGTTGCTGAAGGTGAGCCGGGGCTGCGGCTCGATCGGCACCTCGGCCGGATAGGGATCCGGCATCCCGGGCGCGCCGGTGACCATGATCTTGCCCTCGCGCAACAGCATCATCGTGAGGATGCGGCCGGTGGCCAGTTCCGCCTTGAGCGTCCGGTGGATGGCGGCCGGGTCGGTCAGGCTCGGCGGCGACAGGTATGGGCCCTGGCAGAAGTTGCTGTCGATGCTGATGCCCGGGTCCAGGTAACGGCGGGCGTCGGCGAGGAACGTGCCACCCCGCAGGTCGGGGGAGAAGCCGAGCTCGCGCAGAGCCGCGGTGAACGCCGCGAAGGTGATCGCTGAGGTGGTGACGCCGGGGGCGTACTGGTCACGCCAGGCGCGCATCTGGCCGAGCACCTCGCCGGACCGGGCGGTGCGCACGGTCAGGTCCGGCTGCCAGGGACGCGCCGGAGCGTTCTCCGGGTGCGGCGGGCGAGGGAAGCTCAGCCCCTCCTTCCACCGGCCGGGGTGCAGGCCGAACTGCTTCCACCAGGCCCGGGGCAGCGCGGTGCGGTGGCGCCGCGAGGGCGCGATCCGGGCCGCCCGCCCCTCGGACGCGGCCAGGACCAGCTCACGGACCAGCGTGTTGACCGGGCCGGCGTCCCCGTACGCGTGCGACACCTTCAGCGCGAAGTAACCGCCGCCGACCAGGATCCGCACCGGGTGGTGCCCCCGCGGTTCGGCCTGCAGGTGCCGGGTCATCGCGTCGAAGTCGACCGGGCCCGGGCCCAGGTCGGTCACCGCCTCCAGCACGTACCGGGCGAACGACGCGCCGTCCATGTGCTGCCAGTTGGCGCCGGAGCGGTCCAGCCGGGAGACGGCGCGATGGGACGGGTCGGTGGCGTGCAGGCCGATCAGCGCCAGGCGCACCCGCTCGGCGGTGACCCCGGTGACCGGGCCGACCGTGCGGATGTACTCCAGCGGCAGCCAGGCGCGCTCGCGCAGGGTCAGGCTGGTGGTGGACATGACGTTTACTCCCTCTGCCACTGCGGACATGTCGATGACGGGGGCGAAGACGACCTTCAGCACCGTGGGCGCGACCAGCACCATCTCGATCGCCATCACGATGACCACCGCGGTGACCAGGCCGTTCAGGCCGTGCTGGGCACCGCCGTACCAGGCGGCCAGCAACTCGGTCACACCGGCGAAGACCGAGAAGATGCCGGCTCCGCGCAGCCGGTTGTTGACCCGGGAGATCGCGAGGAAGAAGTGGTGGAAGACGAACGGGACGTAGGTGAGCGCCAGGATGGCCAGCGCGTCGCCGGCGGTCGCCGCGTACTCGGCGCCGAACAGCGACATGATCGGCTCGGCGAGGACGAACACCACGAGCGATGCGGGCAGGCCGACGCCGAAGCAGATCAACAGGCCGACCCGGACCTTGGAGCGCAGCGCGGCCTTGTCGCCGGCGGTCACCGCGAACAGTGTGAGCGCCACGTTGCCGGGCACCATGGCCAGGAACGAGAGCACCATGAACGCGGTGTAGAAAGCGGCGTTCGCCTCGGCCGAGAGCACCGCGGTCACCACCAGCGGCAGCGCGGCGCGGGGCAGGTAGGTCGCCAGGTTCAGCAGGTTGTGGTCGAAGGTCGCCCGGCCACGTCCGCGGAGCAACCGCACACCGGGCCGCAACGAGTCGATCATGCGGCGCCGGCGCAGGGTACGGAACAGGATCGCGGTCGACGTGACGATGCCGGCCACCCAGGTGAGCAGCAGCTCCCCGCCGGTCAGCATGCCCGGCAGCAGCGCCACCACGCCGAGAAGCACCAGCTTCAGCACCGAGAACCACGCGTTGCGCATCAGCTGGAGCGGACCCTGCAGAAGGCCGACCATGGCCTCGTCCAGGACCAGCGTCATGGCGTTCAGCGCGATACCCACGACCAACAGCACGGTGGCGGCGTTGCCGCCGAGCGCGTCCCGCAGGCTCGGCATCCACAGGTGCGCGGCGGCCACATAGGCCAGGCCGCCGACCGTGGCCGCCGTTCCCGCGGTCAGGACGCAGGTGGAGATCAGGTCCCACTTGCCCCGGCTGATCGCCGGCAGCTCGCCGATGAGCATGGTGCCCATGCCGAACATGCCGATGGTGCCGATCAGAGTCATCGCCGAGACCGCGGCCGAGGCCTGGCCCACCGCCTCCAGTGGCGCCACGTGGGCCGCGACCCACCAGTACGCGAAGCCGAACAGCGACGTGATGAGTGTGGTGGCCATCAGCGAACCGGCGTTCAGGAAGAGGTCGACATGCCCCTTCAACGCCGAGAACAGGCCTCGCCCGGATTCGGCACGGTGTGCCGGGGCGTCGGTAGCCGTCACTGTCGTTCCCCCCAAAGATCAACCCAGTGAGCAGGCTAGTAACTCACCGTGTTCATCGGCTAGGGCAGGATGCTCCCGCTTGACCTCTATCTGGACGGAAAAACCGATCCGATCGGCCAAGGGGATATTTACTTTCAGTGACTAAAGCCAACCGGCTTTCTTCAACCGGTGATGGACGCCACCGCCGATCAGCGCCATCGCGGCGATGGACCCGGCGAAGCCGTACGGCGACTCGATCCCCGGCATCACCTCGAAGTTCATGCCGAAGATGCCGGCGACCACGGTCGGCACCGCGGCGATCGCGGCCCACGAGGCGATCTTGCGCATGTCGTCGTTCTGATCGACCGCGACCTGTGCCAGCCGGGCCTGCAGGATCGAGTTCAGCAGGTCGTCGAAGCTGGCGACCCGCTCCACCGCCCGGGCCAGCCGGCCCTGCACGTCCACCAGATAGGGCCGCAGCGCGGTCGGCAGCCCGCGCATCTCCAGCAGCCGGGCCATCGGCTCGGCGAGCGGCAGCACCGCCCGCTTGAACTCCACCATCTCGCGCTTGAGCTGATAGAGGTGGGCGAACTCGCCGGAGCGGACGGTCGCGAAGGTCTCCTCCTCGATGTGTTCCAGGACCCGCTCCACGTGCTCGGCGACGTCCAGATAGCTGTCCACCATCCGGCTGCCCACCGCGTACGCCACCGACCACGGGCCTTGCCGCAGCACCTCCGGGCGGCCCTCCAGCTCACGCCGCACCGCCCAGAGCGGGCCGACCGGGCCGTGCCGGACAGTGATCACGAACCACGGGCCGACCAGCACCGTGACGTCGCCGGTCTCGACCACCTCGGACGTCTCGGTGAGCCGGTCGTGCTCCACGTACCGCGCGGTCCGCAGGACCAGCCGGACCACGTCGTCGAGCGTCTCCACGCCGGGCCGGTGCCCACCGGACACCGCCTGCTCGACCAGCAGTTCGTGCAGCCCGAACACCCGCCCGACCTCGCCCATCGTGGCCCGGTCCGGTTCGTGCAGGCCGAGCCAGACGAACGAGCCGCGCCGCCGGGCGTGCCGGGCAGCCTCCGGGAACCGGGTCTGACCCGGGCCGCCCCGGCGGGCGCCGGCGGTGTAGACCGCGCAGTCCACCACCGCGTCGGGGTTGCCGCGCCGGGCCGCGGGCGGCGGCGGTCCGGCCGGCCGGGTGAGGCTGTCCAGCAGTCGGCCGATCGTGCGGGGCACGACCTCGAGGCCGCGGGCCGGCTTCTTGTCGTCCCGTGACCTGCGCAGTCCCAGCATCGGCTTACCCCCTCGCGCCCGCGGCACGACGCGGGCGCGAGAAGAAGGTAGCTCAGTCGGACCGCTGCATCGCGCGGACGCCGATGAACAACCCGAGCGCCGCCATGCCGGCGGCGGCCACCAGGCCCTCGACCGTGCTGCGGGCCAGCACGTCGCCGGAGAACAGCGCGCGCTCGGCGTTCACCACATAGGTCATGGGGTTGAACTGGGAGAGCGCACGCAGCCAGCCCGGACCGTTCTCGATCGGCAGCAGCACGCCGGCGAGCAGCAGCAGCGGGAACAGCAGGGTCTGCTGCACGGTCCAGAACAGCCACTCCTTGTTCTTGGAGGCCAGCGCGAGGGTGTAGGAGAGCGCGCCGAGCCCGATGCAGAAGCCGGCCAGGAGCAGCAGGCCGAGCAGCGCGCCGCCGAGGTGCAGCTCGAAGCCGAACGGGATGCACACCGCGATGATCAGAGCAGCCTGGGCGATCATCGGGACGATCTCCTTGAGCGCCCGGCCGATCAGCAGCGCCGGGCGCCGCAGCGGGGTGACCAGCATCCGCTCGTGCGAACCGGTCTGGATCTCGAAGAGCAGATTGGATCCGGTCATCGACGAGCCGAACAGGCACGACATCACGATGATGCCGGGGACGAACCACTGGAGCGAGGAATCGCCGGGCAGCAGCGGCGCGAACAGCGCGAGGAAGAACAGCGGCTGGATCATCGAGAAGATCACCGAGAACGGGTCCCGGATCACCGGGCGAAGCTCGCGGCTGAAGACGACACGGGTGTCGGTGACGAGCGAAGTCATGATCAGGCCTCCACGAGTTCGGTACGGCCCTCACGCAGGCTGCGGCCGGTGAGAGTGAGGAAGACGTCGTCGAGCGTCGGCCGGGTGACCTCGATCGACGAGACGGAGAGGCCGGCGGCGCGCAGGTCCTCCAGGAGCTTCGGGGCCAGGTGGGCGCCGTCCTCGGCGGTCACGGTGATTTCGGTGCCTGTCCGGGTGGCGTCGGTCACGGCCCGGGTCGCGGCGACGGCGTCGTGCTCGGTGGCGAAACCGAGCCGGACCCGGTCGCCGACGTGGACGGCCTTGAGCCGCTGCGGGGTGTCGTCCGCGATGATCCGGCCGTGATCGATGACGATCACCCGCTCCGCCATCGAGTCGGCCTCGTCCAGGTAATGCGTGGTCAGCACGATCGTGGTCGCCCGCTTCGCGCGGAGCTCGAGGATGTGCTCCTGGAGGTTGGCCCGGTTCTGCGGGTCGAGGCCGGTGGACGGCTCGTCGAGGAAGAGCAGATCGGGGGAGTGGATCAGCCCCATCGCGATGTCCAGGCGGCGGCGCTGCCCGCCGGAGAGCGTGGAGACCGTACGGTCGGCGACCTCGCCCAGCCCGAGCGAGTCGACCAGCTCGTTCGCCCGGTCCCGGGCCGCGCGGGCCCGCATGCCGTACGCCCGTCCTTGGCTGATCAGCTCGTCCCGGCCGCGCTGGCTGTGCCCGGCGCCGTTGCCCTGCCCGATGTACCCGATCCGCAGCCGCACGTCGCGCTGCTGCTTGACGACGTCGAAGCCGGCGACCCGCGCGCTGCCCGAGGTGGGCGGGATGAGCGTGGTGAGCATCCGCAGCGTGGTGGACTTGCCGGCGCCGTTCGGTCCCAGCAGAGCCACGAGCTCGCCCGGGGCCACCGTCAGGTTGATGCCGTCGACCGCGCGGACGTCCTTGAAATGCTTCGTCAGCTCTCGCGTCTCAATCATCATGGCTCTCACGCTAGGGTTCGAAGCGGCCACTTTCTGACCGCAAATCGATGGAGTCTGGATTCATGGCGAACACGAGTGCTCGGATGCTGCGGCTCCTCTCGCTGTTGCAGACCCACCGCTACTGGCCCGGCGGAGAACTCGCCGGGCGGCTGGAGGTCAGCCCGCGCACCCTGCGGCGCGACGTCGACCGGCTCCGCGAACTCGGCTATCCGGTGGACGCCTCCCGCGGGGTGGCCGGCGGCTATCAGCTCCAGGCGGGGGCGGCGATGCCGCCGCTGCTGCTGGACGACGAGGAGGCGGTGGCCATCGCGGTCGGCCTGCGCAGCGCCGCCGCCGGCGCCGTCGCCGGTTTCGAGGAGACGTCGGTACGGGCCCTCGCAAAGGTGATCCAGTTGCTCCCGCCCCGGCTGCGCCGCCGCATCGACGCGCTGCAGGCGGTGACGGCGCCGGGAGTGTTCGGTGGCGGCCCGACGCTGGACGCGGTGTCACTGACCACGATCGCGATGGCCTGCCGGGGGGAGGAGCGGCTGCGTTTCGAATACACCCCCGCCACGGGGGAGCCGATGCGCCGGCACGTGGAGCCGCACCGGCTGGTCTCTCTCGGCCGCCGGTGGTATCTGGTGGCGTGGGACCTGGACCGCGGCGACTGGCGCAGTTTCCGGGTGGACCGGCTCACCGGGCCGGCCCTGACCGGCGCCCGGTTCCGCCCGCGCGAGCTGCCCGGCGGGGACCCGGTGGCCTGGCTGCGCTCGCGGCTCGCCGCCATCCCCAACCGGTACGACGTGTCGGCGGTGGTCGAGTCGCCGGCCGAGGCGCTCCGCGCGATGGTCGGCCACTGGGCCACAGTGGAGCCGCTGTCCGACCGCACGTGCCGGATGCGGATGAGCGTCGACGAACTGGGCTGGCCGGTGATGGTGCTCGGCGTGATGGGCGCGCCCTTCACCGTGGAGTCGCCGCCCGAGCTGCGCGATCGTCTGCGCGAGACCGCTGACGTCCTGCGCCGCGGCGCGGCGTAGCAACCGGGCCTATGGACGGACCGGCGCCCCCGTGGCGCCGGTCCGCATGAACAAAGGTATCGATCGGGTGCGACACTTTCCCGGCCGACTTAAGTGATCTCTTATATAAAATTTGGTGGATGTCTCAGCCGGCGCGCAGCGAGCGGACCATGCGCCACGAGAAGGCGTTGTCGGCCTCGGTGGAGTGGGTCGTGCGGCGGCGTTCCGCCTTGCGGAAGCCCCGCGCCTCGTAGAACGGGATGGCCAACTCGTTGCCGTCCAGCACGGCCACCCACATGTCCGTCGCACCCTGGTCGCGAAGCTGCCCGGTGACCCGGTCCAGCAGCAGGGTGCCGAGGCCGCGGCCACGCTCGTCCGGGTCGAGGTAGAGGACGAAGAGCTCGCCCACGCCGGGCGTGAGCATGCCACCGCCGGCCGCGCCGACCACCCGGCCGGCCTCCTCGGCCACCTGGAACCCGAGCCAGCCGGGCGGCGCGGCGGTGATCTGCCCGGCGACTCGCTCGGCGGTGTAGAACGTGGCCAGCATCCGCTCGATGAACTCGTTGCTGACCAGGCCCGGATAGGTCGCGCGGTAGCCCCGCGTGCAGATGTCGCGGATCGCCGCGACATCCTCGTCCCGCGCTGCCCGAACCTCAGTCGCCCGCGAAGTCGCCCGCGAAGTCGCCCGCGATGGCACCTGCGAAGTCGCCTGCGATGTCACCCGTGATTTCACCCCGGGAAGGATAGGGCCCTTTGCCGGATATGGTCGTCGTGCCACTCGGAGCCCACCAGGAACCGCTTCACGCCGACGATCTCGAAACCGTGCTTGGTGTAGAACCGCGCGGCCCGCTCGTTCTGCTGGTTGACGCCGAGCCAGCACGTCTCGGCGCCGGTCCGGGCGGCAGCCGCCAGCGTCTCGGTCATCAGCGCGTGCGCCAGCCCGCTGCCGTGGCGCTCCGCCGTCAGATAGAACTTGCTCAGCTCGATGCTGGTCTTCTCGTCCACCACGGCCGCCACGTCCGGGTCGGCGATCGGCCCGCGCACCAGCATCGCGTAACCGGCCGGCTGATCGTCCTCGGACACGATCACCAGGATGCGGTCCGGGTCGACCAGGTACAGGGCGAAGCTCTCGGTGGACAGGTGCGCCGCGATGAACGCGTCGACGTCCTCCTGCGCGGTGCCGGGCGGGCAGGCCAGCGCGAAGGTGCGTGCGGCGAGGTCGTGCAGGGTCTGCTCGTCGCCCGGGACGCCGTGACGCGTGGTGATCGTCATGGCCGAACAGTTTAGAGTGTTGAGAGTGCGCGCTCAGACGAAGCAGCTCAGCGATGTGATCCCGCTGCCGGCCTCGGTGCAGCCGGATCCGGCCACCACCTTCACCATCACCTCCGGTACGGGGGTGAGCGCGGTCCCGCCGGCCTCCGGGGTCGCCGCGTACCTGGCCGGCGTGATGTCTCTCGCGGAGAGCCCGGACGGCGCGATCCGTCTCGACGTGGACGCCTCACTGGCGCCGGAGGCCTACCGGCTGGAGATCTCGGCGGAGTCGGTCACGCTCGTCGGCGGCACGGCGCAGGGACTGTTCTGGGGCGTGCAGACGCTGCGGCAACTCGGCCCGGAGCTGCCCGGCGGCGTGATCGAGGACGAGCCGCGCTACCCGTACCGGGGCGCGATGCTGGACCTGGCCCGGCACTTCTTCACCGCCGACGAGGTGCGCAAGCACATCGACGTGCTGGTCCAGTTCAAGATCAATCATCTGCATCTGCACCTGACCGACGACCAGGGCTGGCGGCTGGAGATCCCGTCCTGGCCCCGGCTCACCGAGGTCAGCGGCGGCGCGGGCACCGGCGTGGACGGCGCCGGCCCGGGCTTCCTCACCCTGGCCGAGTACGCCGACCTGGTCCGGTACGCCGCCGAGCGGTTCGTCACGATCGTTCCTGAGATCGACATGCCGGGTCACGTGAACGCGGCCCAGCTGGCGTACCCGGAACTGACCGCCGACGGCAGCCCGGTGACGCAGCGCACCGACGCCGAGGTCGGCTACAGCTCGCTGGTCGCCGGCAAGGAGGAGACGTACGCGTTCGTCGAGGACGTGATCAGGACGGTCTGCGACGTCACGCCCGGGCCGTACCTGCACATCGGCGGCGACGAGTGCCTCTCCACACCGCCCGAGGACTATCGCACCTTCCTCGCCCGGGTGCTCCCGATCCCCGGCAAGTACGGCAAGCGGGCGATCGGCTGGCACGAGATCGCGGCGGCCGAGCTGCCGGAGACCGCGATCGTGCACTACTGGCGGCCGGAGGCGGAGGATCCGAACACGGCGCGGGCCGCGGCCGCCGGACGGCAGATCATCATGGCGCCGGCCGACCGGACCTACCTCGACATGAAGTACGACGCGGACACCCGGCTCGGCCTGGACTGGGCGGGGCATGTGGGGGTGCGTCGCGCGTACGACTGGGACCCGGCGGACCGGCTGCCCGGCGTGGGTGAGGAAGCCCTGCTGGGCGTCGAGGCGCCGCTCTGGTCGGAGACGCTGCGCAGCCTGGCCGACGTGCAATATCTGACCTTCCCGCGGCTGCCGGCCGTCGCCGAGGTGGGCTGGTCGCCGCGGGGCAGCCGGGACTGGGAGTCGTTCCGTGCCCGGATCGCCGCGTTCGGCCCGCGATGGGACGCCGCCGGCATCGCCTACCACCGCTCCACCGAGATCGACTGGCCCTGACCCGTGTGAAGTTGCGGCTCGATTCGGACCCCAACTTCACACGCGGTTACGGGACGACTTGCGGGCCCGGTGTGCCTCGCCGTCGAGGGCGTGCACCGCGCCGCGGCCGAACAGTGTCCAGATCACCGGTCCCGGCAGCGCCGTGTGCCGCTCCAGGTTGCCGTCGCCGTAGAAGAGACGGCCCGCAGACGGCCACGGCGGGCTGTCACATCACGCGGGTCCGCACCACCGGCCCGCCCGACGCCGTGTCGCCGGAGGCGCGCCTGCGCAGATCGGGCAGCCACGCGTAACCCTTCAGAGCGACGGCAAGCGTCTGATCGAGGTCGGCCATGTCGCTCGTACATCCCCATGAGCGGCCGCGGAACGGCCGGGTGTCACCCGGCGCTCTAGTCTGGGGCCCGATCGGGGAGGAGTGACGGCTTGAGCAACGACGCACGAGCGGCGCGGGCATCGGTTGCCGCGCTGGCCGGGTTCCTGGTGATGGCGGGACTCCAGCTGGCGCTGGTGCTGCTGGCGCTGTGGACGCTGTTGTGGCTGCTGCCGAGCGCCTTCGCGCTGCGGGCCGGCGTGCCGTTGAGCATCGCCACGGTGGGCGCGCTCGGCTACGCGACCTGGCGCGCGCTGCACACCCGGACACGCGTGCCGGCCGGGGTGGCGATCGCCCGGGCGGACGCGCCGCGGCTGTGGGAGCTCGTCGACAAGGCGGCGGAGGCGGCCGGGGTACGCCCACCGGACGGTGTCACCGTGGTCGCGGACGCCACCGCGGTGCTCGGCGAACGGGTCCGCGTGCTGGGTCTCGCCGGTGGCCGGCGCGACCTCTACCTGGGCCTTCCGCTGCTGATGGCGTGGGACCCGGACCGGGTGCGCGCCGTGGTCGCACACGAGCTGGCGCACGGTTCGCCGCGGTCGAGCCGGTGGGCGCCGGTCGCGTACCGGGGCCGGGTGACTGTGGGCCGGCTGGTGCCGCGGATCTCCCGGCGCAACCCGGCCGGGGCGGTGCTACGGGCGTACGCGCGGTTCTACCGCCGGATCGACGCGCCGTTCAGTCGTGCTCAGGAGCTGGCGGCCGACCGGCTCGCGGCCGAGCACGCGGGTGCCGGCCCGGCGGTGGCGGCCCTGCGCGATCTGCCGGCGCTGGCCGCGATGCAGCGGCTGTTCCACGCGGAGTACGTGGGTCCGGCGTGGCAGTCGGGGTACGTCCCGGACGACGTGTTCGGGGGTCTGTTGCGAGTCCTGGCGGCCCGCGCCGCGGATCTGAGCCGGTTGCGCGGCCAGGAGCCGGAACCGGCGGGGGAGTGGGACACGCATCCGCCGCTGACCGAGCGGCTGGCGGCGCTGGGCGGCCCGGTCGCTGAGACTCCTGCCGAGTCGACCGCTGAGCCCGCTGTTGAGCCGGCCGCTGATTCTGCCGCTGAGCCGGCGCCGGAGCCGGTCGAGGAGCTGGTGCCCTATCTGCCGACCCTCGGACGGGCGCTGCAGCAGGTCGCCTTCCCACCTCGGGGCCGCACGGTCGTCGGCTGGGACGAGTGCCTCAGTGTGGCGCGTACCGCGGAGATGGAGCGGGAGGCCGAGGCCGCCCTCGCCACGATCTCGCGGGCCGCAGGGACACCGGTGCCCGGCCCGGCCCGGGTGCTCGAGCTGGCCGGTGACGGCCGGCTGCGGGAGGCCACCGCCGCGCTGTTCCCCGACGAGACGCCGGAGGAGACCACCGCACGGATCGTCGAGCTGCTCGGCCTGATGCTGGCCCTCGCCGCCCTGCGCAGCGGGGTGGTCCGGTGGCGGCACAGCTGGACGGGTGCGGCCGAGGTGGTGGGTGCGGACGGCGCGTACCTGAACCTCGCCGAGTTGGCTCTGGCGGCGGCCGACCCGGCGACGGTCGGGGAGGTCCGGGCGTACCTGGAGAAGATCGGTGTCGACCTCGCGGCCCCGGCCGGCGGTGACGGCACGGCCCGGGCCCAGGTGCTGGGCGGGCTGGTCAACCTCTCCGCGGACGGCGAGCGTGCCGATCTGCTGATCACCGATCTCGGGCTCTATCTGGTGCCGGGCCTGCCCCGGGGCAAGGCGGCCGAGGCGAGACGACGGCTGACCCGGATCGCCGCCGAGGGGATCCCGGTGCCGTCGGCCGCCTCGGAAGAAGCCCCGGATCCCACGAAGGAGTCCTCGGAGACGGCATCCGCCACCGCCCGAGATGGTGCCGCGTCTTCCGGCAATTCGGGCGTCGGACGCTTCGTCGCCTTCGCTGACGTGGCGTCGGTGACGGCCCTTCCCGGGCGGCGAAAGGGCTGGACACTGGGCCTGCGCGACGGTGCCGGCCTGACGCTGCGCCCGGCCCTCGACACCGAGGAGCTGCCGGGCGGATGGTCCGCGTGGGACGACGCGGTCGTCTTCCTCGCCGGCACGCGCTGAACCCGGACGAGCGGTCCCCCGTACCCCGAAGCGGACAGAGTCTCATCCCCGACGGATGAGCAACCATTACGTCACTTTGGGTCACAATAACCTCGGCGATTGTTCGCTTCGACCTATCCCTAATTGGGTAGCCAGGGTCGGGACGAGGCGCGACGATCGTCTTGGAAGCGGGGAGGCGCTCATGGAGCGAGGTCCGATGGCGCTTTTCGGAGCCATCGTCGCGGTCGGTCTCGGCCCGGCGCTGTGGCTCGGTGCCCAGTTGGGCACGGTGAACCTCGCGCCGAACGAGCGGCCTTCCACCGTCGGTGAGCAGTTCCCGGACAACGACACCGGCGCCGAGCTCGACTTCGGCGGCACCGGCGCGGGGCAGACACCGGAGAACGCCGATCCCGTCACGCGATACACGTTTCCGCCGGCTACCTCCCGGCCGATGCGCCCGGACAACGATCCGGTCGGCTCCCGTCGCTCGGTGCGGCCCAGTTCCTCCGCGCCGGTCCCGCTGAGCCCGTCGGCCTCGGCGCCGTCCTCGGAGCCGCCGTCGGCCGAGCCGTCCGCCGGCGGGTCCAGCACCCCGCCCACCGAATCGACCGAGCCCACCGGCGAGCCGGATCCGTCCGGGGACCCGACCGGTGGCGCCGGCGCCGGCGAGGAGGAACCGGAGCCGACGGACGAGCCGCAGGGCTGAGACGCACGAAGAGGGGAGCCGCGGCTCCCCTCTTTCTTGTGCCGGTGCGGTCAGAGGCCGAGCAGGCGGTCCAGGATGTCGCGGTAGGAGCGCAGCTCCACCCGCAGCGCCTCGGTCTCCTCGGAGCCCTTCGACAGCGAGCCGCGGTGGTCGCGCAGCGCCGTGGTGAGCTTGTCGACCGCCTCGTCCACCAGCCCGGCGGCCTCCGCTGTCGCGCCCTTCGGGTCGTCGACGAAGCGGAGCTGAACGTCACGCCACCGCTCGCGGAGAGCGTCGGTGTCGGCGGTGGGGAAGAAGGGAGCCGGTCCGCTGATCGCGGGCTTCTCCTCGGCCGCCGGCTTCTCGGCGACGGCGACCGCCACCACCTCCGGCCCCTTGTCGTCCGTGACCTTGTCGTCCGTGGCCCGGTCGTCCATGGCCTTGTCGCCCGTCACCTCGTCGTGGATCGTGCCGGCGGCCTCCCGATCGCCGGTGCGCAGGTCCGGCGTGACGTGCGGGTCGTCGAACGTGCCCCGGTCCTCCAGCGCGAGGTCGACCGGGCTGTCGTCGCGCCGGGAGTCCTGGTGCCCGGCGTCGAGCCGGGTGTCGTGGCCGGACTCGGAGCCGGCCCCCGCGCCCTCGTCATCCGCACCGTGCGGACGATCCGTTTCGGACACGTCGGTGCGGCCGGTGTCACCGGGCCGGTCGCCCGGCGACCCCGTCCGGTCGTCGGCCACCCCGGAGGCGGCGTCGGTGACCCGGTCCGTCGAGCGGGTGTCGGTCTCGTGCGGCCCGGCGGCGGCCGACGCGGCGACCGCGCCGCCCACAGTGGACGCCCCGAAGGCGGTCGGTTGCGGCGCGGGATCCACCACGGGCCGGTCGGCCGAGTCCGCGGGGCCGTGCTGCCACGGCGATCCGGCCCGCTGCTGCGGCACTGCGACCGGCTCGGACCCCGAGTGCCCGGGCTGGGCGTGCTCGGCCCGGTCGTCCTGCTCCGCCCGGGCGTCGCCGTCGTGCTCGTCGGTGTTGTCCTTGGCCTCGTTCGAGAAGAAGCGCATCGTGGAACTCCTCAGCGGCTGGTGGCGTCGGGCCGGGAGCGCTCGGCGCCGGGTTCGGTGGCGGTGTCCTCAGTGTCGGCCACCGTGCGGCCGGACGCGGTCTCGTCCGATGTGGCCGTTCGCTGCGTGGGAACGGCGCCCTCGTCAGGGGTGGCCGACGTGGCGTGCTGCACCGGGTTCTCGCCGAGCAGGTCGGCGAAGAGCGCGCGGTAATGGACCAGCGCCTGGCGCAGGTCCTCGGTGCCGGTCTCGCCGCTGCGGCTGCGCCGGCTGATCTCGTGGGCGGAGCGGTAGTGCTCCAGCGTGGCGGCGTGCTCGACGGACAGGTTCGCGAGCCGCTCGTCGTAGTCGCCGGTCGGGTAGCCGCGCTCGGCGATCAGCCTGGTGACCAGCTCGTCGGCGGTCTCGACCGCTTCCTTGGGGTTGTCCACGAAGCGGATCTGGACCTCTTCCCAGGCCGCCGCGTACTTCGACCGGGACTCGGCGGACAACGGCTTGAGCTCCAGCTGCGCGTGCCGCTTGGTGCGCTCGACCAGCTCGCGCTCGGCCTCGGAGCGGTTGCCGGTGTCGGCGACGACCCGGTCGTACTCCGGGCCGAAGGTCTTCTGAAGCTTGCGGCGCCGCCCGGCCCGGGCGCCGAGGACGATCGCGACCAGGACGAGTAGGACGACGACGATCAGGACGATGGTGATGGTGGGGGACATGGGGTTCCTCCTTCTTCGTCAGGAGGTATTCCCACTACGCCCCGGACACCAATCCCGTTCCGGGGGAGAAGGTACGCCGGTTGTGGTGATCGTGCGTCTGCGTTTGTCGATGCACATGATTCGCGCCGGCGCTGTCCCGGGCCCGGCGATCTCGCAAAAAGATCGCATGCCAATCTGCCAGGAGAAACGGTCGGCGAGCCCAGCATCTGATACTGGGCGGTGCTGGCTGAGACGGACGTCATTACGTATCCTTCGCCGAGCGCATGAGTCAGGCGCGACGGCCGTCCCATTCTGATCGCCCCGTCGTCGCTGGCCAGGCGTTGATCGTTTCCTACCGAACCCTCGGGCGGAGCCTGATGAGAAGCCGCAACTGGTCGATCCGTTCGAAGATCATCGCGATGGTCGCGGTGCCGCTCTCGGCCCTGCTCGCGCTCTGGATCTTCGCCACTGTGGTGACGTCGGGTCCGGCTCTCACCCTC
Organism: Actinoplanes sp. 13; assembly: GCF_056134165.1. Lineage (NCBI taxonomy): Bacteria > Bacillati > Actinomycetota > Actinomycetes > Micromonosporales > Micromonosporaceae > Actinoplanes > Actinoplanes sp. 13. Next base: position 5,266 of record NZ_JBVYOQ010000029.1, on the reverse strand, counting down.
CTCTCGGCCCGTGACGCGGTGCACAGCCTCGGTGACCCGGGTCTGCAATTGATCATGCAGGTGCAGCGCGAGCGGCACTTCGCCGCGGCCTACGTCGCCTCCCGCACCGCTTCCCTGAACGACCTGACGACCCAGCGGGCGGCGACCGACCGGGCCGTCGAGGACTTCCGCACGGCGGCCGCGGGCACCGACCTGAACGAGTCGGTCAGCGACGCGGTCGACCAGCTGAACACGCACCTCGGCGAGCTGGCCACGGTCCGCGACCGGGTCGATGCCCGGGACATGGACGTGCTGTCCCAGATGAAGTATTTCAACGAGGTCGTCGACGCCGGGTTCGACGTCTCCCGGTCCGCCGCGGTCTTCTTCCACGAGCGGGTCGACAAGGAGGTCCGCGGTGTGATCAGCGCGTTCCGCGGCCAGGAGTACCTGAGCCGCGCGGACGCCCTGATGGCGGCGGCAGCGGCGTCGGGACGCATCGACGCGGTCTCCCGCGGCAACCTCGTGGAGTACCTCAGCACCTCCCGGTACCTTCTCGGCGCCGGTGTCGCCGACATGCCGGTGGCGGTGCAGGGCGACTACTCCCGGCTGCTGATGAGCACGACCTTCCTCGAGCTCACCCACATGCAGAACATCCTGATCGGGGACAGTTACGTCGGTGGGCCCACGCCGGTCTCCGGCCCGCAGTGGCAGCCCGTCTACGACCGGGCGACGCAGGACCTGACCGCCTTCGAGCTGCGGGCCGTCGAGCGGATCGCCCAGGACGCCACGCCGATCGCGATCAACGTCCTGCTCTGGCTGGGCCTGGCCGGCCTGCTCGGCCTGGTGGCCCTGGTGGTGTCCATCATGGTCTCGGTGCGGTTCGGCCGCTCGATCGTCGGCCGGCTGATCCGGCTGCGCCGGGAGGCCCTGGAGATGGCCTCGGAGCGGCTGCCCTCGGTGGTGCGGCGGCTGCAGCGCGGTGAGGCCGTCGACGTCGAGGGGGAGACGCCCCCGCTGGAGTACGGCGAGGACGAGATCGGGCAGCTCGGTCACGCGTTCAACGAGGTGCAGAAGACCGCGGTGCGGTCGGCGGTCGACGAGTCGAACGTCCGGCGCGGCATCAACGAGGTGTTCCTGAACATCGCCCGGCGCAGCCAGACGCTGCTGCACCGCCAGCTCTCCCTGCTGGACAAGATGGAGCGCCGGGAGACCGAGCCGCAGGAGCTGGAGGACCTCTACCGGGTCGACCACCTCGCCACCCGGATGCGGCGGCACGCCGAGGACCTGGTCATCCTCGCCGGTGCCGCGCCCGGCCGGGGCTGGCGAAACCCGGTTCCGGTGATCGACGTGGTTCGCGGCGCGATCAGTGAGGTGGAGGACTACAAGCGGGTCGACATCCGCTCGGTGGCCTCCTCGGCGCTGGCCGGGCGGTCGGTCGGTGACGTGATCCACCTGCTCGCCGAGCTGATCGAGAACGCCGCGTCGTTCTCCCCGCCGCACACCCGGGTCCAGGTGATCGGTCAGGTCCTGCCGAACGGCTACGCCGTCGAGATCGAGGACCGTGGTCTCGGCATGACCCCGGAGCAGCTCGAGGAGTCGAACCGCCGGCTCGCCGAGCCGCCGGACTTCGATCCCACCGACAGCGCGCGCCTCGGCTTGTTCGTGGTGGCGCAGCTCGCGAACCGGCACGGCATCCGGGTCTCGCTGCGCGCCTCCGGGTACGGCGGGGTGACCGCGATCGTGCTGATCCCCGGCGAGCTGGTGGCCGCGGCGCCCGGCCCGGCGGTCCCGGCCGCACCGAGCGGCAAGGACCACGCGTGGGACAGCCCGCCGGCCGGTCCGGGCACCGGGGACTCGTCACGTCACTCGCCGGCCGAGCTCCCATGGCCGGGCCAGGAAGAAGTGCGAGGGGTCACCGCCGAGCCGGAGGCCGCCGAGTACAGCGGCCCCGCGCCGAGCCGGGTCGCCGCCGAACTGAGCGCCGAGGGCCTGGTCCAGCGCCGCCGGGTCCGCCGCGCGAGCGAGTCGCCGCCCGCCGAGGTCACGGCACTGTCCGGCGGGGCCGGCTCCAACGGCGCTGTGCCGCACGCGGCGCAGGCCCACGCGGCGCAGTTCAAGGCCAACGGGACCAACGGCGCCACGCTGGAGCGGTCCGGTGCGCCGGCACCGCTCGACGAGATCCCGATGGCGCCACGGTCGGTGCCGCGCAACTCGGCGCCGATGGCCCCCTTCCCGGCGGTGCCGGCGTTCCCGGACACCGAACCGGCCGCCGCCGAGCTGGACGAGGACACCGCCGCCCTGGAGAACCTGCCGCGCCGGGTCCGGCAGGCGAACCTGGCTCCGCAGCTGCGGAAACCCGTCGTGCAGCCGGAGTCGCAGGCGCCGGAGCGCTCCCCGGAGCAGGTCCGCACGCTGATGAGCGCCCTCCAGCTCGGCACCACCCGCGGCCGCATCGACGCCTCCCGCGTCGACGCCGCGCGGGTGCCTCCGGCGCCGGAGCCGGCGCCCACGACGGCCGGGCCGAACCCGGAGAAACCGAGCAACGGGCACCCCGAGGAGCCGAGCGCCGCGACGTTCGGCGATGCGGCTACCGTCACCTTCCCGGCCCTCGTCGATGTCGCGACGGCACGGGACAGAGCACAGTCCGGGACCGATGCGGGCGCGCCCGGCGACCGCGCCGCGGGCCCCGGAGAGAACCTCAGGCTGGAGAAGGACACATAGTGGCGACTACGAAGCAGAGCGCGAACCTCACCTGGCTCCTCGACGACCTCGTCGAACGGGTGCCAACCGCGCAGCAGGCCGTGGTGCTCTCGGCCGACGGGCTCATGCTCGGCTGCTCCGCGGCGATGAGCCGCGAGGACGCCGAACACCTCTCGGCCATGGCGGCCGGCTTCCAGAGCCTCGCCAAGGGCGCGAGCCGTCACTTCCGGGCCGGGCAGGTACGCCAGACGGTGGTCGAGATGGAGGAGGCCTTCCTCTTCGTGACGGCCGCGGGGCAGGGCGCCTGCCTGGCCGTCCTCGCCTCCGCCGACGCCGATCTGGGCCTGATCGCTTACGAGATGGCGATGCTGGTGACCCGGGTCGGGCAGATCATGAGCGCTCCGGAGCGGACGGCGCTCACGCCGTCCGATGCCCTCTGAGCAGCCGGGTGTGACCCCTCACGACTGGCTGGACCACGATGCGGGGCCGGTGGTCCGTCCGTACGCGATGACCCAGGGCCGGGTCGCTCCCTCGGACGGGGAGTTCGATCTGGTCGCTTTCGTGGTGGCCACCGTCCCGGACATGCCGCAGGGCCCGCAACTCCAACCGGAGCACCACGCCATCGTCGCTGCCGCCTGGGAACCGATCTCCGTGGTTGAATTGGCGTCCCAGCTGGACCTCTCGATCGGCGTGGTCCGGGTGCTCCTCGGTGATCTACGCTCAGCGGGGCTCATCTCGCTGTACGAACCTCCGGCGGCCACGCAGCCGCACGACGTCGACGTACTCAAGGCGGTTGTCAATGGACTCCGTGCGCTCTGACCGCAACGGCGGCTCGTCGCGCATCCCGGTCGCCCTCAAGATCCTCATTGCCGGGGGTTTCGGCGCGGGCAAGACCACGATGGTCGGGTCGGTCAGCGAGATCCGCCCACTGCAGACCGAAGAGGTCCTCACCGGCGCCGAGGGCGCCGATGACGTGTCCGGGGTGGAGGGCAAGACCACCACGACGGTGACCATGGACTTCGGTCGGATCACCATCACCGAGGACCTCCAGCTCTATCTGTTCGGCACGCCCGGCCAGGACCGGTTCTGGTTCCTCTGGGACGAGCTGTCGCAGGGCGCGCTCGGGGCGGTGGTGCTCGCCGACACCCGGCGGCTGGCCGACTGTTTCCCGTCGATCGACTACTTCGAGCAGCGCGGCACGCCGTTCGTGGTGGCGGTGAACTGCTTCGACAGCGAGCACCGGTTCGCGCCGGAGGCGGTCGCGCGGGCGCTCGACCTGGACCCGGGTGTGCCGGTGGTGCTCTTCGACGCACGCGACCAGGTCGCTGCCCGCAACGTGCTCATCGAACTGGTGGAATACGTCGCCCGGCGCCAGTTGACGTCCGCGGGCCGCCGCTGAATCGCCAGGTCAGCCCGGCACTGGGCCGGTGCTCTCCCGGACCACCAGGGTGGCCGGCAGCTCGACGTGCGGCACCGGGCCGGTCCCGCCGGTCCGGGCCTGCTGGATGGCCCCGGTGAGCGCGGCCGCGGCCGCCCGGCCCTTCTCCTCCACGTCCTGGCGCACCGTGGTCAGTGCGGGCTGGAGCTGTGTCGCCAGTGGACCGTCGTCGAAGCCGACGACGGACAGGTCCCGCGGCACCCGCAGCCCCAGATCGTCGGCGGCCTGCAGGACGCCCACCGCGGTGGAGTCGGAGAAGCACAGCACCCCGGTGGGGCGTTCGCCCGGGGGCGCCGACAGCAGGGTGCGCATGTCACGGCGTACCGCATCGGTCTGCTCCAGACGGTGCCGGACGACGACCGGCTCGACCCCCGCGGGTGTCAGCGCGTCCCGCCAGCCCAGCCATCGCTGGCGTGAGGCGTGCCCGCCGATCTCGGCGGACACCTCGCCGTCGACGAAGCCGTGCACGCCGAACTGGCCCTTCATCGCGACAGCGATGCGGCGATGGCCCAGGTCGAGCAGATGCTGGGCGGCCGCCCTGGCGCCCGCCCGGTCCGCGATGTTGATGCTCGGCACGTCCGCCACCGGGTCCTGGTCGACGAAGACCATCGGCAGCTTGCGCCGGCGCAGCCAGGTGACGGCGGGCGAGGTGTGCTCGCAGGAGTACACGAGCGCGCCGTCGATCGCCACGTCCCGGGCCGGGATCAGATCGTCCGATCCCGTGGCGGTGAGCAGGGTGATGGCCAGGCCGGTCGGCGCGAGCTCCTCGGCGATCGCGCCGAGGAACGCGCCCGCCACCAGGTCGGTGAAGGCATATCGCAGGGACTCGGTGAGCAGGATCCCGACGGCGCCGGTGGTGCCCTTGGCAAGCGCCCGCGCGGTCGGGTCCGGGCCGACGTAGCCGAGGTCCTGCGCGGCGGCCAGGATGCGCTCGCGCAGGGCGGGCGAGAGCTGATCGGGGCGGGAGAACGCGTTCGACACGGTCATCCGGCTCACACCGACCCGGTCGGCGATGGTCTGCAACGTCACCCTGGGCACCCGGTCACTGCTCCTCTCCGCTGCCCACACGGTAGCGGGGGGGGGGGGGGGGGGGGGGGGGGGGGGGGGGGGGGGGGGGGGGGGGGGGGGGGGGGGGGGGGGGGGGGGGGG